>LJOT01000010.1 GCA_001672075.1 Anabaena sp. CRKS33
TACCCAATCTGGAGACTGTTCAAATCTATCTGGGACTTCTCCATTTGCCAGGAAGGGAATATGCTCCCATGTAAAAACTGCTATATCAGGAACAATTGAGCGATTACCAAAGCTACACCTCAATTCAGGGAAAGCATAGGCTAACTTCCCCTTTTTTGTAACCTGATTAATTCCATTACATAATTCGTACTGTAAACAACTGTGTCTGCCTTTAGGCAGAGGTTTTTGAATAATATCCCCAGCCAAGAACTCTGACGCGGGCTTGGTCTCCGGCATCATTAAGAACTTTTCTAAAGTAATATCTTTTGCAAGATCTTTTACGGCACTGATGGTCATATATTTATGATTGGGGTAGCCGAGATACACAACTAACGTAGTTAACCAAGGTTAATAGGTTTTTTCTATCAGTATTGAATTGGTTAGCGATCGCATCACAGTACCATTATACCATAATTAGATACAGCCTTCCCCTGCTTTGGCCTTCTCCGTTACGAGTAGGTTGCGAGGGAGGAACTGAGATCCTAAGACCATCAAAGCTCAACTCCCAAAACAGTGATCATTCAATTAATCCTACAGATGTAAAAACTGTGTTTGTCCCTAACTAATCAAGGTTAACACATTTTAGTTTTAAAGTGTTGCATGAGCAGGGAATAAAGTCAAGCTTTATTTCAGATTAATTTCCGCGGACCTGTTGTTCTTACTGGTTTCTTCTCTTTCTCGATAGTAACCTCTATAGCCTCTATAATAATAGTAACCACCATAACCGCTTTCCTCACTAACACCATTTACGGCCATACCCAAAACAGGCACTTTTGATTGATTGAGTAATGATTTTGCGGACTTCAACGCTGAATATTCTACCTGGCCAGGACGCACAACCAACAATATCCCATCTGCAAACTTGCTGATAATCAGAGGATCAGTAACTGCCGTCAATGGTGGCGAGTCAATGATCACAAAATCATAATCCTGGCGGGCTTTCTCAATCAAGTCAGCCATACGCTGGGAATCCAAGAGTGTCACCGGGTTAGGCGGAATTTTTCCGGCTGGCAGCATATCCACATTCAAGAATACTTTGTGGATAGCTGGTTTTACCTCGTTCTGACCCGCTAAGATATTACTCATGCCCAGCAGGTTGGGTATTTCCCAAATGCGATGCTGACGGGGACGACGCATATCACAATCTATTAACAGCACGCGTTTTCCCACATGGGATGCGGCTACAGCCAGATTTCCTGCCACAAAAGATTTACCTTCTCCAGATGTTGAACTAGTGACCAAAATCACCTGTAACTCTTTGTCAGAAATGGTGAAGCCCAGGTTAGTATGGAGCATTTCCAAGGATGTACTGACTGGTGAATAAGGTTGATCCAGCAAAGGCACTTCCAGCAGACCTTCCACGGGATTTTTCGTCTTTTTTTCACCATATAGGGGAATTGTCCCCAGCAAGGGGAAGCCCAACAACCGATTGGCTTCTTCAATATTCTTCAAGGTTTGGTTCATAGATTCTAACAGGAGTGCTGTCCCTGCACCCAGAAGCAGTGCCAAAAAACCACCTAGTGCTAAATTTAGAGGCTTTTTGGGAGATACGGCAATCTCAGGCACTAAAGCCTCAGAAATGATCCGGGCATTACCTACATTCTGATTCTCCATGACTTGAACTAACTGGAATTGCCTCAGCAGTTCTTGATAGGTGGTTTGTGCTACCATTAACTGTCGCTGTAGCTGTAACTGTTGTTGTTCGAGTCGAGGTAAGCTATCTAAACGGCTTTTATTGACCATAAATACCTTCCGTAATTCCCCGACTTGGTTTGTCAAGGCCAATCTTTCTACCTCTGACTTGACTAGATCCTGAGTTAATGCCTGTTTGAGTTCTCCTATCTGCAAGTTCTGTTTGGGTAAGGAGTTGGAATTACCAACGGTTTCGGTAACTCGGGCTTCTAGTTCTTTTTTCTGGGCTGCTTCTTTGAGTAATAGATCAACAACTTTGGGATTATCATTGGTATAAAGGGTTCGCGCTATCGCCAATTCGTGTTGTGTCTTTTGGTATTCTGTTAGTACCTGCTGTACCCCAGGGGATTGACTTAAACTGCTCAGATCAACGGCTTGTTGTGTAGTCAGTTTCATTTCATTTTGTAATGCTACTGAGCGAGTATAAGCTGCGGCCAATTCCCCTTGGCTTTGGGTAATGGACTCAGTTAGCCTTCCTAAGGATTCCAAACTCACTCTGGCTTCTACATCCAAAGCGACGACTCGGTTCTTTTCTTTAAACCGACGTAGGGCTATTTCTGCTTCCGTAACTCGTCTTTCTACCTTTGGCAACTCCTGAGACAAAAATTCCCGGGCGGCGATCGCCTCAGCACGGTTAGTGTTAATATTACTAGCCAGGTAATGTTTCATCAAGGAATTCACTACATTGGCAGCCTCTTGTTTATCCGTACTTTTGTAGGAAAGTTCCATCACATCCGTCCCCCGGATAGTCTTGAGCTTGAGTGTTTTCAGGAAAGCATCCGTGGTCATGGGTGCGCCTTTTTTACCCTTGAGCTTGAGATCATTAATAGTTTTGCTGATAATGGGATTGGAACGGATGACTTCGGCTTCGGTATCAACTGGGTTGCTGAGGTTTGTGAGTCCGCCCAATTCTCCCATCTTGTCTGATAGACTTGACAAGGATGAAGCCGCATCTTTTTTGGTAAAAACGAGCTTACCTTGTGATTCGTAAACTGGTTTTTGTGTGTAAGTCATAAAGGCTGTAGCTGAGATGACGGAGGCCATCACAACTGAGGCGACGAACCAACGTCTTTTTAAGATCAGCCAATACTGTTGAATATCAATGGAATCTTGGTCTTCTTGGTTAATAGACATATATTAATTTCATAAAAAAATATATTGGTTTTATCACTTATTTATTCACATTAAAGACATTTTGTAAACTAAATAAGTTCTGCAAAAAAAGCTAACATAAGCTAACACTTACCAGATTTTCTTTTCTTTCTGTGGTCAATGTGAGAGGTTATCCGCTCCAAAAAATCTCACTAATGTTAACATTTTTTTTTAACATTTTTCCTGTTTTTTTTGCTGCTTCATTCTGGAAGTGTCTACTCTATGTAGAGACGTTCCATGGAACGTCTCTACTACGGTCAATCTGACCCCTACCCAACCCTCTCATCTGTCTCCCTAACCCGTGGGTTCTATTATATCTGTTAATTTACTAGTTTCCCAAGCTAGATGACTATAGATGATATGATCCAGATTATTATGCTTGGGTTGCCAATTCAATACCTGCCTAATTTTATCCGCACAAGCTGTTACCCAGGCTGGGTCTCCAGGACGACGTTCTAATTCAATCACAGGAAAATCTACCCCAGAAATAGCTTTGGCCCGGTCCACCACTTGCCTAACACTATAACCTTGGCCATAGCCACAGTTGAGAATTTGACTTTCTCCGTTCTGTTCCAAGTAGCGTAAACCATCTACATGGGCTGTGGCCAGGTCTTCAACATGGATATAATCTCGGATTCCTGTACCATCTGGAGTGGGGAAATCGCTGCCAAATATCTTTAATGCTGATTGGCGTTTCAGGGCAGCATGACAAACATTTGCAATCAAGTGAGTTGCATTCGGTGAGTTCTGTCCGATTCTTCCCCCAGGGTCGGCTCCGGCAACGTTAAAGTAACGCAGTATTATATACCGCATAGAAGACGCTAGGGCGTAGTCTTGAATCATTAATTCGCTCATCATTTTGGAGCGTCCGTAGGGGTTAATCGGTAGGGTAGGAGTATTTTCCGTAACCGGATTTTCTTGAGGCTCGCCATAAACTGCGGCCGTACTAGAAAAAATTAATTGGTTAACGCCCATAACACTACAACAGCGGAGCAGATTTAGGGTATTACGGGTGTTATTAGCGTAGTAATCAAGGGGGTACGCAACCGATTCTGGCACAATTAGACTGGCAGCAAAGTGAAGTACTGCACTAAATTGATGCTTGGCAAAAACTTGGTAAAGGTGGTCTATATCTGCTAAATCACCAATAATTAGTTGACCATGGAGTACGGATTTAGGCACACCTGTGGAGCAGTTGTCATAGACAACTACGTCATAACCAGCTTCTCCCAGTTGACGGACTACATGAGAACCGATATAGCCTGCACCGCCTGTCACCAAGACTTTTTGATTCATCGGCCTTTACCTAATAAGACGACTTTGATGGTTTTAAAAGCAATGACTAAATCCAACCAGAGCGAATAGTTTTTCAAGTAGTATATGTCGTAGGACAACTTTTCGTAGGCATCTTCTATGGAAGCACCGTAGGGATAAAGGACTTGCGCCCAACCTGTGATTCCTGGTTTGACTAAATAACGCAGTTCGTAGTAAGGAATCGCTTCTTTGAGCTTGACATCAAATTCTGGCCTTTCTGGACGAGGACCAATTAGGCTCATTTCTGAGCGCCACACGTTCCAAATCTGGGGTAGTTCGTCAATTCGCAGGAGTCGTAGCCAATGTCCTACTCTGGTAATGCGGGAATCACGTTGGCTTGCCCATTGCGCTCCCTGTTTTTCAGCATCTTGATACATGGAACGGAACTTGTAAACCCGAAATGGTTTACCGTTGAGTCCGGTTCGCAATTGGCTATAGAAAATCGGACCTGGACTATCTAGTTTAATCATCAGCCCTACCAAAACCATGAGCGGAAATAGTAAGATAAATAATAGCATAGTGACTATTATATCTGTATATCTCTTGATTTTTCGACTAGTATTACTAGATACTAGTCGAAAACCACTACTAAAGGTAAACCACTCATCCTCAAGTACGGAGGGAGGGAGTTTGTGATATAAGGTTTCCCAAATATCGGGTAGACCATAAACCGGAATACCTTTTAGTCGCAGTTGCATTAGACTTTGCGCTTGTTTTTCAGAGAGGACTGTTTGAGTCTCCACGACCACGCCAGACCAGGATTGCTGACTCCAGTTGGATAAATCGCTTAGTCTTCCATCATAAGTTATCTGGGTTTCAGTTTCTTCTAAGTTCAAGATATCAGAGATATTATGGGAATCTTCCGTGAGAATAACTAATTCTTCTGATGGTTTATGAGCTAACAACAGTTGAGCAAATTTGATGGCATGATCTCCACCACCAAGAATCAGCCAACGTGACCCCTCCACTTTGGATTGTGAATCACTTACTACCTTTGGTTTTAATTCTATCAATGATGTCATAGATACTCCCAGACTAACTAACTGAATTTACCAAATTTTTATTGAATCATACTCTCCGCCAAAAAGTAACCAAAAAATAGATAAATTTAGATAAATTTACGCACCTTATTTTGAGGTTTTCTTCCTGTTACGCACCCTAGAAAAATATTTCCTAAACAGTTAGTATATATATACTACGTGAGAGGATAGTAATGAGAGGCGTTTCATCTGCAATTAGCTAAACTATACACTTTTCAAAACTTTTACCCCTTACAATCAATGAAAAAATGAATAACGATATTTGACTAATGGATAATTAAAAGCAATGTGTTTGTTTTATTTCTTGTTCCACTGAACGTGAACAAGTATAACCCTATAGATGGATATTAGTCAAGTGAATTAGAAGAACATCGCTTAGATATCTTCTGGAAATTAAATATGGTCGGTGTGACCAAAAAACTTTCTGTGGATAATTACGGAATTATTTATATAATTTTTACCTCTAAAGTTCTTTAATAGTCCTTTGTTTGCTAACTTAGGACTAGCTTTCTAGAAGTATATAGTTATGTACTGTCAATGAATATTCCAAAATTCCCACTTTTGCCTATGTAAAAAAACGCCATTATTAGTGATAAAATTAAATTTAGCTGATTTATACTCACTCAAACTACATCTTACGTTAAATTGCTCGGCTTTAATCCCCTAATCTATGTCTTACTATAAGTCTTGCTATAAATATTTCGTAATCAGTAGGACTTACGCAAGTGTCAAAGAACATATTCAATACTGTTAGCGCAGTGTATCCTCCTGAGAAAAGTAACTGAGCTTTACGCTTACTTAGTGTTTCTGTAAGATGAAGTAGTTTATATTGGAATTTTGAATTAATCTCAATGGCTGTATTTTCTCACATTAATCACATTACTGTTAAAGTTCCCGCCACGACTGCAAATTTGGGTCCGGGTTTTGATTGCCTTGGTGCTGCTTTGAAGCTTTACAATGAATTTGAATTTACTACTCTTAATGTAGATGGTTTAATGATTCAAGTTTCTGGTATGGAGGCAGAAAAGGTACAAACTGATGAGAGTAATCTTTTGTATCAGTCGTTTATTAAGTTATATCAGCATATAGAACAAACAGCACCATCAGTAAAAATAAGGATTAAGTTAGGTGTGCCTTTATCTAGAGGTTTGGGTAGTTCCGCAACGGCTATTGTCGGCGGTTTGGTTGCAGCTAACGAATTGGCTGGTAGGCCTTTGTCTGAATTGGAGGTGATGAAATTAGCGATCGCCATGGAAGGACATCCTGATAATGTAGTACCAGCGCTATTGGGTGGTTGTCGTTTGGCTGCTACTAGTAACAATTGTTGGGAAGTTAGCGATGTTCCCTGGCATCGGGATATAGTAGCAGTGGTAGCAATTCCTGATTTTGAGTTATCAACCTCACAAGCAAGGAAAGTTCTACCCGCAGAAATCAGTCGTCATGATGCGATTTTCAATATTTCTCATTTTGGTTTATTGTTACGCGGTTTAGCAACTAATCGGGAAGAATGGTTAAAAGCCGCACTACAAGATAAATTACATCAACCCTACCGTCAAGCTTTAATTCCTGGTTATGATGCTGTTAATAACGCTGCTATAAATGCTGGTGCTTATGGTATGGTAATCAGTGGTGCTGGTCCTACACTTTTGGCCTTAGTAGATACAAGCAGGGCAAAATTAGTAGAAATAGTCATGAAAAATGCTTGGTTGCAAAAGGGAATTAATTCAACTGTGCGAATAGTTGACCTAGATATGCAGGGGACGACCACATTTTAAATGTCAAATAATGTTAATTTTTGTATTTTCCATTGGTAGTGGATGATTAAAAACCAATTACCAATTACCCATTACCCATTACCCATTACCCATTACCAGTCATAACATATATGGAGAAAATTCAGTCAGAAATAGTAGAACTGAAATCTCAAATCCAGGCACTTCAGCAAGAACGGGCTATGCTGACTAATAATCATATAGAATTGAGCGAAAATGATTCACATTTAGCCATTGTTGAAGCTTATCGTCGTCAAGCTAGGGAAAATGCCCAATTATCTGCTGAACTTAAAGGCATAGATGATGCAATATCTTTCCTAGAAAAGCAAATAGAACAAAGGAAAGTCTATCTAAATAGGAATTTACCTATTTCTATCCGCATATCCCAACAAGAAGCACAGCTAGAAGAAGCCAAAAAAATCGCTCAAATTCATGCAGAACGAGTTAACGAACTAGCAGGGGAACTGGCCAAGGAAATTAAACTTCTCAAAACCTGCGCTGACGAACTTAGTCCTATGTATTGGCAAGTTTACTACAAACCTTTCATCACAGGCTTTAAGACCATTTCTGTTCCCTATGTTAGATCAGATTGTCAAGTGTGGACAATTGTCAACCGTATTGTTTAAGCATCCTATACAACTTTGTGAAAGTTTAAATTTATCCTTAACCGGGGCATTATAACTAAAAACAGCGACTAATAGCGCTGTTTTTTTTGTTGACATTACAAAAATTTACATTTAGAATGGACTGACATCAGACTTCAGTAAGTATTTATTACTAAAAAAGTTCACAAAACTGGAGATGTTCACAAGAAATCATTTACAAAAGTAAAAATTTCTTAATATAATGTAAACAAAAGCAAAACCAAAAATATATTGTCAACAGTTATGAATACAATAGAACTCCCTTGGTTATCAGCCATAATTTTCCTGCCCTTAGTGGCGGTCTTGGCAATTCCGATCATTCCCGATAAAGAAGGTAAAACAGTGCGTTGGTACGGTTTGGGGGTGGCAATATTAGATTTTTCATTAATTATCTGCGCTCTTTGGCAAGGTTATGACTTCCAAAGTTCAGCCCTACAACTAACAGAAAGCTATTCCTGGATACCCCAAATTGGCTTTAATTGGTCTTTGGGGGTTGATGGTTTGTCAATGCCCCTGATACTATTAACAGGCTTAATTAATACACTCGCAGTATTCGCGGCTTGGAAAGTAACCAATAAGCCGCGTTTATTTTATGCGTTGATGTTGGTAATGTACAGCGCTCAATTGGGTGTATTTCTCGCCCAAGATTTGTTAATGTTCTTTTTGATGTGGGAAATTGAGTTAGTACCCGTTTATTTGTTAATTTCCATTTGGGGAGGAGCAAACCGCCGTTACGCAGCCACCAAATTTATTATCTATACTGCTGCCGCATCCATATTTATACTGATATCTGGTTTTGCCATGGCTTTCTATGGTGATAATTTCACCTTCAACATGACAGAATTGGGAATGAAAGAATATCCCAAAGCTTTAGAACTGGCACTATATACAGGTTTCTTGATTGCGTACGGTGTCAAATTACCTATTTTCCCCTTCCATACATGGTTGCCTGATGCTCATGGTGAAGCGTCCGCCCCTGGTTCAATGATCTTAGCAGGTGTACTGTTAAAGATGGGTGGTTATGCCCTGATTCGCTTTAATGTGGAGATGTTAGCTGATGCTCATGTCACCTTTGCTCCTGTTTTAGTAGTTTTAGGTGTAGTTAATATTGTTTATGGTGCTTGTTGTGCTTTTGCACAAACTAACCTCAAACGCCGTTTGGCCTACTCTTCAATTGCCCACATGGGGTTTGTGTTAATTGGGATTGGATCTTATACAGAAATCGGTATCAATGGTGCTGTATTACAGATGGTTTCTCACGGTTTAATTGCTGCTAGTTTATTCTTTTTATCCGGTGTCACTTACGAACGTACTCACACCTTAATGATGGATAAAATGGGCGGTATGGCTAAAGTAATGCCAATAACTTTTGCTCTTTTTACCATGGGTGCAATGGCTTCTCTAGCGTTACCTGGTATGAGTGGTTTCGTCGGTGAATTGATGGTATTCTTGGGTTTTGCTACTAGTGATGTTTACAGTTCCGGCTTCAAAATTGTCATCATCTTTCTATCAGCAGTTGGTGTGATTTTAACACCCATTTATTTACTTTCTATGCTGCGTCAAGTGTTCTATGGTGATAAGAATGAAGAATTGCATTTAGATGCTGTAGTTCTTGATATTAAGCCCCGCGAATTGTTTATTACTGCTTGTTTGTTAATTCCTATCATCGGTATTGGTTTTTATCCTAAGATAATTACACAAACCTATGATGTGAAAACAGTGGAAGTTGCGGCTCATGCTCGTCAAGTTTTACCAATTGTCGCTCGTCAACAACCTGCAAATTTGTACTCACAAATTTTCACCACACCAACATTAGCTAGTTCCAAAATAGGGAATATAGTTGAATAATTATCAATGCCAAAATGGCACTGTAGTAGATCTTAAACTTAAATATGAGGGGAATTTGTCAATAAGAAAGATCCTTCATTTCTTGAAGAAGTCAAGGATCTTTATTTTTAACATAAGTAGGTGAACGGAAAAAAACCGACATAAGTAACGAAAAGTAAATTTGCCACCTGTTCCCTGTTCCCTGTTCCCTGTTCCCTGTTCCCTGTTCCCTGTTCCCTGTTCCCTGTTCCCTGTTCCCTTATCATAACGACAATTTTTAACGCCAACCTACTTATTTTTAAAACTGTGTGCTTAGTAATAAGATAGTTCTTTTGATAGATTTAAATTGCCCAATCAATTATTAAATCATTTGGGAATATTTACCATCCTAAACGTTTAATAATCTCGGTAACATTAATAACAGATGCCACCAATTTATAACAAAATATTTCCTCACTTTGAAATTGAGGTTGAAAAGGTTCACTTAAACTAATTGTTAATCTAAATTGATCAGGTTCAAAATTTTTCAAGTTGAGTTTTTCGATTACCTTTTCACAGGAATATATTCCCTCTTCTAAAAAACTAAGTTTGTCTATCCACACTGGATCTGTGATTGGTAAATCATAGAAATTACCACATAAATAAAAAAGACATCTGTAAGTTTTCTTATGTGAAGAATTATATTTAATCTCCCAATTTAACTTTTCTGGATTAATCATTGTTAATGAAGATCTAATCGGGGATATCTCTAAATCTTGATAACGAATACGTTTCTCGAAATTACCTAATAACTTAGGTTCAGAAGAATTTTTTTTAATTTCTGGTTTAATTAATTCTCGGACTTGTTCTAAAGTAGCCTGTCCTAAAATCTGCCATTTATAACTATAATGAATGAGATAATTTTCAGGTTGATGACATTTTGGTTCATATCTAAGAAAAGGAATTTTCACAACATCAAATAATTGTACTTCTCTACCATCTTTCACTGTGTAGTGTTCTGGATATAGAGTTCCATCTTTTTTATTAGAAACTGGCCGTAACCACCCTGTACCATCGGTTTTAATACCTGCAAGACAAATTCCGCCATGCTTAGTAGATTTAGCAAGACAAATAATATCAAACCACAGCATTGTTAAACTTTAATTAGCACCTTAACTAATATTATACTTAAAGATGATGAATTTTGATATTTTTTTCTAGGTTAATTTGCAAATATTCAGCCACTAAGCGACGATGACAATTATGGGGTTTTAACTCACTACACAATAAACAACTTTTATCTATGATATCTATAGATAACTTCCTTTCAATTTGTCGCTGTGTCATCAGTTGATTAAATTTCTGCTCATAGCTATCCCAAGTTATTTCTTTCTTTTTATAAGCATCCAAAATATCTTTCGTGGGGGCTAAATCAAGAATATGGATATATTCAATTCCGCAAATTTTCTGGAGAAAATATTGTAAATCAGGCTTTTTCGCAAATCCCGCCAGTTGGGAAACATTATTTAAACGAGTATCAATAACTCGCTTCACACCTGCTTTTGTTAAGGTCTCGAAAAACTGCTCGGCTTTTTTTTGTGTGAAGCCAATAGTAAATAAATTAACTTGTTTAATCATCATCTGTTGTTTCTGTATAAGCTACTTTTTCACTTTGTAATTGATATGCTTTTTCTACTAATTCGGCACGGGAAAGAGGTTTTTCTAGGGTTTGTATGGGTTGCAAATCAAATAGAGAAAGCTGTTTAACATGACTTTGCAAATCAGCGGATAATTTGGATAACTTATATAAGTTATTCTGTTTTAATACCCTATTTTCTAAATCTTCATTTGATTCTAAATCTCCATTTTTATGGATATGATAAATTTCTAAACCAGCATTTTTTAAATGTGGACAAATTAAAATAGCTCGATGACAAACAATGGGGTCTTGTTCTGCACACATTAAACTAATTTGATATTTTTCTGAACCTTGAATTAGACGATTTAAGCCGATTTTAAAAGCTTCTGTGGCAGCAATTAAATCATAACGAGCCATACCATTTATATAACAGTTTCTATCGCGGGGACGAGCGCCTAAGTTATCTCCCAGGGGAACATAAGCGATATTTGCGGTTTTTAGGGCTGTTTTTAAAGCTGATTGATTAAACTGAGGAAATCGGCGACTATAAGGACTAGAACGCACGTCAGCTAAGGCTGTTACTTGATGTTGATGTAACAGTTCGATAAATGTTTCAATTGTATGATTGGAGTGTCCAATAGTGAATATTTTCATAATTATTTTTTATCCAGAAATAATACTTATAATAATTTTTACAAGCTTTGATAAATCTTCTGGAACTTGATAGCGTTTCTGGTCTTGAGTTATTTGCCGATTAATTTTCGACTGTCATCTGATTGTAACATAAATTATGTTTTTTGAAAACTCTATTCTAAAAATTCCGGCATCAGCTTGCATAACCCCAACTTTTTGCAAAAGTCAGGGTTATGCTTTAGGAATTACTTGTGTAAACCTTAATTCCATGGAGTAATAGACCTAAACCCCATCCTAACATGGGATAAATTGCCCAAAAATATCCGGGACTAACTCCTAAATTTAATATCACTAAAAAACCATTGATTGCCATGAAAGCAAATAGGTGTGATTTAAATTCTTTTCGTTGTTGACTATGAGACATTTGTTCTTTTTTCACTTTTACGTCATTTTTTAACCATTCTTGTTCCGCTGCTTGTAAAGATTCTGAAGAAACACCTAATTCCGAGGCTATTTCTATTATTTGTTCTCTTGTATATTCTCCTTGTTGCTTACGTTTAAAAGCTACTTCGAGAATTTGCTGCATTTCTTCTGAATTGTAAGTCATTATCTCCACCTAAAATGGTCAAAAAATACTTGTGAGAGTTGTTTTTGCAACGGTAGCTACACAATGATTTAAAATATTTATCTGTTGTTATAGACTGTTGAGAAGCATATTTTATATCTAAAAAAATGATTTATATAGTATTTAAAAACACAAATATAGATGAAAGTAAAAATATCAAATGAATAATCAGTGATGAAAGTGACATAATTTGATAAAATCTAAAAAAATATAGGTCTAATTTACTCAACCAAAATGACTAATGACTAATCATCAATCTACCAAACGCTTACCTAATCAACGCTGGCAAATTGCAGTATTAAATCCAGAATTAGCCGAAAAACTGGCAAATTTAACGAATATTTCCCCCATTATCGGTCAATTATTAATTAATCGGGGCATGGAAACTCCAGAAGATGCAAAGATATTTTTAAAACCTGAATCTCTGATTTTACCTTCTCCCCTGACAGAATTTCCCGATTTAGCTGCTAGTGTGGAATTATTAGAAATAGCGATCGCCAATCATGATAAAATAGCTATTTGTGGTGACTATGATGCAGATGGTATGACCAGCACTGCATTACTATTAAGAAGTCTTAGGGCTTTGGGCGCTGATATTGATTATGCTATTCCTAGTCGAATGCACGATGGTTATGGCATTAATAACCGCATTGTCCAAGAATTTTACGATGAAGGTGTAAAACTAATTCTCACTGTAGATAATGGAATTTCTGCTGTTGAACCTATTACCAAAGCCAGAGAATTAGGTTTAAAAGTTATTATCACAGATCATCATGATCTTCCAGAAAAATTACCTCCAGCTAATGCAATTCTCAACCCAAAACTAATAGCTGAATCTTCTCCCTATCGGGGTGTAGCTGGTGTGGGTGTAGCTTATATTTTAGCAGTTTGTTTAGCACAACAGTTAGGGGAAATTAAAGGTTTAGTTCAACCACTTTTAGCTTTATTTACTTTGGGAACTATTGCTGATTTAGCCCCTTTAACTGGTGTAAATCGTCGCTGGGTAAAACGGGGTTTAAAGTTATTACCAAAATCTAATTTACCAGGGATACAAGCATTAATTCAAGTTGCAGGAGTGCAAGCTAGTGAAGGAGAAAAAAACCAAAGTTCTAAATCTTTAAAACCGGAAGATATTGGTTTTCGATTAGGACCGCGAATTAATGCTATAGGTAGAATTGGTGATCCACAAATTGTCATTGATTTACTCACAACCGATGATTTTAGTATCGCACTAGCTAAAGCTATTCAGTGTGAACAAACTAATACTCAACGTCAGCAAATGTGTGAGGAAATTGAAAAAGAAGCCATTTCTATTGTTGAGAATTTATATATAAACTCTTTACAAAAAGACCGCGTATTAGTTATTATCAAAGATAATTGGCATCATGGTGTCATTGGTATTGTGGCTTCTCGTTTACTAGAACGTTATGGTGTTCCTGTGTTTATTGGTACTTATGAAAATCACAGCATAATTCGCGGTTCAGCGCGAGGAATTCCTGAATTTCATGTATTTGCGGCTTTAGATAGTTGTCGGGATTTATTAGGTAAATTTGGGGGACACAAAGCTGCGGGAGGATTTTCTTTACCAGCGGAAAATTTACCAGAATTTCGACTGCGGTTGTCGGAATTTGCAAATAGATGTTTAGAAATTCAACATATCAAACCTCTTTTAAAAATTGATGCTCAAATTAATCTTCACGAAATTAATGAGGATCTTTTGCAACAATTAAATATTCTCCATCCCTGTGGTATTGATAATTCAGACCCTATATTTTGGACTCCTAATGTCCAAGTGATTGCACAAAAAATTGTTGGTAAGGGTCATATTAAATTAACTGTAGTTCAAAATATTGACAATAGCTTGGTGGAAATTAAAGGGATAGCATGGCGCTGGGGTGATTATTTTCCTTTACCATCAAGATTAGATATTGCTTACAAATTGCGGGAAAATAACTTTAATGGTAAAACTGCTATTGAATTGGAGTTAATTGGTGCAAAACTCCCAAATCATATTTTAACACTATTCACTAATTCATCACATTTATCAGCGGTGAGTTTTGAATATCAACAGCGTCAATACACTTGTGGAATTTATGAAAATGGTATGGGTAAAGAATTAAGGGTGAAAAATTCTGAAGGTAAGGTTTTAGTGATGCGGCCAGATGATAAATTTGGTCTGTTAGGTTTCAACCGTGAAAATGCTGCACAGGTAAACTTATCTCAACCTATATATGAGGGAATTATTCAAACTGCAATTCAGGCTTTATCAAACTGTGTCATGGGTTAAAGATTAAAAGTACGTTTAAGCGGGGATTTAACCCCGGTTATTATAAATGGGTAATGGTGATTAGATAAACTTTTACCTATTACCCATTAACTAATTTACAGGTTGCCGTTGCGAAATGCTAGGACAAAGATGACTATAGGACCTGAAATCACAATTAGTCCCACGCAAGTTAACTGTAAGACAACTTCCCAATTGATGTTAGCTAAAATGTCCATTTTTTCCTCCCAATGATTTAATGGTTTAAAAAGATTTAATAATTCCATAGCCAAACCCGTAATTCATCATATCTTTTTAGGGGATCTAAAATTTAATTTAGTTCACAAAATTATAGAAAAAGTCATAAAAAAGTAAAATAGCAGGAATAGCAGAAGGTTAAAAATATGGCTACTTGGCAATGTATATCTCAGTGTGGGGCTTGCTGTAACTTAACACCAGCGGATCGTCCAGACTTAGAAGAGTATCTTTCACCACCGGATTTAGAACTTTATCTCAGTATGGTAGGGGAAGGGGGATGGTGTGTAAATTATGATCATGGTACAAGGGAATGTAAAATTTATTCTACCCGTCCCCGGTTCTGTCGTGTAGAAGCGGAAACCTTTGCGGAAATGTATGGCATTGAAGCAGAGGATGTAAATGATTTTGCGATTGATTGCTGTCGTCAGCAGATTGAAGGGGTTTATGGCGATCGCAGTTTGGAACAAATCCGTTTTGATCAAGCTGTGGGTTTTTGAGAAATCCAGTTGCAATTTATGACAACAATATGAGAAAATGAAAGGAATATGAAAACAACTGAAAGACAAAAATAACGACCGTGAAAATTGATACTGCACCCGTCAGCATTCCTAAATTATCTGCAACCGAAAACCAGTCACATCAAACTATAGTTAAGGATGATCCCAAAGGCAAAACATCTGTATTTATGGTCTTTGGGACAACTTTCATCACGATTTTTCTCGCGGAAATTGGTGATAAAACTCAACTTTCCACCCTATTAATGAGTGCAGAATCTCATGCCCCTTGGGTAGTTTTTCTAGGCTCTGGAGTAGCATTAATTACTACTAGTTTATTAGGAGTATTATTAGGTGGTTGGATTTCTACGAAACTTAGCCCTAAAACTGTTGAAAAATCAGCCGGGGTTATGTTGTTGCTAATTTCCCTGATGTTGGTATGGGATGTCATTCGGGGTTAATTTTTGTAAAATTTTGTAAAATTATCAAATATTGTCAACGGAGGAAAATATGGACTGGAATCTTTTAGGACTAAGCTTTGTGACAGTGTTTTTGTCAGAATTAGGTGATAAAAGTCAGTTAGCAGCGATCGCTCTTTCTGGACAAGGACAATCTCGAAAGGCTATATTTTTTGGTACAGCGGGCGCTTTAGTATTAACTAGCCTCTTGGGAGCATTAGCTGGTGGTGCGGTATCCGAGTTTTTACCTACACGCATTTTAAAAGCGATCGCGGCCGTCGGGTTTGCGATCCTGGCTATCCGGCTATTATTACCCAACAATGATCATCCACAGTCCTAAGATGTAGATCTGGTGCTTATTTTTTCCCCTAAAATTAAAGCTGCCTCCCGTTCCCAGGAAAAATTAACCCCTCTAGCAGTTGATTCACGAAAGGAGGCAATAGATACAAGACTATCCGTGGATGCATCCCACAAAATAAATTGGAAACAATCGGGAATATCTGCTATTTTTAGCTTTTTTACATGGGTAAGTAAATGACCATTTTGATTGTGGCAAGCTTCCAAATTATAATTAGGTATTCTCTCGGAAAGATGATGAATATTGTGGTAGCCTATACTTGCCCCAAACCATTTGAGAACTGTAGGTAATTCTAAGTAACTACTACCTTCTAACGCTCCTAGCGTATAATCCCAACCCTCAGTTTTATGAGCATAAGAGCCATCAAAGTTGTGTTGTACAAAGAAGACACAGATGAAAATCGCCGCTGAAAAAGTTAGAGTAATTGAGTAAACGCCGAAAAAGAATCCAAATCCTAATAAATAACCCAAATAAATCCAAATACCAACTACGCAAATATTATTGAAAAGGATATCAAAAAACTCCCCCGCTGTGTACCAATTCCTGGATTTATAAGAGTAAATGATTTTCTTGATATCCATACTCGGATCTTCTTGGATACAAGTCAGTAAATGACCTATAAAACCGTATAATCCCGCGATTAGCGCTAGTCTTGGCTTAATTGCTAGGTAGAAAAACCCCCCCGGAAAAAGCATTAAGGGATGTCTTAGCAATTCATACCGATTTTGGGCAGAAGGACTAAGTTTAGCAAACTCCTCTGTAGAAATTAATGCCGATGGTCCGCGATATTTTTCCCAATCACCATTTGTTTTATGGTGATAGGCATGACCTCTTGACCAAGGATATTGAGGAATTGCATTTATCACTCCCAACATAAATCCGACTACTCTATTTACCCGTTTTGATCTAAAGAGTGAATAATGTCCACAATCGTGCATTAATGAAAAACAACGTAGTGAAAACAGTACGATCAGAATCATGATCGGTGACAGCAGAAACAATGAAAATTCTGCTGCTCTTGCTGCTAGAAACCACAACAAAATATAGGGAACAACTGTATTTAGGACTTGATAAGCTGCGCGTAAGTCGTTGCTCTTCATGTATGGAGCTAAGACAAAATCTGACTTTTTAATCATTATGATTAGGTTGACCACTATTTTTTGCACAGTAAGACGACGTTTGCGGGTAATTACTTGAGAATCACCAGACCAAAAATTGAGGTTTTTAGCCATTCAATTGATTAACCCACATTCCCCACGTCATTTTATATTATACCATGACAAATATTAGCGATCGCCAAAATCCCAAGTATTATCACAGTTTATACTTAACGTTCTGTTATTTTTCTTAGTTTTACAGAGTTTTCCGCACTGATGAGGTACAAAGTTGAATCATCAAACTCTTGTGGGGCGGGCTTCTTGCCCGCTAGATATGTACCTCATAACACCGGAAATATTATCACCTCTGAAATTCTCAACCTATCCCCTGTCCTCTTTTAATTAAGCTTCTCGCCAACACCAATTTAAAAGTATACCTCCTGCTAAGACCTTAAAAGCTTCTAGCAGGAAGTAACCGCTGTGTAATAAGTTCATGATTGCTGGAACTGGATTACTAGCGAGTAAGCTGAAATTAGCTCCTAGAGCGCACATCTGGGGAGTTAATAAATAAGTATCTAGTAATGCTACTGTTAACAATATTCCAGATAATGCAATACTACCCAAACGCCAATTAGATTGAGTTTTGCTGATAGCTAATACAGAAGTTAAAACCACAGTAGCGGCTAATAATTCTAGGCGATTAAAATTCCAAAAAACTACATAACCTGCCACAGAAAAACTAGCTTCGTTCATCATGCCAGCAAAGTAAAGACTAGGCATAATTACCCAATCTAAAACCAGACTAGCACTCAGCCAAAAGCCCAAAGTCAAGAGAATGGCTATTTGCCAAGTTGAGCGTTTAAATTCCAGATGAGAAATAGCGTTCATAAAAATAATTGCTTTGTTGTATTCCTAGTATCTAACCAAGAGAAGAATTTGACAACAAATATAAATTAATTGTTACAAACCCAAAATTTTAGTTATTAGTAGATAGATTTGTTAACAAATTTGAAGTTTGATTAAGAAATAATTGAGAATAGCAATATTTTACGTATCCCTTATTTATCGGTTAGTTGTCAGGAAACAGACAAGGGATAAAGCTATCAATATTTTTAATTATTTATTAACAATTTTTACTAAAAATAAAATAGTATTTTCATGTCGAATCTAATTTGACATAGGGCTGAGATTTGATTAGGTATTAATGAAGATATACCTTGATTTTTCACAAGGAATATCAGGAAATGAAGTGCGGGATATGAGCTAGAAAATCCTCAGCCATTTTTTCCACTTCTTGACGGTTAATTTTTCCTTGGTTATTACGGGGTAATTTAGCTAGGGAAATCCAATGTTTAGGAATTTTGAATTTACTAAGTTGATTTTTTAGTTGAGTTTTAATTTCTCTATGGGAAATATTTTCATCTTTGGGAACATAAATGGCCGTTAATGCTTGTCCCCAATATTTATCAGTTATCCCAATTACACAAACATCAGTTACCATTTGAGTTTTTCTAATCGCTGTTTCAATTTCTAGTGGGTAAATATTTTCCCCACCTGTAATGATTTTGTCGCTATTTCTGCCCATGATATGTAAATAGTCTTGATTGTCCAAAAAACCCATATCATCAACTACAAAACTATTTCTATTTTCCCACATTTGTGGATAATAACCTAATGCTAATGATTTACTTTGAATATTTATGTTTCCCGGCTGATTATCAATGATGATTTTAGCATGAGGAAGAATTTTACCACTATTAAATATACCTTTTAAAAATTCATCAGGTTTAAGAGTTGCAATTTGAGAAGCGGTTTCTGTCATTCCATAAGTAGGTGCTAATCTAATTTGATGAAATCTCGCTTTTTCTAATATTTCTTCCCAAGGTGGCGCACCCCCTAAGAAAACAGTAGCAAATCTTGATAGCCATTGAGTTAATTCTGGACTTTGCAGGAGTTTTTGTAATTGGGTGGGAACTAAAGATATAAAAAATTCCGCTGGGTTAATATTTGGTATTTCACAAGTTTCTAATTTTTTAGATGTGGTAATTACCAATTTACCTCCCGTTGTCAAAGAACGCATAAATTGCATTAATCCACTCACATGATATAATGGTAATATACAAAATGAGTTAACTGAATTTATGGCAAAATATTCTGTAAATCCTTCCACAGACGCGGTTAATGTTTCCCATGTATGAATAGCAAATTTAATCTTTCCTGATGTACCACCAGTAGGAATCATAATAGTATGATTAATTGGTAATTTATAATTATTAATTACTGATTTTGCAAAGTTATTTTCTCTTCCTAAAACTAGATCTGGTTGGACTAAATTAAAAACTTGTTCCCATTCATCTTTACCCCAATCTGGGTTACAAAGAAAAACTGGACATTTAGCCGCACAAGCAGCAATAAAACTGGCTATAAATCTCACTGGTGATCTTTCCGCAATCATGATTTTTGGAGTTGACAACTGGGTTATTTTTAAATATAATTCTGCTGCTATCTGTGGTAATTCTTGGCTATGATCACAAATCAGCCAATTATGATTTTGGACATTATCTAAAAGGTTTTCCATAGATTTTCTAACCAGTTTGCTTCCTGTTCTTTAAAAAAGTGATTAATACCAAAACCAACAGCACGGTTATTTGTAGATAATTCTGCTGCTAATTGTAATGCAGCTTGTCTGCCAATTTCAGTTTCAAATACAGATGAAAATACAACGTCAATTTGATGTTTTTTGCAAAACTCTTTTAACCTAGATGGTGAACCAAATATTCCTGGTTTAATCACAAAAATTCCTCCCCAACCTCGTTGAAAGCATGATTCTAATTGTTGGAAATTGGCGATAGATTCATCTAAGGCTATAGGGGTAGAATATAAATTACTTAATTCCCACATTTCTCTAAATTTATCTGCTGGTAAAGGTTGTTCGATAAATTCAATTTTGGTTAAGAATTGATCACACTGATTTAACCATAATTCAGCTTGTTGATAAGTAAGTCCACCATTAGCATCTAAACGTAATTTGGCTGAATTTGGTAAACTGGAAATTAGTAAATCAAATATTTCTAACTCCTTATTTATATCATCAACAGCAATTTTCCATTTGAATGTTTTATATCCTTTTTCCCATAAGCTATTCCATTGATTTAAAGCTAATTTTCCCGCTGACAATAAGCCGCTGTAGGTAAGATTAGTACCCAGCGAATGGAAATCACGGCTACACAGACGAAACCCACCTGCGTGGGTTGAAGATTCAAAAGCAAATTGACAAGCTGGTAAGTTATCGGGAATACTGAAAATTATCTCTTTAGTAATTTTTTTTGGAAGTTGACGACAAAAATCTAAAGCTTGTTCTATGGTTTCTGAACCAAACCAAGAAATGGGAGAAATTTCTCCCCAAGTAACATGATTTTCTTCATTAATTAAGCGAATAATTATGCTTTCGCGGATTTCCCAAACCCCATGATTAGTAATAATTGGATTTGTGAATTTTTGGCTAAAGTAACGAAAAGAAAATTGATAAATCATTAGGTACTTGCAAATAAAAAAACTCTGAACCTCTCATCTCTCCCTGTCCTCTGTGTCTCTGTGGTTTTTTCCTGATTCAGATAACTTATTTCCCGAAAATTATTTAACCAAATAAAAATCCTAAACCTAAAAATAAGCAAATTAAAAAATGAACATTAATAGCGATAAATTTAGAATTACTAACTTTATCTGCTTGGTGATGATTTTCTAAAACGTGACGACATAATTTCACCGCAAAAGGTAAACTCAAGAAACTTAATAATGTCCAAATTGGGAAAATATTCAAGATGACAAACAGCAATATTAAAGGATAAATAATAGTAGTAAATACCACTAAAACCTTTGCACCTGTTTGAGTTCCTAAGCGGACAATTGGAGATTTTTTGCCAGCGGCCATGTCATCTACAACTTGATGAAAATGGGAACAAAATAGCACTAAACTGGTAACAATGCCTAAAATTATGGAAGCTGCTAAATTCGTACTAGACCAAGTTTGAGTTTGGCTATAATAGGCAGCACCCATACCCAAAGGACCAAAGGCAAAAAAGCAGAGAATTTCGCCTAAACCTTGGTATCCTAGACGAAAAGGAGGACCTTGGTACATATAGCCCAAACCGCAGCATAATAAAATTATACCGATAATTGTTGGATCTTTTTGTAAAATAGCGATCGCTATTATCCCCAACAAACCCAAACCTAAACACAGGTTTCCCAGCCAAAACATTAAGGTTTTATTACCAGTTAAATTCACCAATGAATGATGTTTATTCTGATCAATTCCTGTTTCCGCATCAAATACATCATTACTAATATTTTCCCATGCTAAAATTAAAATTGACGCAGCAATAAACAGAGAAAATATTGTGAGATTAAAAATCCTTGTTTCCCTAAATGCTACAGCCGAACCTAACCAAATCGGCATAATAGCAACACTGTACATTGGCGGTTTCATTGCCGCCATCCATAGTTTACCTTGAGGTGGTGAAATTTGAGTTGAAGTCATCGGTTTTGATTAGTTAAATTACCAGAATTTTAGTTGTCAATTAAATCTTATAATTTTATCCGGCACTTCACCAGTAATTTTAGATTTGAGATTTGGCTTGTTTATCTGTTTATATCCTACTCTTGTCTGTGTCATCAATCTAAAATTGTTTTACTTTTGTAAATTACCAAAAAATGCTAATTTTATGATTATAGGTTCACATCCTACAATAAAATCTGCTATCTTGCTACCAAAACAGGATGAACCCCCGAATCACCCTTAGTCTATGCTGGTTAATGGTAACTGAATTATGTTACCTATAGAAATACCATCATAACTTATGACATTTTAGGAAGAGAACTTAATAAAAATTAACTTATACATCCATGACCATTTCACCATGTCCCAGCCACACCTTTGTAGACTACAAATACCTCAATCAATCACTATTAGAGGTTCAAGACAATTGCCGTCGTCATAATAATAGTAAAATTGTTAGCATTTCCGTGGAGATTGGTTTAGTTGATCCTTTGCTAGTTTTCGATAAATTTAGTCAAAAAAACACCAAAAACTTTTATTTTGAAAATAGAAGTAATGGTGAAGCGATAGCCGCAATTGATACTGTAGATAAAATAGAAATCTTTGGTAAGAATAGATTTATAAAATCAGAAGAATTTATCAAAAATTGTCTGAAAAATATAATTTCTATTTCTCTGCAAAATCAGACTTTTTCCCAACCTCATTTTTTTTGTACTTTCAGTTTTTTTGACCAGCATGAACAAGCCGATTATCCATTTGCTTCTGCTACGGTTTTCTTGCCTTGTTGGCAAATTGTATTAAAAAATAATTGCTGCACATTAATAATGAATACAATTATTAATTCTCAAGTAAATCTTACCAAATTATTAGATAATTTACAAAGCCATTTAAAAATTATTAAATCTTTGATAAATTACTCCATAACTATTGATAAGTTTTCTTTAAATTCCTATAAAAAAATTACTAAAAATGGTGATGACTTTAAAAATTCAGTCTCATCAATTTTAGAAATTATTCAGTCTCAACATTTAAGCAAAATTGTTTTAGCTGATACCTTGGATGTCAGCAACAATCAGGATTTTAACTTACTACAATCTTTAAATAATCTGCGTCAATTACATCCTAATTGTCATGTATTTTCTACCAGTAATGGTCAAGGACAAAACTTTATTGGTGCTAGTCCAGAACGGTTAATTAGTATTCACAAAAAACAGCTAATTACTGATGCTTTAGCAGGTTCAGCACCCAGAGGTAAAACACCTATAGAAGATGCTGCAAATGCTAACAACTTAGTTAATAATACTAAAGAAAAACACGAGCATAAACTTGTTCTGGATTTTATTACTCAACATTTATCTCAACTAGGTTTATTCCCACAAGTTTTAGCTCCCAGACTCCGACAATTATCCAATATCCAGCATTTATGGACACCAATTACCGCTGTAGTCCCGACTAATATTCATCCCTTACAAATCATTTCTAAATTGCATCCCACACCAGCAGTTGCCGGTGCAGCTAGAGATATTGCTTGTACCGAAATTCGCCGTTATGAAAATTTTGAAAGAGGTTTATATGCAGCACCTTTAGGTTGGGTAGACGGAGAAGGAAATTGTGAATTTATTGTCGGAATTCGTTCAGCTTTAATTGATGGTAATTATGCTAGACTTTATGCAGGTGCGGGAATTGTCGCCGGTTCAGATCCTCAAAAGGAATTTGCAGAAGTGCAACTCAAACTACAAGCTTTATTAAAAGCCTTGGTTTAACATTCTTATGATTACCTCTTTCCTAGACTCTCCCCCCTTCACTAACCACACAGGCCGCAATAGCCATTCCCAGTCAGAGACTGGGAACGAGATTAATAATATGATTATAAATCCCGATGATTAAATGATTTTGCATTTGCACCAGTGTAAGTTTTCACAATATGTCCATTACCAGACATTTGATATTTGTATGTGATCAAACCCTCCAAACCAACAGGTCCACGAGGTGGCATTTGTTGGGTACTAATTCCCACTTCTGCACCAAAACCATAGCGAAAACCATCAGCAAACCGGGTAGAACAATTATGATAAACTCCCGCTGCATTTACTAACCCTTGGAAAGTTTCTGCTGCTGTGATATCTTCTGTAATAATTGCTTCTGTATGCCGAGAACCATAATTATTAATATGGGATATTGCTTCTGTTAAAGAATCCACAATTTTAATGGCTAAAATTAGATCACTGTATTCTGTTCTCCAGTCTTCTTCTGTCGCAGCGACAATATTAGGTAAAATTTGTAAACTGCGTTCATCTCCTCTTAATTCTACATTTTGTGCTGTTAAAGCTGCGGCAATTTGAGGAAGAAATTCCCCCGCAATACTACTATGAATTAGCAATGTTTCCATGGCATTACAAGCAGCAGGATATTGAATTTTAGAATCTACAGTAATACTAATAGCTTTGTCAATATCCGCTTTTTCATCTACATAAATATGACAAATTCCATCAGCATGACCTAATACTGGAATCCGAGTATTATCCTGCACAAATTTTACAAAAGCATTAGAACCCCTGGGAATAATTAAATCTACATATTTATCTAATTGCAACAGTTCTAATATTTCTTCCCTGGTTGTTAACAGTTGCACCGCGTCAGTATTAACCTCAGTCTGAGATAATCCTTGTTTAATAGCTTTAACTATCGCTTCGCAAGAATTTAACGCTTCCTTACCACCTTTGAGAATTACACCATTACCTGATTTAATTGCTAAAGAAACAATTTGAATAGCTGCTTCAGGACGCGCTTCAAAAATAATCCCTAAAACACCCAAGGGACAAGTAATACGTTTAAGAATTAAGCCACTGTCAATTTCTCGATTAATTTGTACCTGGCCAATTGGATCATCTAGTTTACCAACATCTCGCACACCCGCGATCGCATCTCTTAATTTATGTTCATCTAATTGCAATCTCTTATAAAGAGGTTTAGCGATTCCAGCCGCTGTTGCTGCTTGACAATCAACCAAATTTGCTTGCAAAATATCATCCTTAGCCAATTCTAACCCCTGAGCGATCGCTTCAATCGCTTGATTTTTTCCTTCAGAGGAAAGAATGGCCAGCTTACTTGCAGCTTGACGAGTTTGTTGAGCAATCGCACGTAGAGGAGAAGCAATATTAAGATTAGTCATAGCACCTAATATTTTTGAAATGTAGCCACAAGTTGTTTATTCCCATCCTATCAATTTTCCCGTTGTGCATTTACTAAGTTAATCAGCGATCTGAATCTTTTCAGATATATTTTGAGCAAAAATTAGCTATTTCAGCTAATTTTTACCCAATTTTCGGAAATTCACTAAATCAAGTTTAGAGACTTAACCTTGTCGAACCCGACGCTCAAATTCTGCGGAAGTTTTTCCAACCACATCCAATGCTAAGGGATATATATCATTATGCTCTTGTTTCAGCCAGCCTAAGAGATTGGCAATCTGAGCATTTCGTAAATCTAAATCAGTCTGAAAAATGATTGAAGTTGCCATCGCTTCAGCATACTGAGGTGGATGACCTTTCTGTACAAAAGTGTTCACTAAAGCTGTTAAAGCTTCCTGTGGCACATTAGCAGGATTTCCTTCTGTGGACATAATTTTTGAAAAAAATAAACTTAATAAATTAGAGTAATTTATCTAAACAAGTAGATGCCATTAGTAACATTACTTAATTTCCTCCATGTTAGCCTAAGGACACTTACGTAAGCTTACTTAAAATCAACTCAACCTATTGACAAAATACATGAAATATGAATTATGCTATCAAAGTATTTAAAGGTGATTTTTCGATAATTTATCACCCCAGTCTTTGTTGCTTTATCCATAAGCTTTTTATTCCAACCTAATTTTCAAAAGCCTTGTAAAACCTAGCATTCTTGCGGCTTTCTAGACTATCTTTATACAAGAAAAAATATATAATACTTAATTATTGGATAGGAATCAATAATTTAATTAAAATAAAATCAGAAATATTATCTAGATTTTCTCAGTAGTACGGATTCGGTACTCATGTGTTTTTGATGGCTTTATAGCTCATAAACTTTACATTTATTTACAGAAAAGTTCTTTACATCTTCAGAAATAAGTGATATTCATATAAATGTGGGTCGAAAGAAATGCTCAACCCAAAAAAATTAAAACAACAACAAGGACTTAAAACAATGGCAGTTGAAAAAACCAATTCTTCCTCCAGCTTGGCAGAAGTTATTGACAGAATCTTAGACAAAGGTATCGTAATTGATGCTTGGGTTCGTGTTTCCTTAGTAGGTATCGAATTACTAGCAATTGAAGCTCGTATCGTTATCGCTTCCGTTGAAACCTACTTGAAATATGCTGAAGCAGTTGGTTTAACCCAATCTGCCGCAGTACCTGCTTAATTTTAATAGCGAATATTCAGAATTAAATTGATATTTAATTCTGATATTGATTCTGCTTTTTTTAATTATCTATAGATTTGGAAATCAAGATTTTTCAAAGGGTATTACAAAGAAGTATGAATCCTTTAAAATATATTCACTGAAAAAATTGCCAGTGAATGTATTTGATGCCAGTTTACTATTTTATTTTCTGGAGAATTTCATGATTTCTTTAATGGCAAGAATCCGACAAGAGCATCAGTCAATAGCTGGAAAAGTTGCTCAACTAGCTCTAGAGACTAATGAGTTCTTGTCCGTTACCACAGCACAAAGACAAGCTCAAGCTCAAAAACAAGCTCAAGAATTGCTAGACTTCCACAAACAACTTGAAGCAACAACTGAGCAGTTCTTATCAGAAACAGCTAAAGCCAGACAAGCTCAAGCTCAAAAACAAGCTCAAGAATTGCTAGACTTCCACAAACAACTTGAAGCAACAACTGAGCAGTTCTTGTCAGAAACAGCTAAAGCCAGATTTGCTCAAGCTCAAAAACAAGCTCAAGAATTGTTGGCATTCTATCAAGAACTTCAAGCAACAACTGAGCAGTTCTTGTCAGAAACAACTAAAGCCAGATTTGCTCAAGCTCAAAAACAAGCTCAAGAATTGCTAGACTTCCACAAACAACTTGAAGCAACAACTGAGCAATTCTTATCAGAAACAGCTAAAGCCAGATTTGCTCAAGCTAAAGAACAAAAGGAATCTCTCCTTAAGTTCCGTCAGGATTTGTTTGTAAGTATCTTTGGTTAATCTATACTCTCAATAATTATTTGAGAATAAGGTTACATAATAAAACCCCCAATCTTACAGTTAAAAAACTGTTAAGATGAGGGGGTAGTTAATAAAATTCAACAACAACAAGTTTTGGTGTGAGTTAGGTAGTCTATATTTATACTGTGTTTTTTGTCCTAGTAAACAATTAGTTAGCATTAATGCTGATTCTATAAAAATAGGCATCCTAGCTCATCAAACCAATGATATGATATTAGCGCATAAATTTTAAAAAAGCATTATATCATTCTTTTTTTCCAGCAATCTTAATTTTCTCTTAACTGTTTACCATATTCAACTTATGAGCATCACCAAAGTTAATCATAAAAGAGCCGTTCTTCGTCTTCGTCCGGGTCAGTTTGTAGTTACACCTGCTATTGAGCGAGTAGTAATTCGGGCGCTGCGTTATCTCAGATCAGGGTTTCCTATTCACCTTCGCGGACCTGCAGGGACAGGAAAAACAACTTTGGGTATGCACTTGGCTAACTGTCTTGACAGACCAGTGATGTTACTGTTTGGAGATGACCAATTTAAAAGTTCCGATTTAATTGGTAGTGAATCCGGTTACACCCATAAAAAACTACTCGACAACTATATACACAGCGTTGTTAAGGTCGAGGATGAATTTAAGCAAAATTGGGTTGATTCCCGATTGACTTTAGCTTGTCGTGAAGGTTTCACCTTAGTATATGATGAATTTAACCGTTCACGTCCTGAGGTTAATAACGTCCTACTATCAGCATTAGAAGAAAAAATTCTCAGTCTCCCTCCCAGCAGTAACCAACCAGAGTACCTGAGTGTTAATCCCCAATTTCGAGTGATTTTTACATCAAACCCAGAAGAATATTGCGGAGTTCACTCGACCCAAGATGCTTTAATGGATAGATTAGTTACCATTAATATGCCAGAGCCGGATGAGATCACTCAAACAGAAATATTAATTCAGAAAACAAACATAGGCCGAGAATCTGCTAACCTAATAGTTAGATTAGTTAAATCATTCCGTCTAGCCACCGGGGCAGAAAAAACTTCCGGTTTGCGGTCTTGTTTAATGATTGCTAAAATCTGTGCGGATCATGATATTCCTGCTTCGACAGAAGACTTAGATTTCCGAGAAATTGCTATGGACATTCTTTTTAACCGCGCTCAGTTGTCTATTAGCGAATCCACTGATATTTTCATGGGGTTACTTGAGCAATTCTCAGCCGAAGAAATCAAGGTACTGAATGACACCCATTTCCCTACCGATGAACTTTTGATTAACAATTCCCAGTTTACAACCCAAGAATTAGTTACTCAGCCAAATACAGAATTCGTAAACGATATTCCCCAGGAGTTACGCAAAACAGAACAAAATTAGGGTGTTAACCTTACGCAAGAATAGGGTTTTCACTCATATCTTGTGTAGGTCCTGTTCCTTGTAAAAATTAAGCTTGCAACTACCTGGTTAAGCAAAAAGTGAAGGATGAACGGGAATTCAAAAAGCCTTAAACATAGAGCGCGACATGAGCGTAAAAGCTCTATGTTCTTTGCATAAAAGTTTTTAGCTTGCAAAGTCAATCGTGTTTATACCATTCAAGAGTTTAATCATTTGTGAATTCTAATCCAACACTGCCTACACGTCATCAAACAAACTCAAGTCGAACTATTAATACATCTACCCAAGGTTCGACTTTAGCGGACATTCTCGAAAGGGTTTTAGATAAAGGGATTGTGATTGCTGGAGATATTTCTATATCTATCGCGTCCACCGAACTTATAAATATTCGGATTCGCTTGTTGATTTCCTCCGTGGATAAAGCCAAAGAAATGGGCATCAATTGGTGGGAAAACGATCCTTATCTCAGCGCTAAGGCTCAAGGTTTGGTTGCAGAAAATGAACAACTGCGGCATCGGTTAGAAACTCTAGAATCCAAACTAAATTTGCTAACATCTTCTAGTAGTGTCAAAGAGGAAATTCCCCTAGCAACAAACACTAAAGATGATTTTTATCAAGACAAGGAAGATAATCTATCACCTGAAGATAATGTATCACCTTTAGATGCACCGATTGAAGTTCTAGATTTTCAATCTCAAACCAGTCAAGAAGATTCATCATCTGTAGATACACAAGTGGAAATTATGGATCTCCAAGTTGAAGAGAATCAAGAAACTCCATTATCTTTAAACCCAACCATAGAAATTACAGATTTTCAATCAGAAACTAGTGAAGAAACTTCACCGATAGATTTCCAAGTTGAAAGTAATCAAGAAACTCCATTATCTTTAAACCCAACCATAGAAATTACAGATTTTCAACCGGAAACTAGTGAAGAAACTTCACCGATAGAACCAACGATTGACCTTTAACCTCAACTTAAAATGTAGGAGTTATGAGTTATCCACATCTAACTTAATCACATCTGACACTTTTAAAACTTTAATAGTCAACTTGTACAAAGACATTTAAAACTTTAGCTTGCATCATCAAAATGCTTTCCACTCCAGCTGATAACTTCGATGAGTCACTGACTACCGTTTCTAAATCTAAGAATGAAGCAGGTTTAGCCCCTTTGCTTTTGACTGTATTAGAATTGCTACGTCAGTTGATGGAAGCTCAAGTAATTCGGCGTATGGAAGAGAATTTACTCAGTGAATCTGAATTAGAACGGGCAGCAGACAGTATTCAGAAGTTACAAGAACAAATATTACATTTGTGTGAAACTTTTGAAGTTGACCCAGCAGAGTTGAATATAAATTTGGGGGATTTTGGTACTCTTCTACCACAATCTGGCTCTTATTATCCAGGAGAAACTGGTAGTCGTCCTTCTGTACTCGAATTATTAGATCGGCTTTTAAATACAGGAGTTGTTCTAGACGGTGAGATAGATCTAGGTCTAGCTCAACTTGATCTTATTCACGCTAAATTACGATTAGTTCTGACATCAAAACCAATTTAATACTAGTAATTTACTGCTAGTTTATCAGTTCTAATTTTGGGTTTAATTTATTTAAAACTTATGAACACAGATTTGGCTCATAAAAATTTTGGTCTTTATTTGTATGGCATTTTCCCAGACACAATTCCTGAAACTCTTGAGATTAAAGGATTGGATGGGAAATCTGTTCATAGCCAAGTAGTTGATGGGTTTACTTTTTTATATTCACAGGCCTGTCAAGAAAAATATTTGGCTTCTCGCCGTAATTTGTTAGCTCATGAAAGAGTTTTAGAACAAACAATGCATGAAGGTTTTCATGTTCTTTTGCCTTTGCGGTTTGGATTGGTTGTTAAAGATTGGGAAACAATCATGAGCCAACTAATTAATCCTCATAAAGAACAATTACATAAATTGTTTGAAAAATTGGCAGGACAAAGAGAAGTAAGCATTAAAATTCTCTGGGATGCTAAGGCTGAATTGCAAGCCATGATGGAGTCTAATCATGAGTTGAAGCAGCAACGCGACAACATGGAAGGTAAAAAGCTAAGTATGGAGGAAGTTATTCAAATAGGACAATTAATTGAAAGTAATTTGCAAGCCCGCAAACAAGCTGTAATTGAAGTCTTCACCAGAGATCTAAATCCTTTAGCTCAAGAAATTGTAGTCAGTGACCCCATGACGGAAGAAATGATTTACAATGCAGCCTTTTTGATTCCCTGGGATAGCGAACCGCTTTTTAGCAAGCGCGTCGAGGAAATTGATCAAAAATTTGGTACGCGCTTACGTATTCGCTACAACAATTTTACCGCCCCTTATACATTTGCCCTGCTTGATTCATAGGAGTTATTACGATGCTGACTCAACTTTTACTATTACCAATCATGGGTCCACTTAATGGAGTTGTCTGGATTGCAGAGCAAATCCAAGAACGGACTAATACTGAATTTGATGCTCAAGAGAATTTGCATAAACAATTATTAAGTTTACAACTTTCTTTCGACATTGGCGAAATTTCTGAAGAGGATTTTGAGATTCAAGAAGAAGAGATTCTTTTAAAAATCCAAGCATTGGAAGAGGAAGCACGCTTGGAACTAGAAGCTGAACAAGAGGAAGCACGCTTGGAACTAGAAGCTGAACAAGAGCAAGCACGCTTGGAACTAGAAGCTGAACAAGACGAATTTGAAAATCAACCTCTGTTTACACCGACCATTGATACATACAAGCATCTTGTTAAACTATAGGTGACAGGAAATATCTCTCCCCCGCTGCCGGATTTAACCCTTTGAAGATACGGTAATTACGAATTGCGAATTATACTATAACTAGTACAATATCCAAATAACGTTTAAGATCATCATAAAAAAACCCGCATTAGCGGGTAAATTATGGAATATCTGTTCAGATTTTGCCAAATTGATCAAGATTTCGGATATTAATATTCAATCTCAAAAGTTTGGTAATTATTAGATTCAACAAATGTGTTTGCACTGACTATGTTTTGAGTAGCACTAGGCTGAGGTTGACGGAATTTCTTAATTGTTCTCTCTGTATCCTCTATCTGGCCATTAAGGATGTCCAAACGCTGTTGCAGTACAGTAGTACGTTCCTTGATGTAACATAGTTCTCTCTGAATACGTTGCTTTTCCGTCACCATTTTATAAAGCTCTAATTGACTTGAAGCATCAGATTGATTTCTGGGCATCGTACTAACTTTAGCTCTGATAATACCGGGATTGCGAACATTTCTCATGAGAAATACCTGAATATTTCCTAGCATTATAACTAAGTTTTTGTTATTGTAAATCCCTAAATTATCCAGGTATAGATGAAAAAATATATTCGGTATGGCAATGAATACGAATCTTAGGTAATTAATACCAGCAAATATTTTTATCTAGGTAAAATATATGGAATTAGAAAATTTCTACACTTATGCTTTTTTAGAAATACCCAGATTTCCCTTGGTTTTACCACAAGGCGCTGCTAATCAAGTAATACTGATTAATGGATCGGGAATGTCGGCTATTGTCGAGCCAGGAATATCCTTAGAGTCATTTAAAAATAATGATCAAAAAATTATCCAGATGGCTTTATCTCATGATCGGGTAATTTGTGAACTTTTTCAACAGGTGACAGTTTTACCCTTGCGTTTTGGAACTTGTTTTGCTTCCATCAACAACCTGCTAAATTATCTAGAATACCATAGACAAGAATATCAAGATAAACTAGAAAAAATCAATGGTAAAATCGAATTTACTTTAAAATTAATCCCACGGACGATGGAAGAACCAGCAGCATTGGAAAAAGGAGGTAGGGATTATTTTTTAGCTAAAAAACAACGCTATCAAGATCAGAATAATTTTAGAATTGCTCAAGTTGCAGAAAAACAAAATCTGATTGATTCAATCACTAAAGTCAATCAATTACCACTTGTTATTCAGGAAAAAGAAGAAGAAGTAAATATTTACCTGTTAGTTAATTCTCAATATAAAACTTTACTTTTAGAACAATTTTTAAATTGGCAAAAAGCCTGTCCACGTTGGGATTTACTTTTGGGAGACTCTCTTCCTCCTTACCACTTTATTTAATGATTATTTATTAGTCTTTTAGTGATTTATTAAGTTTATTATGAACCAGTACGACTCATTTCATCTAATCATGTTTAGTGGTAAGGGTGGAGTTGGCAAAACTACCACTTCTTGCACTTTTGCTCGTTATTGGGCAAAACAGTTCCCGGAAGAAACAATTTTGTTACTTTCTACAGATCCAGCACATTCTTTAGGAGATGTATTACTGACAGAAGTAAAAGATTATGCTTCACCATTACCAGATTTGCCTAATTTAAGTGTTCAATCCTTAAATGCTGAAAAACTGCTCTTAGAATTTAAGGACAAATATAGCCGGTATTTAGAAATACTGGTTGAGCGAGGAAGTCTAGCAGACGGACAAGATTTAGCTCCAGTTTGGGATTTGGACTGGCCTGGTTTAAATGAATTAATGGGATTACTAGAAATCCAACGTCTACTATCTGAAAAAAAAGTAGACCGCATAGTAGTTGATATGGCTCCTTCTGGTCATACCTTAAACCTATTGCGATTGGAAGATTTTTTAGATGTGATTTTAAACTCATTAGAGTTATTCCAAAAAAAGCATCAGGTGATCACAGAAACTTTGACCGGACATTATAGTCTTGATGAAGTTGATGACTTTTTAGCCGATCTGAAATTTCAATTAGCAGAAGGCAGACGACTGCTACAAGATGATCAATTTACAGGTTGTATAGTTGTCGCCGTTTCTGAACCTATGTGTTTTGCGGAAACTGAGCGATTTATCGCCAGTTTAAAAAAACTAAATGTTCCCTATGGAGGAATAGTAATAAATCGAATTATCAATGATTCATCCATAGATCCAGATCGCTATGCTGAACAGCAAAACTTTATTAATAAATTCTTAGAAATTTCTGAAAATAAACCTGTTTTTACAGTACCACAACAGCAATTTGCACCATTAGGCGGGTTAGCATTAGATAATGTAGCAGGACAAATTCAAAATATTGATCACGTGGAACTCACTTGTCCACTACCAATTCAATGGCCGACTAAAATCCCGCCTAGCTTTACTGACTTTGTAGCCGAAGGCTGTCAATTGATTGTTGTTGGTGGCAAAGGAGGAGTTGGTAAGACCACAGTCTCAGCAGCCATGGCCTGGGCTTTTGCTAATCGTTATCCTGATCAAAAAATTCGCGTAATTTCCATAGATCCTGCTCATTCCTTGGGAGATGCTTTTGGTGAAAAATTAGGACATGAACCAAAATTATTAGCTCCTAATTTAACTGGACAGGAAATTAATGCCGAGAAAATATTAGATCAATTTCGTGCCGATTACCTATGGGAATTGGCGGACATGATTAGTGGTGAAGGAACAGAAGCAGACTCAACAATAAATATTGCCTATCTTCCAGAAGCTTGGCGACAAATTATGTCTCAAGCCTTACCAGGTATTGATGAAATGCTATCCCTAATCACCATTATGGATTTATTAGACAGCAACGAGCAGGATTTGATTATTTTAGATACAGCACCCACAGGTCATCTTCTGCAATTTTTGGAAATGCCAACTGCATTAGGAGATTGGTTATCTTGGATATTTAAGCTGTGGATGAAATATCAGAATGTTCTGGGTCGGGTTGATTTCATTGGGCGGTTACGGAGTCTGCGCCAACAAGTTGTTAAAGCTCAAAAGAAATTAAAAGACCCAAAGCACACCCAATTTGTGGGTGTCATTCAGGCAGAAGCAGCAATTATAGCTGAACACATCCGCTTAACAGAATCTCTCAAAACTATAGGAATTCAACAGCGTTATGTGGTACAAAATCGCTACACTCAAGATGTAGACATTGAGAGCAGTTTGTTTTCACAGCAAACAATTATTCGCTTACCTAACTTACCCAGATCCGTCGAACCCATTGCCAGAATTAAAGCAGCCGCCAATCTTTTATTTTAAGTCTAGGACTTACCCATACGTCGTGGAATAATTAATAAACCACGTTCACACAGGGTTCTGAGGGCATAGGCATTTAGAAAAAGAAGAAAAGGGGGTTTAGGGAAAGATATTTTGCGTAGGTCTTTAAGTGGATAATATAGTTAAGAAAAAATGGTCTTTTTAAAGTCAATTTTTGGAGGCATGTGATGAGTGAAAATTTATTCAAGGGGTTTGAGCAGTTAGTGGAACTGGTAAAAGCTCTCGAAGAAAAAGCAGAAAACGGAGAAATCAAGACCAATGTTCAGATTAACTCCCGCCCATTAAGCAGTATTCCCAGAACAGGAAATATCCCCCGTACCAGTAATATGGGCGCTAACATGGGTAGTATGGGCAATGATGTGGGTACAAGTCGCATCAACACTCCATCCTCCCCAACCCCTGCTGCAAGTCCATCAGATACAATCGTCCCCCCTGATCCTACATCAGGTATTGCTCTTAAAGACATCGGTGGACTAAGCGAAATTCTGAAGGAACTCAAAGAACTGGTTGCTATTCCTTTAAAACGCCCTGACTTACTGGCAAAATTGGGACTAGAACCCACCCACGGCGTATTATTAGTTGGTCCTCCCGGCACCGGTAAAACCCTCACTGCCCGGGCTTTGGCTGAGGAACTGGGTGTTAACTACATTGCTATTGTCGGTCCTGAAGTCATCAGTAAATATTACGGTGAAGCGGAACAAAGATTGCGCGGTATTTTTGAAAAAGCCGCCAAAAATGCCCCATGTATTATTTTTATTGACGAAATTGATAGCCTCGCCCCAGACCGCAGTGCAGTAGAAGGGGAAGTTGAAAAGCGCCTCGTTGCCCAATTACTAGGCTTAATGGATGGTTTTTCCCATAGCCCAGGGGTGATTGTTCTCGCGGCTACCAACCGCCCTGACCACCTTGACCCAGCCCTGCGAAGACCGGGAAGATTTGACCGAGAAGTGCAGTTTCGCATTCCTGATATCAACGGCCGCAAAGAAATCCTGCAAATTCTCACCCGTTCCATGCCCTTGGATAACACCGTTGACCTCGATTTTATTGCCGAGCGGGCGGTGGGATTCGTGGGGGCTGATTTGAAGGCTGTTTGTCAAAAGGCGGCTTATAGCGCCCTCCGTCGTCAAGTTCCTTCTATAGAGGTGCAAGCTCCAGAAAACATGACGGTTACTCAAACTGATTTTTTGCAGGGACTAAAGGAAATCAAACCGGCTGTACTTCGCAGTGTGGAAGTTGAAGTTCCCCAAGTTGCTTGGGATGATATTGGTGGTTTAGAGAATATTAAGCAAACCCTGCGAGAATCTGTAGAAGGGGCGCTACTTTATCCAGAACTTTATCTACAAACTAAGGCTATTGCTCCCAAGGGGATTTTGCTATGGGGTCCTCCGGGAACTGGTAAAACTTTATTAGCAAAGGCTGTGGCTTCCCAGGCCAGGGCTAATTTTATTGGTGTCAATGGACCGGAATTGCTGACCCGTTGGGTGGGTGCGAGTGAACAAGCAGTGCGGGAATTATTTGCTAAGGCTCGACAAGCAGAACCCTGTGTCATATTCATTGATGAAATTGATACCTTAGCTCCGGCAAGAGGAACTTACAGCGGTGATTCTGGCGTGAGTAACCGGGTAGTAGGGCAATTATTAACTGAATTGGATGGTGTAGAGGCGGGTGCAAGTATTCTGGTTATTGGGGCGACAAACCGTCCTGATGCTCTGGATTCAGCTTTATTACGGGCAGGTAGGTTGGATTTACAACTTAAGGTAGATTTGCCTGATTTAGCTAGTCGTTTAGATATTTTGCAGGTCTATACTGATGGAAGACCATTATTAGATGTAAATTTAACCTATTGGTCTGAAGTCACAGAAGGTTGGAATGGCGCTGATTTAGTATTGCTGTGTAATCAAGCTGCTGTGGAAGCTATTCGCCGTTTCCGAGCGCAGGGACAGACAGATCCTGCTGATATCAGAATTACTAATGATGATTTTGAATATTCTCATCAGGTTTTAGTCAGTCAACGTCATGCTTAGTTAGATTCTCACTGTTACCCCTGGCTGTAAGTAATTTGTCCGGGGGTCGCAAAACAAAGTAAGTGCAATGGCCATACTACTGGTACTTGTTTTCAGCGTCGCTACAACTGGATAGAATCGTTATGAGTTGATTTAGCGATCGCTTTAC
>LJOT01000174.1 GCA_001672075.1 Anabaena sp. CRKS33
ACCCCAGATTTTTGTTCCCTAGACGGAAGCTTTAGCTTTAGCTTTCACTTGAGCTTTTTTGTTCCAGGGAGCGCCAATTAATCCCCAGGTTGGGCTGTTTAGAGCTAAATCCATGTCACGAGCGAAAATTGCGAATCCGTCGTAACCGTGGTAAGGACCGGAGTATTTATTCTGCTGGTTTAATAGTTTTATACGTACACTACCTGGTAACTTATTTAACTTCTTTGTCGCGTCTGAAGGTTATGCTTTCAATATGAGTTGATTAAAATTGGTAGGTTGCTTTTTGGTATCTCTGTTTAGTATAATTTACCCAGTCTGTATTTCCAAGAGGTGCAACTCACAATTTAGCTAAATAAGTGATCATGAACAAGAGCCATCTATATAACAGGGGAACATTTTATAACAAGGAATAATTATGTCCAATTCTTCAAATCAGAAAATTAAACAAAATTTGCTGTTAGAGATTGTAATATTCTTATTATTACAAATATCCATATTTATTATTTTTATTATTGTCAATTTCTCGCTTCAGGGATTTGAAGATAATTTGTTTCCATTTTTTATGATGTTCGGGCTATTTATATTTATTGTTTTATATTCGCTTGCAAGACTTTATTCTTTTTGGAAAAAACCCAGTCAGAGCAAGCATTTTATTTTCAAACTTTTGCACCGAAATAGCATTATGTGTATTATGTTATTTTTTTGGTTCATCTATATCAATTTGTTTTATGTTTGGTTAATCAAGACACCCAACGTTACAGTTAAGTTATGTGGTTCTGCCACACTTGGAGAAAAGTTCGCTCCTCATTTTATTGAAGCAATAGCTTTCGATCATGGTGCTAACAAAATAAAAAAGTCAGACAATAAAGATAAAAACAATATCACGATAGATGCCAATTTTTCAAATAATAAAGATAAAAAGGATAATCCTTTCCAAGGATTAGTAAGATTTATTGTTAATTATGGTGGAACAAATGATGGAATTGAAAAACTAAAACAAAATAAATGTGATATAGCATTGGCTTCAGAAGATGTTGATATAGAGAAAAATGATTTTGATCGAGTATTACTGGGACAAGATACTATTGCAATTATTGTTAATGATAATAAGAATAAAACCCTACATAATTTCGATAGTCAGAAGATTAAGTCTATTTTGGAAAATCAACAAGATAACAATAAAGATGAACAATGGCAAGTATTTTGTAGAGAAAAATCAGGAACAACCGACACTATTATAAAAAAATTAGAGCTTCAAGATAAAGGGGCATCATTCCTTAATAATTGCAGCAAGGTTACTACTAATAAAGAAATGTGGGATAAAGTCACAACCACTAATAAAGATGGTAAACCATCTATTGGGTATTTAAGTTATTCTTTTTTAGTTGATAAATACTCTAGCGATAGAAAAAAATATTTAACAACAATAGATAATCAAAAACCAGTTGATCTATTAAGTAATTATTTCAAGTATACTGATAAGCTTGATGATAAGCTTGATGATATATATTTCACTAACAACAAGTATAAACTAAACCGTGAATTATCTTTTTATACTCATAGAGTTTTTAACAGTACGCAATTAAACAATATAAACAATATAATCGATTCCATAAGGAAAGACGCAGGTTTTTTGGGGCAGAAAATTCTAAAATCAGAGGGTTTTGTAAGTGTATCTTTAGACGGCATTACCGCTAATCAAAATCCAAAAGATGAGAAAGATAAACAATATAAGCTAGAAACCATGGAGAAAATTTATAAAGAAATTATTCGTAAACGCAATAAACCCATCTATACTCAGGATTTTTTGGAAGGTTACACTACTATAAAAGATCAAAAAGACCTAGACGAATGGTTATCAACTCAAAATAATAATACTGAATTTGTTCTAATTGGTCATGCAAGTTCAGTAGGATCTCCAACATATAATCTAGGTTTATCTTCTCTAAGGGCGCAGTATATAGGAGATATACTACTCAAGAAAGATTATAAAAATGTTAAGCTTTATGCCTTTGGTAATGAATATAATTCAGAGGAAACTAAAGGTCCAAGGGTTGAAATTTATGATTTAAAGGAAATAGACAAAATTTATAAGGAAATTAATTCAGCTACTAATCAGTAGCTAAATGTTAAAAATTGTGGTTATGTTGATTCTGTTTTACCGAACAATATTTTCCCTACAAAAGCAAAAAAAGAATCATTCTGTTTTTCTACAGATACCTTAGATTCAATGCTAGGTTGAATATCATCACTTTCTATATTATCGTTTTTCAACGGATTATCAATAGCTTGATCATCGTTTTCCAAGTCTAGTGTCGCATTTATATGTTCTGTAATTAACTTATTGGCACTTTCTAATATACTCTTATCAATGGGTTCATTTTGATAGATAGCAGTAATCAAATCATCTACTACTGGGGGTATTATATCATTCCATTCTCTGATAATTTTTTTTCTAAGTATATCTTGATCTTCACCAAAAACTCTTTTCCATTTATTATTAGGATAACCATCTGAATAATGTTGACATAGACCAGCAAGAGACGATAGGTAAAGTAGACCAGTATTAGGATGCGTTTTCTTGTACAATTCAGGTGATAATTTTATAAGAGCAGAAACTAAATTTCCATAAGCTTCACTTAAATCAGAAGCACTTGCCTTATCAGCGTCACGAACAGCAACTTTTTCTTTAAAAGAATAAAAGGGAACATAAGGTATTTTTAAATAAAGAAAAGCACTTTTTTGCAGTGACTCCAACCTCATTCTCATTCTATTTGGAATATACTTTCTAAATTTTTTATCAAATTCGTCTTGGAAATCATCTAACAATTTTTTTTCACTATTATCCACTCGACTAGGCACAATAACTAAAGATAAATCTCTCCTATTTCTTCCCTTTTCAATTAAATCAGGATTAGATAAACTTTGTGCCATTTTTAAACTACCATAAATGTTCTGTCCATTTGGTGCAACAAACATCACTACAACATCAGCTAATTGATAAGTACAAACTCCTCCCATTTCAGTGACACCAGTACGGCTATCAATTAACACTACATCAGCAAATTTAAGCAATTGTTCTCTGAACGATTCAAAAAATTCTTTACCACGATAATGATCATAAAAATCATTCCAATCAAATGAATGAACCTTGCTGGCATATTTTGAGAATTCCCCCTCACCTCGACATCCAGAAGGAATAATATCTAATTTACCTCCTTTGTCATTTTCTTCATAAAGAGGAACAATAAAGTTATTAATGGGTTCAACCGTAAACGGAATTTTATCTTCTTTTGAACCTTCTGATGTATTTTCAGATTCTTGGTTAGGTAAATGGAAAGAGTATGATTGCTTGTAAGAAAGCAATAAATCAATAACTCCTCGTTGCTCAATTACTTCATTTGGACTATATTTAACTTCTGGTATATTTCGTTTATTGGGTTCTTCATCTTGATTTGATATATCGAAAAAGCGTTCTAAACCGGGAGCTTCTAAATCGAAATCCACCATTAACACTTTTAATCCACGTTGATATAGTAACTCAGCAACGTTAGCTAATGCCATTGTGCGCCCAACTCCACCTTTGAATGAATAAAATGTAAAAATCATAAATCTCAACCTCCTTCACCAAAATAACTCCAAGGTCTATCGGATACGTTTTCTGTTTCTGGTACTAAAAGTAAACTTGGAACTTTACCTATTAACCAATTCCGAAAAATATGGTTATCGGCAGTTTTCATACATTTACTATCACTCAATGTTAAGCGACGATAAAATTCTAGATCAATCCGTTGTTTAATAACACCTGTTATACTTGTTACCACGTCAAATGCCGAATGAATAGGAGCAACCATAAGCAATAATGTATTAGAAGAAGCATCGAGGGCTGTACTTTTAAATAAATGCTGCATTTTAGGATGTTGCATTGAAATAACATCCATAATAATTATACATCCTTTATCCCGTAATTTTTTTAAGAGTTTAAAGCTATCCTTATTATCTCCATTTAGCTCACGAATATCAATAAATTTGGATACTATTATTGATCCAGATTTAACGTCCTCAATGACCTCATCAATCAATTGAGTAATATTTCTCCTATCTGTATTAAAAGGTTGCCATTGTTCCGAAGTTGATTGATAATGCTCAACCCAATCGGTAACTCCATGATCGTTTAAGTTTCGTTTTAATGTCTGAAAATTTTGCTGTAGTTCAATGTTATAATCAGAAAAAACACTTTCTGAATCTAATTCTTCGGCTTCGCTGTGATTCATAACTAATAAAACAATATTAATTTCATAGCCTAAAAATCGAAGATATTCTTTCATCGAAGGATCAATAGTTATGAATCTATTTCTAGAAGTTCTGAAAACTTCCCTAAGATTGTTGCCGCTTTCTAAAGAATGACTAATAGATTGAAAAACCTCGATTATTTCTTGAGATTTACGTAAATTAAATCTATTTGGTATATTTGGATAAGATGATTTTCTTAGCTCTTCAATTAATGGACGAAAAGGAGTTAAGTGATCATTATTTGAGAGATTAATCCAATCAACAGTAATCAACAAGCTCCTAATAAGGTTTTGTAATGGTGAATTATTAGGTCTATCTTCAGAAATTGCCACTAATAAATATTTAATTTTTCCTGTCTTATTTGCCCATTTAATCAGATTATGAGCGATCATTTTAAGGTTCTCACCTCCAGCAATTTCATCCAAAGATTCATTTAACTTATACTTGACCATCATTTCCAAATCAGATTTTTCTGGATATGCTTGAAGCATAGTATCCCGTAATTTTTCAAGATCTTTACCTGGTATTAATTCCATAATTCAATTCCATGATAATAATAGGTTTTTTTGTATTCAATTTATAAATTTTATTTCCAATCTTCAATTTTTAAACCTCATATTATTTTTATTACTCTCTTCAACAGGATTAATTAAAGGAATAGTTAAATTATACACAATCAACAAAATTGATCCATAAACAGGATTATAAAAACTCAAAGTATTAAAAGGTTCTCCTAAAGCAAATACCCAAACAATAAAAGCAAGAGTAGAAATGCTCGTTTGTTTAATTGCTAAAGGCTTTTTCGGTTGAAAAGTCTGCTTGAGAATATAAAGAGCAGTTAGTCCAGTAAAGATAATGAATAAAATCCATAATATAGTATTTGTGGGTATATTACTAGCACCTTTAATTAGTCCTGTCATGGCAATCCAAGCGCCGACAATTTCAGTGGGAATATATTTCATTAACTTATCAAAATAGCCGTCTAACTTTGCTTCTTCACCCTTAGCTTGTAGTTGACTGGTAATAATTCTCCGTCCCATAATAACTCCTTAAATTAATTTAAAAAATCTTTAATTTCTTGATAAATACTAGCAAATAAAATCCCCTCTCTAATTGAGCCAAAAGTTTTCGCTTTTTGGGCATGATGTAAAGCTACTAAATACCAATCTTCATCAAAACAAGGTGAACCACTTGATCCTACAGCAGTTTTATTCACATATTGAACTAAACCACTATTTTGATAGACTCCGATAATACCATCTTGACTGATTGATAATTTCATGGATTCCCCTTCGGGATGTTGTAACACACTAATTCCCTTTTTGTCAACAGGTAATTTGTGACTATCCCAACGAGCAGGTTTAATCTCAGTTGCTTGAGCAATTTTTGATTCTACTTGTAACAAAACATAATCTAAATCTTCTGTTTTACTAAAGCATAAAATCGGGTTTTGTCTATCTAATTGAAAAGATTTGCCTTGAGTTTCTAAACCATTATCGGAAGTCAAACAACCAAACTTTAAGATAGCATTTAAAGCATTAGTTTTTATGTCATCTTCTTCATCATACTTGAAAATATGATAATTAGTTAATACTTTATTTGCTGTAATTAAAACCCCTGTTCCCATAATATTGCGAGAGGGAATTTCAATACGACAAACTGAAGCAGATTGTTCAATTGCTCGTTTTAAAAATCCTATATCCAATAAATTAGGTTCAGGTTTTAACCAACTTTGGAGTTGAGTATCATCGGTTTCTCCACGCCAATTAATATCGGGTCCAAAATCTGGATTTTTGACAGTATAATCTACAATAAACCGTTTCTTAATAACCACAGATTCATAAAATTCTCTAAGTTCAGGATTACCAGGATTAGTCTCATAGGCTGCTATAATTAGAGGTGATATTTTGCCTCTAGGAACTGCCCATTTTGTGATGAGATTAAATACTAATTGGGTGAGAGTAGCACCTCCAGCGATCGCCTCTAAATTTTCTCCTAATTCAAACTGAATCATCATTGCTAAATCCTCTTTAGTGGGATAAGCGCTAATGATAGCATTCACTAATTTTCTTAACTCAGCACCAGATAGATTCATAGGATTAAAGCATCTTATACTACAAAATCTTTTCAATCATGAAGATACTTTAGCATAAATCGGGTACAGTGATTTGTGATACCTATGATCACATTATTAATTCTTAATATTAGACATCTCCAGAAATTAAATATGCGTAGCCTTAAACCCTTGTAGGGACAATTCATGAATTGTCCCTACATTCTTTTTTGGAGATGTCTATTATATTGCCGATACCTAATCCTGTAAATCCTCAAATCCAGCACATCCTGATTCTGACAAGTGCTATAATAATATTTTAGCAAAGCTTAGTGAGGAAATTATGACCATCACTACCTTAACAAAATTAGACTTTGGACAATTCTTACAACAACGTCCCGATGATGGTATTTATGAATTAGTAAATGGAGAAATTGTTAAAGTGGAAGCAATTAGAGCGCGTAAAAATGTAGCCCGATATTTAATGTTTGGTTTTAATGATGAAATTCGGCGGTTACAACTTGATTATATTGTAGATAAAGATATTGTCATTAGAACAGTTACCAATAGGGGCGATCAAAGAGGAAGAAACCCAGATGTGAGGGTAGTCAGTGCATCTTTATGGAACTCTAAGGTCACAACTTATGGAGCTTTAATTGACGCGATTCAATTAGCAGTAGAAGTAACATCAACGAATTGGGAAGATGACTATATTGATAAATTAGAAGAATATGAAAATCTGGGAATTAAAGAATATTGGATAGTAGATTATTTAGCGATTGCTTCTCGAAGTTATTTAGGAAATCCGAAAATACCAACGGTGTTTGTTTATGAATTAATTGACGGAAAATACCAAGTTAAAGCATTTACAGGAACAGAAAAAATTATTTCTCCTACCTTTTCTGAGTTAAATATTACAGTCGAGGACGTAATTAAAGCTAGTCAAATTCATAATTTATAATCATCATAAATATTGTCCAAAATTGCACTAAATATAAGATAAGATAAAGGTTTTGATTCTTTGCGTGACCCGTATTTATACATTTGATGGTCGAAAGCGTGAAAAAGTTAGGGAGAAACTATGTTTGCATGAGACATATTTATTTTTCTAGTAAATATAAACTAAACAGACTTCACCCCTACCCCTTCCCTACAAAGAGATTTTCCCTCCTTTCCTAAGAGGAGAGGGGTAGGGGGAGAGGTTTATTTGTAACTCTCGCAAAACATGAAAACAAACTTAGCACAGGAAATACAGCAGGTAAATCTGCGTTTGAAGTCTGCAAAGACAAGGGTAACAATCCGAGAATCAAATGGATGTCTGCAATTACGGGCAACTTTACCTATTAAACCAGGTGATGAGGATATCAGAAGAACGGGAAAAAAACAATACAATCTCAGTTTGAATATTCCTGCTAATTTAGATGGACTGAAAACCGCAGAGGAAGAGGCTTATGAATTAGGTAAGTTAATTGCTAGAAAAACTTTTATTTGGAATGATAAATATTTGGTAAATTTAGGAAATAACGACATTAAAAAAGAGTTAATAACTATTGGTGATTTATTAGCAAAGTTTGAAGATGAATATTTTAAAACCCATAAACGCACGACTAAAAGTGAACATACTTTTTTCTATTATTTTTCCCGAATTAAACGTTATACAAATGCTGATGATTTGGCAAATACGGAAAGTTTGATTAATGCAATTGAGAAAATAGATAAAGACTGGGCTAAATATAATGCTGTTCGGGCTATTTCTGTATTTTGTCAAGTTTTTAAAATTGAAATTAATTTAACTAATTATGCTAAAGTTCCTGAAAGTAATTCTCGCAATGTTCCTACAGATAAGGAAATAGTTACAGGATTTTACAAGTTTGATGAATATCTAAATAACAGAGGTAAGCAAGTTAATCAAGATGTCAAAGATAGTTGGCAACTTTGGCGTTGGACTTATGGAATGTTGGCGGTTTTTGGGTTACGTCCCCGTGAGCTTTTTGTTAATCCTCATATTCATTGGTGGTTAAGTGATGAAAATATAGATTTAACTTGGAAGGTTGATAAAGATTGTAAAACTGGGGAAAGAGAAGCTTTACCTTTATATAAAGAATGGATTGATGAATTTGATTTAAGAAATCCGAAATATTTGGAAATGTTGGCGATCGCAATCACTAAAAAAGACCAAAATAATCATGCAGAAATCACGGCTTTAATTCAAAGAGTGAGTTGGTGGTTTAGAAAAATTGGTTTGGATTTTAAACCCTATGATTTACGTCATGGTTGGGCAATTCGAGCGCATCTTTTAGGGATTCCTATTAAAGCAGCGGCAGATAATTTGGGTCATAGTGTGCAGATTCATACGAAAACCTATCAACGTTGGTTTTCTTTAGATATGCGGAAGTTGGCAATTAATCAGGCTTTGAGTAAACGGAATGA
>LJOT01000835.1 GCA_001672075.1 Anabaena sp. CRKS33
ATTTACAAGTTCGCTGGGATCTATATTATGCTCAACAAGCAGAAGCAGAATTTCTGAATACAATTAATCCTTTTGTCGCTTAATTGTCAGAATCAGGATGTCCAGGATTTGAGGATTGACAGGATGTGATGGCAAGATTGTTTTTGAGGAAGTGGTGATGATTTTGTCTGAATCAGGATGTCGAGGATTTGAGGATTTTCAAGATGTGATGGCAAGATTGTTTTTGAGGAAGTGGTGATTTTTGGAAGTTGGGATATTTTAAAGATGTTGTTTTATGCTCTTCTTTAGATGATCAGTTTACAGCATTTTCGCAATTACCAATTACCCATCCTGAAAATCCTTAAATCCTAATATGGCTTGCGCCACGCTACGCTATCAGACAAAATAAAATCACCAACTTCCCACAAACAATCATCCAACAACATCCTGTAAATCCTTAAATCCTGGATATCCTGATTCAGACAAAATAAAATCACCAACTTCCCACAAACAATCATCCAACAACATCCTGTAAATCCTTAAATCCTGGAT
>LJOT01000836.1 GCA_001672075.1 Anabaena sp. CRKS33
CGGGCGGCCACTCGCATCTTGTCACTGCCGATTTTGGGCTGGCGAAACCCGAATGGCGCCGAATGTACCACATCCGGCGCGGGGGTCAAGGGGTCAGCGTGCCTTCGCCTTCAACTGCTGCTTGTACCGGATGACCTTCGTCATGTCTCCAGTACGGGCGGCCTCCTCGCGCAGCCGCTCCAGCGTGGAATCGGCCGTGCCGCTGACGGGCGCAGTGCCGACTGGGGTGCTGCGCTCAGGTGCGGGCGGCTTGGTGCGGGGGATGACTTTCAACTTGGTGTCCTCGATTCGTGACAACTCTCGCAGAAACTGCGTCGGCTTTTGGATTGCGGCCACGCGGGCCAGTTCTTTGGGGTTTTTCCCCAGTGCAACCACCATCAAAGCAGGGTTGTCGAGCGCGTCGATCAAAAGCCCCTGCTGCGTGGCGTTCAAGGCCTGCTGAACGGTGAACTCGGCGTCGTCATAGTCGCGCACCTTCAACTCGGCCTTAGCCTTGTCGTAGCTGTCCAGCTTCGCCTGCCAGGCGCGGGC
>LJOT01000175.1 GCA_001672075.1 Anabaena sp. CRKS33
ATTCATTGATTTTTGCAATTAGGTTTTTTAAATGTTTTTTGAAAGTTTCAATATCCTTTCTAAAAGGATTGATTTTCAGAAAGGCTTTATTTAATGATTTTCTGGGTTGTATTTTATTTCCTATCATTAGTTTTAACTGTGATTTTTTATCAGCAATGAGTATTGTAACTCATGATTTGCAACTATAATTACTCATACAGCGGGCAAAAATAACTAACTACTTTACCATGATTGAAACCCTATTCAAAGCTTATACTCCCCTATTTACTTGGATAGGGTTAGGTCTAATATTATCTCGATTTAGCTCTGATAAATTGGCCAAGTGGCTAGGACAGTCACTATACTGGGTAGGAGTGCCACTACAATTGTTAGTATTAGCTCGTCATACTAATGTAGAAACTGGTGGACTAATACCGGTTCTGGGAGTAGCAGTATTAATACTAAGTTTAGCTTTAGCACTATTGACTTGGTGGTTTTGGCAATGGTTTAATAAAATCAAGGCAGAGCAAAAAAGCGTAGAAGTATCAGACTATTTAAAAAAAGCGAGTTTAGGTAGTTTTATTTTGGCAACAATTTTAGGAAATACGGGTTTTGTTGGACTAACATTAACACAAGTGCTAACAGGACCAGAAAATAATGATTGGGCAGTATTATTTAGCGTCACAAATAATGTTGTTGGTACTTATGGAATTGCTGTCTTAATTGCCAGTTATTTTGGACAGAGAACCACTGAAAATCATTGGTGGATACAATTACGAGATATAGCTACCGTTCCCAGTCTGTGGACGTTTTTCATTGGCTTAAATACCCAATTTGTGCAATTACCCGCATTAATTGAATCAGGCTTAGAACAAGCTGTTTGGGTAGTAATTGCTCTTGCTTTATTGCTGGTTGGTTTGCGATTAGGAACAATAAAAGAATATCAAAATCTGAATATTGCTATAATAGCCAGTGTTCTGAAAGTTTTGATTATCCCCTTATTAGTAGGATTAAGTGCGACCTATGCGGGTATAATTGGGGAACAGCGTTTAGTCTTGGTACTCATGTCAGGGACACCCACAGGACTCTCCGTGCTGATTTTAGCGGAAGTTTACGACTTAGATCGGAATTTATTAGCCAGCAGCATTGCTTTAACCTTTATTGGGTTATTTTTAGTTCTACCTCTGTGGTTAATTTGGTTTGGCTAAATTTATAATTCAATAAAGGTGGTTAATTAACGGTTGGTTTTGACTGGGAAGAAATTTCAGTCACATTGTGGAGTGACAAACATGACAAAACCCCTCCGGTAAACCCCTCCCCGTTCACAAAAAGAGCCTTAAATTCTGTTTTTATCCTGTTAATCCTTTAATTTTGATTCTGACAATGAGCAACCGTGTTAAGATACTCTTAGGCATAATTACTACCATTCCCATGGCTTTAGGCTTACCAGCAAAGGCTTTAGAAGTAGAGATAATGCCTAAAAATCCCCAATTGGGAGATACAGTTTTAGTATTAATTGAGACAGATGCTCAAACAAGTCTTAGTAATCCTACTGTGAAAATTGGCGAAAAAACCTATCCAGCTTTTGAAATTGCACCTCGTCAATACCGTTCCTTTATTCCCACAACTCCCTTAGAAAAAGCTGGAGTAAGAACAATTAGAGTGTCCCAGGAGGGACAGGAACAACAACTATCCATACAAGTGCGCGATCGCAAATTTCCAGTTCAACGCATCACCTTACCACCGGGTAAAGCTGGAGTAAAAGCCACCCAGGAGGAACTAAAGCGAGTAGCAGAATTTAAAGCCCTCCAGACACCGGAAAAATACTGGAACGGTGTTTTTCTCACCCCCAACGCAGGGAGAACATCTACTAGATATGGTGTCCGTCGCTACTACAACGGCGTATTTGCCAATGATTACTACCATCGTGGACAGGATTACGCAGGATCAGCAGGATCATCTGTAACAGCCCCCGCAGCAGGAAGAGTTGCCCTAGTGGGGACAGTATCCCAAGGCTTCCGCGTTCATGGTAATGTTATCGGCATTGATCATGGTCAAGGAGTAGTCAGTATTTTTATGCACCTGAGTCGTATAAATGTTCAAGAAGGTGATTTTGTCAAAGCTGGTCAAAAAATTGGTACAGTAGGTTCAACTGGTGCATCTACCGGACCGCACTTGCACTGGGGCTTGTATGTAAACGGACAATCAGTTGACCCATTACCGTGGAAATCCCAGAAAATTAAATGAACCTAATTCAATCACGGACTAATACAGGTGTATTTAAAGGAACTTGGCTATACAACATCCGTACATCAGGATTACGCATTCTCAGACAACCATGAGAAACAGCCGCTCCCACCAAATCAACATCTGGTGTACCATGAAAGCCAATTTCATTGCGACCATCTGACCAAAAACCAATCCATCTATCCCCCAAAGGACTATTAGTACCACCGTCAAAGATAGCACCTGTAATGGGGTGTCGCCAAATGGGATGATGTTCCTTGTGGATAACTTTAAAATTGCCGGTGGGTGTTTCCCAACCCTTTTTACCAATAGCGATAGGGTAACTAGCTATTACCTCATCATATCGAGAAACATAAACACGGCGATCGCTTAAATCTACTACAACTTGGGTTGTGTCCGATGCTGATACGGATGGGCTTGTATTGTTAATTGTACTGACAAGACCAGCTAAACTTGACTGAGGTTTTTTCTGATCAGAATTTAACTTAATTGTCCCAGATTTTTGGGGAGAGGTAGGTACAGAAGCCGCAATTGCACTCTCCCCAGTCACCAGTGAATCCTGCGGATAGACCCCTGTAGACCCGGAATAATTTAACTCCCCTGTTCCTGTTTTTCTCGTCGTTTGCAAGTGGACAGCTAGAGATAAAATTGCTGCACCGAAACAGAGAAACATAATCATACTCGCTACAGATTCATTTCTTGCCATTGCTATCGCCTATTATTTATCGTCCGTCACCCTTGGGGAACTTTTAATTAATTATCCAGTCTTATCAGGAAGAGTGATTTGATTTAAAGCCAATCCGACCCATGAGTCAATCCATTAGTGTATCCTGGTCAACAGTTGATGCCACCTACCCAGCAGCATCGGTGCAAGTTGACAAACTCTCAAACCACGATCTTATTCTACGCTGTCAAGTCGGATTGCGTCCAGACCGTGCCGCCTTTGCAGAACTACTACGCCGTCATCAAACCCAAGTTGATCGAGTTTTATATCATTTAGCCCCTGATTGGTCTGACAGAGCCGATTTAGCCCAGGAAGTTTGGATTCGTGTATATAGAAATATTAGCCGATTACAAGAACCTACCAAGTTCCGGGGGTGGTTAAGTCGTATTGCCACTAATTTGTTTTATGATGAATTACGTAAGCGTAAACGGGTAGCTAGTCCCCTCTCACTAGATGCCCCCCGGAGTCTAGAAGACGGTGAAATGGATTGGGAAATTGCAGGTGATACCCCAAGTCCAGATGAGGAAATGACTACAAGAGAATTTTATGAGCAGTTGCGAGAAGCGATCGCGGATTTACCTGAAGCTTTTCGGACTACTATTATCCTTAGAGAAATAGAAGGCCTCTCTTATGAAGAAATTGCCGAACTTACCGGAGTTTCTCTAGGAACTGTGAAATCTAGAATAGCCAGAGCCAGATCTAGATTACAAACTCAGTTACAAAGCTATCTCAATATATAATCTACATCATGTTTCCTCAATTCTCTGGCAGAATTTAAGAAGTATTAACGACTGTCAGCGAAAATATATATTTTCTGCTATTGAGCAGCAAAAATGAATCAATGAGTAATATGGATATGCAAGAACGCGATTGTTTCGAGTTATTAAGTGCTTATCTGGATGGTGAAGTAACCGCTACTGAACGTAAGCAGGTAGAAGAATGGTTATCAAAGGATGCCTCAGTCAAATGCTTATATAAGAGACTATTAAATCTTAGACAAGGGTTGCAAAACATACCTGTTCCCCCAACTAATCAGTCATCAGAAACTACAATTGAGCAAGTATTGAAGCGTATTAACCGACCCCAGGACTTGGCCTGGATGTTTGGTGGGGCAGCCTTAGCAGCTTGTATTCTGGGTACAGTTTCCACTTTATTCCCCGGTAACTCATCCAGAATACTACAAATGGCAGAAACGACAGAATTAACACCAGCAGTGACGCAGCCAGCTATCTCTGATTCTCCTTTAATGGTAGCTTTAAACAAACCAGTCATGGAAATTCCGAAAACAGCAATAGCCCCCAAATAAAAGCCAGTTAATAACCTCAATTAAATAATTAAACTATATAAATATTTAGGAAATAAATGCCTAATTTTGGACTTTTTCCTATTTATACTCATTCATAGTGTATTTTACCGCCGATTCCATAAAGTTGGCAATATGGGCATAAGTTTACCCTAGAGTATGCTAGAACAGCAATAGCTGCTAAAATAGCCATTAAGACGACGCAAACAGCAAATAATGGCACTGTGGAGGTAAATATGACCGATAATCGCACAATTCAGTTTACTTTTGCCGTTGATAACCCAGAATTAGACGATAACAGACGACAAAAAATAGCTAGTAATCTACTACGGGAATTGCGAGATTTAGATGAAGTGGAGAAAGCATATCTTAGCGAAGATATGCACCCAGAACCAGGCAGTAAACCAGGATTTGCCACCTTAATCGGATTTATTACCGCTAAAGTAAGTATACAAAATATTAAAGGTTTTTTAAGCTTTTTGGGCGATCGCTTAGGAGACAAGCCCATAAAAGTTAGTGTCAAGGTCGGTGATAAAGAAGTCATTATCGAGGCCAAAAGCCGCCAAGAACTGCTAGAAACTGAAAAAATAGCAAAAAACTTATTAGCTGCAATCAGTGGTGACAATGGCTAAAAAAATAGCACTGCTGATTGGAGTTAGCGAGTATGGTGAAAGTATCCCACCTCTATTATCTTCCCTTCATGATGTAGAGGCTATGGAACGAGTTTTAAAAAATCCGAACTTAGGAAACTTTACACAGGTAAAAAAACTACTGAACCCTAATTCGGAAGCTATGAGAATAGCAATTCTCAATTTGTTTAAAAATGCAGAAAAAGATGATTTATTATTATTCTTTTTTTCTGGACATGGGATGATTAATGATGATAATCATCTCTATTTAGCAACTCGCAATACAGCTAAAGATAACTTTGAAGCTACTGCTGTAGATGGAAATTTTATTCAAGCGCAGTCGAAAAATTGTTATTCTAAACGACAAGTTTTAATTTTAGATGCTTGTTACAGTGGTGCTTTTGCTAATGGTTGGCACACAAAAAGTATTGGAGTAGATATCAAAAAACAATTAGGTGCAGAAGGACGAGTTGTGATGACATCTTCTGGTGCAACTCAAACTTCTTTTACACAAGAAGGTGCAACACTTTCACTCTATACTCAATATTTAGTTGAGGGAATTGAAACTGGTGCAGCAGATAATGATAGTGATGGTAAAATTCATATTCAAGAACTACACGCTTACGCTAAAACAAAAGTCCAAGCTGTAAAACCTAATATGAAACCAGATATTATTCTAGATAAGGAAGGATATAATATTTTATTAGCTTATGCTCCTAAAAATCCAGAAGTAAAGTATCGTAAATTAGTTGAACAATATACTCAAAATGGTGAACTAAAAAAAGTTGCTATTTTGGTTTTAACAGAAAAACGAAAAACTCTAGGAATTACAAATGCAGTAGCCGAGGAAATAGAAAAAGAAGTTCTACAACCTTTTCGGAGACGGCTAGTAAATTTACAAAGTTACAAACAATATTTTGCAGAAGAAGTTGAGCAACAATATCCTCTAAATGAACAAACTTTAAAGATATTAAAAGATTATCGCCAAGATGTTTTAGGTTTAAGAGATGAAGATGTAGCATCTATTGAGTTAGAAATTACATCTAGTAAAAAAGCAGAACTATTGCAACCTCAACAAAAACAACAAGCAGCCAAGCAATTAGAATTGCAACAAGAAGCAGAAGCATTGCAACCTCAACAAGAACAACAAATAACTAAAAAATTGCGATCGCAGGAAAAAACAGAAAAAAATAAATTTGGTTATAAGTTAAAGACTTTTGAGTTTCAAACCGCCGAGATAAGTTTAAAAAGTCAATTACTAGGTCTTGTCAGAAAACCAGAAATTAAATATATTCCTAAAAGTGGGAAGTATTTTACCGAAGACTTAGGAAATGGTATTTTTTTAGAAATGGTACATATTCTGGAAGGAACTTTCATAATGGGTTCTCCAGAAAACGAAGAAGGTTACAACAAATCTCAAAGTCCACAACATGAAGTTACAGTTCCAGCGTTTTTCATGGGTAAATATCCAATCACACAAAAACAATGGCGAATTGTAGCAGCTTTACCCAAGATTAACATTAATTTAGAACCTGAACCATCATACTTTCAAGGTGATAATTTACCCGTTGAGGGTGTATCATGGTATGATACTAAAGAATTTTGTGCCAGACTCTCTCAAAAAACAAATAAAGCTTATCGCTTACCTAGTGAAGCAGAATGGGAATATGCTTGTCGTGGAGGCACAACCACAGCATTCTATTTTGGAAAAACAATTTCCCCAGAATTAGCCAATTATGATAGTCAATATCAGGGAAAAACCACAGAAGTTGGAAAATTTCCCGCAAACCCTTTTGGTTTACATGATATGTGTGGTAATGTATGGGAATGGTGCGAAGATAGGTGGCATGAAGATTATATAAATGCCCCTGGTGATGGTAGTGTGTGGCTAAATAATAGCAATAATAGACGAGTGCTGCGTGGAGGATCTTGGTTCATTCCTTCTGAAAATTGCCGTTCCTCTTTTCGTTTTTATGCAGATGCTGGTTTTGTTGGTTGCAACCTCTTCAGTTTTCGTGTTATGTGTGGTGAATAATGAAAATATTTGCACTAATACCCAAAAATTTTAACCTCAGCAAGAAACTAACTACCCTAATGGTTGCGGTTTTTATGGGAGGGATTATTTTTAGCGGTGTGGTTTATTATAATATTTTGCATCGAAATGCTGAGAATGAAGTAAATACACAAGCTAATTTACTGATTTCAACTGTGGACGCTATTCGGAAATATAATGCAGATAGAGTGACTCCCTTGTTAAAGGAGCAATCAAAAGAGAAAATGTTAATAGAAGCACTTCCTTCTGTTGCTGCGGCTAAAGTATTTGATATTTTTACCAATGCTGCTTATAAGTATGGTGAATATCGTTATAGAAATGCGATGATTAACCCGACAAATATCAACGATAAAGCTACAGAAAATGAGATCAAGATTATCGAGAAATTAAGCCAACAATATAAACCAAAGGGAACAAATATAGCTGAAGGTTATCTCACAATAAATGGGGAAAATAATCGTTATTTTTATACAGCCCGTCCTATCATAATTGAAAAGTCTCAAACTAGTTGCTTGAGTTGTCATACCAGTTTGGAAACATCTCCTAAATCATTACAGGCTTTATATCAAAAAGGTGTATATAGTGGTAATAACGGATTTGGCTGGGAATTGGATAAAGTTATCGGCACTAAAATTATTTACGTCCCTGCTGATAAAATTGATAAAATTGCCAAGCAAAATTTTCTGATCATTCTAGGAACTTTTATGGCGATTTTTGCTATATCCATATTGTTAGTCAACCTCTGGCTAAAACAACATATTGTTAGACCTCTTAATCAAATCACTCAAGTTGCAGAAGCCGTAAGTTTAGGCGATATGGATGCTAGTTTTGAGAATAAATCTAAGGATGAAATAGGTCGTTTAGCGGACGCATTCAGGCGTGTAAAAACGACGTTAGAAATTGCAATAAAAAGGCCGCGTTCCTGAATAGTCGGGGATCTGGTAGCATATAAAATATCTCTAAAGAACTACTCTACAACCTCCAGAAAAACTTAAAAATCAATCAAAGTTCACAAACAGAAGATCAGGAGTTGATTATGCGATTAACACCACTTTACCAACAAGACAGAGAACTGGCTAAACAAGAAGGATTACAAGAAGGACTGCAAAAAGAAAAACGTCTAATTATCCGTCAATTAAATCGTCGCATTGGGGAAATTGACTCATTATTAATCCAAAAAGTTCAAGAGTTAACTGTGGAGAAACTAGAAGAATTAGGAGAAGCTTTATGAGATTTCACATCAGTTACAGACTTAGAAACCTGGCTGGAACATTGCTAAATCATGGGACGAACTTCGCTGAAATTAATTTCCAAAACTCCTTCTCTCTGCGCCTCTGCGCCTCTGCGTGAGAAAAAAATATATCTAGATTATGCCACAATAGCGAAACTAGATAAAAGCATTAGGAGTTTTAATTGTGGAGTCCCCCCAAAAACCGTCATACCAACCAGCCGCAATAGAGGAAAAATGGCAAAAAACATGGTTAGAACTTGGCTTAGACAAAACGCCTCAAGACCAAAATAAGCCAAAATTCTACGCGCTTTCTATGTTCCCTTATCCCTCCGGTAGCTTGCACATGGGTCACGTCCGTAACTACACAATTACAGACGTAATTGCCCGCATTAAACGGATGAAAGGGTATCGAGTATTACATCCAATGGGTTGGGATGCCTTCGGACTGCCCGCAGAAAACGCCGCCATTGATAGAGGTGTACCCCCTGCCAAATGGACATATCAAAATATTACCCAAATGCGGCAACAATTACAACGTCTGGGTTTATCCTTAGATTGGGAATGTGAAGTCGCTA
>LJOT01000837.1 GCA_001672075.1 Anabaena sp. CRKS33
TGAGCCCCGTTACATCTTCCGCGCAGGCCGACTCGACTAGTGAGCTATTACGCTTTCTTTAAAGGGTGGCTGCTTCTAAGCCAACCTCCTAGCTGTCTAAGCCTTCCCACATCGTTTCCCACTTAACCATAACTTTGGGACCTTAGCTGACGGTCTGGGTTGTTTCCCTTTTCACGACGGACGTTAGCACCCGCCGTGTGTCTCCCATGCTCGGCACTTGTAGGTATTCGGAGTTTGCATCGGTTTGGTAAGTCGGGATGACCCCCTAGCCGAAACAGTGCTCTACCCCCTACAGTGATACATGAGGCGCTACCTAAATAGCTTTCGAGGAGAACCAGCTATCTCCGAGCTTGATTAGCCTTTCACTCCGATCCACAGGTCATCCCCTACCTTTTCAACGGGAGTGGGTTCGGTCCTCCAGTTGATGTTACTCAACCTTCAACCTGCTCATGGCTAGATCGCTCGGTTTCGGGTCTACTCCTACAGACTTAACGCCCTATTAAGACTCGGTTTCCCTACGGCTCCCCTA
>LJOT01000838.1 GCA_001672075.1 Anabaena sp. CRKS33
TGTTCCCTGTTCCCTGTTCCCTGTTCCCTGTTCCCTGTTCCCTGTTCCCTGTTCCCTGTTCCCTTGTCATAACGACAATTTTTAACGCCAACCTACTTATAGTGAAGTATGGTTTAGTATTAGGTTTAAATCACAAAAATATAGTCAGATATAGTTAAACATAATCATCTGTGCTACCATTGAGTGGTGAAACTATCTAACCTATGCCAGATAAAAACGAATAAACTATTGTAAAATTAGCAAATTAACTGTAATTTATACAAACCAAATAGATAAACTTGAATGTTGATACCTGTAAATGCTATCAGTGCGACGGAATTAAAGTCAGCTATTATTTATAACCCATTACTAGCAACTGCTGATACAACAGTTAGAGAGGCTGTAGTGCAAATGAGTGGAATAGCAGCAAACACCCTATGGCAGACCGTACCAGCAGTTTGTTCTATTCCCCAAACCGCTAATAACTATCTAGAACATTTACAAATTCAAGCCTGTTGCAGTTGTGTCCTAATTGTGGAAAATAATCGTC
>LJOT01000458.1 GCA_001672075.1 Anabaena sp. CRKS33
TTAAGAGTTCCCTGTTAAGAGTTCCCTGTTAAGAGTTCCCTGTTAAGAGTTCCCTGTTAAGAGTTCCCTGTTAAGAGTTCCCTGTTAAGAGTTCCCTTGCCCCAACGACAATTTTTAACGCCCACCTACTTATTTATTACTAAAAACTTCAGACCAGAGAGAGATAAATAAATATTTAATAACTAATATAATCGGAAAATAGGAATAGATAAATAATAAAAATAAAAAAGCCACTTATGGTATCTTCACAGCCATTACATGATATAGAATTAGTAAATTGTGCCAGAGCAAATGCTACCCAGGGCATAGAAACCGCTGCTTATCAGTGTGGTTATGGAGATAATATTCATACATTTGCTCAAGAATTACGCCAAGCTTGTGAAAAAATGAATTTACAAGTTAAAGAACTCAAAGAACTGATTACCGATCAGGATATAATCTTAAAACTGGGTTCTGGAGAAATTATTGCCCCTCAGACAGTATCAGAATTTTAGAGGATGTTTTAAAACTCTGCTCCTGTGCCAAATTTCATAACATAAAAATTGTATTTTGTCAAGTCTTTAAACTCTAAATCGTAGTCAGGACTTTAGTCCTCTCCCCCAGACACTACATCAACAAAATAACAGCTAAAGCCTTGGCTACCAACAAAAAATTCATGATAAATTATAATTTTTTGTGACAATTAATTATATAATTCTTTTGTGTGTCGTGCCACCATAACGCAGTTTGATCAGAAAAAAATAAACTTATTTAACTTATTTATTGATTTTATCCTCAAAAACGGTAAAATATGGTAGAATATATAAAAAACAAAAAACAGACTTGTTCTAGTACACAAAGGCTGCCGTCAACCAAACATTAAAAATTTGACAAAAGCTTGTGTAATCTGCTTTATTTAAGTTTTAATTTTTAATTTTTAATTCCGCACTGCGGTACTAGCTTCGGTCTCAATAGCAAAGGTTTAGAGATGTTGACTTCATCGGAAACTCCTATAATTGCAGCCATTGTGCTGATAGCGTCCGGCATTTTAGGCTGGGGCTTTTATCGTGCCAGACCTTTTGGTAAACTGGGAATCTTGGCCTGGTTACAATCTGTCGTTTTAATGACTCCCTGGCTTCTGTTCTTCGGATTATTTGCTGCTGGCATTTATATTAACATTGTCGGTATCTTGTTCTCAGTGATAATTTCCGCTGGACTGTATATTTTTCTGGGTAGAAAGTTACGCCAAGCAGGTCAAGATGCTATTCTCAAGCAACGAGCCACAGAGCGCCTCGCCGCTCAAAGTTCATCAGAACCTGATAAAAATAGCCCAGCGGTGGTAGAATTACAGTCAGAACCGACTCCCATACCTGAAGCTGATTTAAGCTTAATTCGCGGTATTTTCGGCATTGATACATTTTTCGCCACGGAAACTATTCCCTACCAGGAAGGAGTAGTTTTTAAAGGTAATTTGCGCGGAGAACCAGAAGCAGTTCACAACCGCTTAACAAAGAGTTTGCAAGAACGGTTAAATGATAAGTATCGGCTGTTTTTGGTAGAAAATACTGACGGTAAACCAGTAATGATTGTTCTCCCTAGCCGCACTGACCCCCAACGAGCTCAATTAGGACAAAAAGCCTTTGCGGTGATTTTGTTGATAGCAACTATGGCTACAAGTCTAGAAGTGGGAGGTATATTACAGAATTTTGATTTACTCAGTAACCCCGAACGTTTCGCAGAAGCTTTACCTATTGCTTTAGGGTTATTTGTCATTCTCATATCTCATGAAGTCGGACATTGGTTGTTAGCACGTCGTCACCAAGTACGGTTAAGTTGGCCGTTCTTTTTACCAGCGGTGCAAGTTGGCTCTTTTGGCGCAATTACTAGGTTTGAGTCCCTTGTCCCTAGCCGGAATGCTTTGTTTGATATTGCTTTGGCAGGACCTGCTTTCGGTGGCATTACTTCCCTGTTATTATTGGTGGTAGGGTTACTACTTTCCCACCCCGGAAGTTTATTCCAATTACCAAATCAGTTTTTCCAAGGTTCTATTTTAGTCGGTAGTTTAGC
>LJOT01000839.1 GCA_001672075.1 Anabaena sp. CRKS33
CAAAAACAAGACTTATTGGCACAAATTCGAGAAGCTAAAAAACGCGGTAAGTTGGTAGCTTTGGGTGGTCCCTATCCTACCTCCACACCCCATGAAGTGGAAGCAGCGGGGGCTGATTTCCTGATTCTCGACGAGGGAGAAATTACTTTACCCATGTTTGTAGCAGCGGTACAACGGGGTGAAAAATCTGGAGTTTTCCGGGCTACAGAAAAGCCTGATGTTACTGGTACACCTATTCCCCGTTTTGATTTATTAGATTTCAGTGCCTATGATATGATGTCGGTGCAGTTTTCCCGGGGTTGTCCCTTCCAGTGCGAATTTTGCGACATCATTGTTTTATATGGACGCAAACCGAGAACTAAAACCCCAGCACAACTTTTAGCCGAATTAGATTATCTCTATGAGTTGGGTTGGCGGCGGGGTGTGTTTATGGTAGATGATAACTTTATTGGCAACAAACGTAATGTAAAATTGTTGCTCAAAGAGTTAAAAGTTTGGATGGAACAACATCAATATCCTTTTAATTTT
>LJOT01000459.1 GCA_001672075.1 Anabaena sp. CRKS33
CCTGATAGAAACTTGGTAGATGAACTCATCCAGGAACGCAGACAGGAGTATTTAAGTGAATAAATCTGTGTTAGATGCTTCTGCCTTTTTAGCTTATCTTAGAGATGAACCAGGAGCAGAAATTGTAGAAAATGCGTTGATTGATGGATGCTATATCAGTATTATTAATTGGGTAGAGGATAAAGGACAGAGTTCAGAGGTAGAGCAGGTAGAAGTTTCGTTATTAAATTAAAAAAGTATAGAAATTAATTTTGCTTTAGCAAGCTTATCCTTCCTTTCCATTCATTGTAAGCAACATAGTGCTTCAAAAATTGAGAGCATACATTGGATTTTTCAACATCCCAATCTAAAACCCGCAAAATACAACGTTCCAATGTCCATTTAAGGTGACTTTTAGCACAGATTAGTGCATCATACTCTTCTCTTTCAAATCTTCCACCATGAATCAACCTATTTCGTATCATTGTTAATGAGACAGAAACTTCTCTACCTCCTAAAGGCCATAAGTCATTAAGATCAATTTGATAGGATTCACAAAATAATTTTAATGCAGTACCAAAAGATATCCTGTTTAACTCCGCAATTTTTTCATAGATTAGAATTCTATCTTCTTTGATTTTTAATTGCTTTTTCTCATCGGCATTACTATCATCTTTAAATAAATCATGGTTTTTGATAAACTTCTTTAAATCCTTGGAAAATTTATTCCAATTATCTTTATTCAAGATATGGTGAAAATTATGAATATCGCGATAGCCATTTATTAAATTTTCTAATGCAGAGTAATAACTTAAATATTCGCTTTCTAAAGTCGAGTATTCTACATATGCAGTCTTTCCTATTGCATCCAATAAATATTCTTTAAATATACAGGATTTTACTGGAATTAAAGATTTTACAATAAATTCTTCAAAATCTGATCTATCTATTAAAAATTCATCGAATGAATGCTCAAAGTTTTCTTCTGGAACAGAGATATCACCTCTATAGAAGTCAACTATTGTACCATCTACAAAGCTTTTATATCCGTAGCAAACGACTCTTCTGCGCTCTGAAAATGATACCAACTTTAGAAACATATCAATTGCTGGAAAAATGCTTTCACCAAGCGTACATTCTGTAAAACATAAAAGTTCAGCAGCTAATACTGACTCTGATATTCGAATATTCTTTCTGTTTGGTTCATTATAGTGAAAATAGTAATCAATAAAATTGAAATTTAATCCTGATATAATTTCAACTGTTTTAGAGTTAAAAGTTTCGACAGAAACATTGCCGTTATAATCAAGTTTGGTGGAATGACAAGGAGAAAGCTGTTTGCTTTGAGTTAACCAAAAGAGAAAGTGTTTTTGTTTTTCTTGAATCTCATCTAGTTCTTGATTCTTATGTTTTGGAATAAATTCTCGAACTTTTAAATTAACTGGCTCTCCCTTTAAAATACTAAATTCCTGGTTCGTAGCACAATATAATGTTTGAATACCTAAGTTATATACTCTGTCAGATGAAATTTCTAAAAAATTACTCTGTTGATTAGAAAATGCTGCTTTCAATGAAAAGACAAAAGGAATTTCTCGTAATGAAAAATCACTTTCTTTTAAATCACTTGCCTTTAATTGAGCTTGTAGAATTACTTTTTCATCCTGCTTTTTAGGAAAAACAATTTCACAAGCAATGTTATCTAGCCTCACCGCTCCAAATGATAATTCAGCATTAAATTTTAAGTTTTTCTTTTCCATAGTCTTTTCACCAACCACATACTCAATACAGAATATTCTATCAACTATATATCAATCTACTGATAAGGCAGTAATGTAGGAATCTCATCTGGAAAATCAGCAATTAAATCAGCTTTATGAGTTTCCAATTCCTCCCTACTTCCATAACCATAAGTCACACCAATTGAAGCAATATTATTTTTCTTAGCCCCAATTATATCATGTAGCCTATCGCCTACCATAACTACAGTAGAAGCTAAAAGACTTTCCTTCTCCATAATGTAGGAAATTAAATCACCTTTCATACTTCTATTCCCATCTAACTCACT
>LJOT01000840.1 GCA_001672075.1 Anabaena sp. CRKS33
AGTAGGTTGGCGTTAAAAATTGTCGTTATGACAAGGGAACAGGGAACAGGGAACAGGTTTTGGGCAACTTTACTTTTTGTTACTTATGTCGGTTTTTTTTCGTTCACTTACTTATCTTGGTCATTTCTGACCCAGGTTGGGACGGTCTACCACTTCTTCTAACATACCTCTAAGATACAAGGTTGGGTTGAGGCACGAAACCCAACCCACGAATCTTACCTCTTATTTAACTCCTGATTCCTCTAACTGTTTTAACCCTTTGGCTGTAACATACCTTTGTAATTCTGTCAAGGCTCGATTGTAGTCTAATATGGCTTTGACGCGATTTCCCTCAGACCGTGTTAAATCATTTAATGCGTTAATTACATCGGTTTGAGTACCTACTCCTGCTTGGAATCTTAACCGCGCTAACCGTAAAGATTCTCTAGCTTGTTCTAAGGCTACATTAGCAGTTTGTACGTTCTCTAAACTTGATGCTTGGGTGGAATAAGCTTGTTCTACTTGAAAGCGAATCTGGTTTTTTTGTTC
>LJOT01000176.1 GCA_001672075.1 Anabaena sp. CRKS33
AAAACCGACGGTATCGCTAAAATCACCATTAACCGCCCCCACAAACGTAACGCATTCCGTCCCAAAACCGTCTTTGAACTATACGAGGCTTTTTGGGACGCTAAAGAAGATACTAATATTGGTGTAGTTTTATTTACGGGTGCAGGACCTCATACAGACGGTAAATACGCCTTCTGTTCAGGGGGAGATCAAAGTGTCCGGGGACAAGCAGGTTACGTAGATGATGTTGGTATTCCCCGCTTAAACGTTTTAGACTTGCAACGTCTCATTCGTTCCATGCCTAAAGTCGTCATTGCTTTGGTCGCTGGTTATGCTATTGGTGGGGGTCATGTTCTGCATTTAATTTGTGATTTAACTATTGCAGCCGATAACGCCATTTTCGGGCAAACAGGACCCAAAGTAGGCAGTTTTGACGGTGGTTTTGGTGCGAGTTATTTAGCGCGAATAGTAGGACAAAAAAAAGCGCGGGAAATATGGTTTCTTTGTCGTCAGTATAACTCTCAACAGGCTTTAGAAATGGGCTTAGTTAATACTGTTGTCTCTGTAGAACAACTAGAGACAGAAGGGATACAATGGGCGCGAGAAATCCTCGAAAAAAGTCCGATAGCCATTCGTTGTCTCAAATCAGCATTTAACGCCGACTGCGACGGACAAGCTGGTTTACAAGAACTTGCCGGTAATGCCACTCTTCTCTATTATATGACAGAAGAAGGCGCGGAAGGAAAACAGGCTTTTTTGGAAAAGCGACCTCCTAACTTTCGAGAATTTCCCTGGTTACCTTAAACCTAAAATTTTACAATGCAGTCTTGGTCAAGGTGAGATGGTTTTCAGAGATGTCTATTTTCTGACTTTTATATACTAAAATCGCACCTATCAGGAAGGTGCGATTTCTAAAGATTTCAAAATTGGAAACACTAATAAATTGCAAGTCAAATCTTATTAAGGTGGACAGAAAATTAATGACAATAATCCTACGTAATTAAATTATTACGTTCTGATTTGCTACTTCTTGCGTGGTATAGGTACGGGTATCTTCAATGCAATTAATTGTAAGATGATCTAACTCCGCTGCAAGAGTTTGAGAAGTTGAAAAAACAGGTCTTGGTACTGGTAAACTCCAAGCATCTTCTAGAGTTTCCCAAGAGGGTGCAAAAGCTGGTAAAGCCAAAGGACAAGCTTTCCAAACACCTTGGACTGGTGCGGTCAACTTTTCACACATACCACCACGGCGACCCTGTGGCTGGTAATAACGACAATAACGACAAGTAGATGTTAAACGCTTAATTGCTTGATATGCCTTCATCTTCAGTACCATAGGACTAGCCAACATACTTATATATTTTCCTTGTTTACCAAAATAGGGATGAAGGGCAAAAAGTTATTATTAGATAAGGGATCTAGCTATTTTTATCAATAAATAAACTTTATGATGTCTTTAGATTCTTGTTATATTTGTAAATGATTCTTAGAGTGTCTACATACTTACTTTAAACTAAAACATATTAGGGATCAAGGTTAAAAGTCTGATTTTAGATTTACTCTGATTTTTTAAGTCTACTTTGGATAGATTTAAACTCAGTTTTTAGCATCTAGTTGACTCCATTATTTACAATCAACTGACAATAGTTCAATATCATAATCAAGGGCGGTTATTTACCTCAACAGCTTAGAACAGCACAGAAAACAAACATTCCAGCGTTCCAGTTCACCTGCTGGGGTAGGACATTGACATTGGGGACATAAAGGCAGATAATGCGATCGCTCCTGCATCATCCTAGCCCAATTCTCAAAAGCACCTAGAGCATTGTCAAGACTCGATGTGACTAACTTCTCAGGAACTAGATCATCAGCAACATAACTGGGGTGTTTTGAAGCAGAAATAGTTATTTGTGTTTCCGTCGTTGGTAAACTCTTCCACCCCGCAGTCGAAAAGCGAATATCTATCAAAGATGTAGATAGCTTGTGGTTTAATTTCATGAGTATGGTTTTCCGTTCAAATGTCAAATTTTGCGCCCAAGCAGCGCTAGACGTTGCTACCCAGACAACATCACGTTGAATTGACAAAGGACGAGTTTGTGCTGCAACTCCAGCGCCGACAATTTCCACCCAACAATTCAGCAACCGGGGAAATAATTGTTCTTGCCATAGTGCTGAACGTTGAATATTTCCTAAAACCTGATTAATTGACTTTAAAGACATATTTTGTTAGTAGTTTTACTATTTCAATTACTTAGGAAATATACATTATCTTATTTCTCCTTACCTAATCCTTACCTAATCCTTGATGAAGATAGTAACCTAAAATTCACTAAATTTAACTAAGTAGGTGAACGGAAAAAAACCGACATAAGTAACGAAAAGTAAAGTTGCCCAAAACCTGTTCCCTTGTCATAACGACAATTTTTCACGCCAACCTACTTATCAACTATTTGTTGATATCTGTTTAGCCTTAGTTTCTGCTATTAGCCAATTCAGGTAATCCTGATTTCCTTGTTCAATTGGTAAAGCCACCACACAAGGTACTTCATAAGAATGTTCTGATTTCACCTTTTCCGTTAGTTCTTTAAGTAAATCCCCCCGCGATTTCATAATTAAAATAGCTTCTTTTTCTACTTGTAATTCGTCGTTCCACCAATAAATACTGTCCATACCATCAATTATATTAGCACAAGCAGCAAGACGAGCTTCTACTACGGCTTTACCTATATTAAGAGCTTCAACACGATCTTTACAAGTGATGTAAACAAAAATAAATTCCATGTTTTGACCATTAACCATTAAATGGTTATTATATCTAAAGAAGGTAGTAATTGACAATTTTTGTACCTGGTTGGTAAATTTTTATTCTCCCTTCTCAGTAAATGGGAGTAGACTATCTATTGAATAACGATTTTACGGATTTTGATGCTTCTTGTTGAACGATTTATACCAGATTATTCAGCAGTTACGTATTAGTCAGATATAGTCAGATAATTTAAACTTTCCTTGATTTGGGGTAAAGTCATAATACCTGCCGTATGCAACACTTTATCAGTAAATATATGACAAATAAAACTACATCTCCTTCCCCTTGGTTTTATATACCCACCCTTTATTTTGCCGAGGGAATACCCTACATGATTATTAATACAGTATCGGTCATTTTTTACAAAAAGCTAGGGGTAGATAATACTCAAATTGCCCTTTGGACAAGTTTAATAGGTTTTCCCTGGATTTTGAAAATGTTTTGGGCACCATTTATAGATATTTACTCAACCAAAAGAAAATGGTTACTGACAACACAAATTATCATATTTTTCTGTTTAAGTTTTCTAGCTTTATCTTTACAGCTTGCCAATTTTTTCTGGATATCCCTAGCAATATTAACCATTACCGCATTTATTTCTGCCACTTATGATATTGCCACAGATGGCTTCTATATGTTGGCTTTACACCCAGAACAACAAGCTATATTTGTAGGCATTCGCTCACTATTTTATAGATTTGCAGTTTTATTTAGTACAGGCTTTTTAGTATTTTTAGCAGGTTATTTAGAAGCATTAACTCAGAATATTTCTTTAAGCTGGAGTATTGTTATCGGCATAGCTGCTGTTATCTTTGCATTTTTATTTATTTTTCATTTACTGACTTTACCAACACCAGAATCAAATCCTAAAAATTCGGAATCAACTACCGTAGAAAAGATCAATAATATCCCTAATATCCCTTTTTTAAAAATTATTCGCTCTTATTTTAGTAAATCAAAAATAGTAATTATTCTAGCATTCATTTTGCTTTACAGATTTGGTGAAGCAATGTTAATTAAAATCGCTTCCTTATTTTTAATAGATAACCCAGAACTTGGAGGTTTAGGTTTATCTACCCAAGAATTTGGTTTAGTCTATGGTACATTTGGTGTTATTTCCCTAATTATGGGAGGAATTTTAGGAGGTTTTTTAATTGCTAAATTTGGCTTAAGAAAATGTCTATTTCCTATGGCTTTAGCATTAAACTTGCCTGATATTTTCTATGTATATATGGCTTATTATAAACCACCACTAAAATTAATTTATCCTCTAGTTTCCCTAGAACAATTTGGCTATGGTGTAGGATTTACAGCCTTCACAGTCTATTTAATCTATATTTCTCAAGGAAAATATAAAACTTCTCATTTTGCCATATCTACTGGATTAATGGCTTTAGGTTTGATGATACCCGGAGCAATTAGTGGTGCAATTCAACAAGCATTAGGATATCCATTATTCTTTCTATTAGTGTGTTTATTAACTATTCCGGGAATGATAACTATATTTTTTATTCCTTTAGCTTTAGAATCAGAAAATAAAGGTTAATGATTTAATTACTCACCCTGACACCCTCTTAAAAAATGAATCAAAATTGCCTTGTAGATTCCGCAAAAACCTCGTCAACATCAGTATTGAATCCAACTTTAGCTACAGCATTAGCTAGTTTAGAAGTCCAATTAGATCAAGAATTAACAAGATACAAAATTACTCGTAATATTACTAATCCTCAAATATCATTAACTGTAAAAAATTGCACCACACCCGAAGAAAAAGCCATCTGTAACGATACTCAAATATTAACAGTTAATCATGACCAGGAGCTTGTTAACCAGGAAATAGAGAACAACCCAACTCCCACAAACTGGGAACAATCTAGTAGTATAGTTACAACCCAAATTCAATCTCCTCAACATCAAACCCTCCTTCCCACACATATTCCCAAACAACCAGATAATTACTTAGAATCTAGTGAAGCACTATTGCGGAGTTTAATGGTACAAGAACCACAACACCCCAAAACTTTCACAACCAGCAGTTTCCGTAACTTTGTGTTATCCCCTTTAAGAATTGGTTCAATGCTGTCGCTACTATTTATAACCCTGACCTTGGGTTATCTAGTCCTAAACTCCAAAAATTTGTCTTTCAATTTTAGCAACTTATTTAACAGTAATTCGCCACGTACCACGAAGAATACTGAATCAATAAACCATAATTCCCAATCTACTAGCAAACCAACAACCACATCTATACCCAAGTATCCTAATTTAGCAACTCAGGAATTTCGACAACTCAGAGATACCAAAGATATAGTAGATTTAACGCCAAAAGTCAAACCAACCCCCCAAATCACCAGCGGCAATTCCCCAAATTAAGATACTATGGAAAATGTGGCCTTGCTGATAGCAATCTTTGGGTCTTGGCAGGAAACATAATTTATATCGCCATTGTGCAGCATAATCCTGAAATTTGTCGCATTTCCACAAAAACCAGTCTCATAGTCCCGTAAATGGTCAAGGGAAAACCAATATGGAAGTTATCAAGCGTATTCTGAGGCTAATTCGTGCTGATTTTAATAGTCTAGTTAGCAATTCAGAAGATCCAGAAAAAATTCTGGAAAAAACTTTCATGGAAATGCAAGATAATTTGGTACAATTACGTCAGGGTGTAGCTCAAGCGATCGCTACACAAAAGCGCACAGAACGCCAAGCAGCCGCAGCGGAAGCCCAAAGCGAAGAATGGTATCGTCGCGCTCAATTATCCCTCCAGCAGGGTAATGAATCTCTAGCACGGGAAGCCCTCAGCAAACGTAAATTTTACCAAGAAACAGCCACAATCTTAATCGGCCAAATTAATCAGCAAAAAGATGTAGTGGCCAAGTTGAAGCGGGATATGCGGACTCTAGAGTTAAAATTGGCTGAGGTAAAAACCAAAAAAGATATGTATATCGCTCGCGCACGTTCGGCCGAGGCCTCCTATCGGCTTCAAGAAATGCTAAGTGGAGTTTCTCATCCATCTAGTTTAAGCGCATTTGAAAGAATAGAGGAAAAGATACTAAATATAGAAGCAAAATCAGAGATTATTAATCAATTGAGTGGTGATGATTTGGAAAAAAAAATTGCATCTTTAAATTCTCATAATCATATTGATACAGAACTAGCAGCCATGAAAAATTATATTCTCAATCAAGGAGAAAATCCGCAGCCGGATCATAATTTACCCAATTTACCCAAAACACCCGAACCATAAGTTAGACAGGTTAATATAGCCGTATATACTTGAATCAGGTACGAAAATTAGGAAAACCGCTGATAAGCAAACTTAATTTTACTCCTTTCCTTGTCTTCTTTCTCCTGACTTCTGCCTCCTGAATTTTTCTCTGTATGATAGGTTCATGATTCAGAATAGAAAAAAAGATCCAAACTGGAAATATCACATTGGTGTAAGTAGCTATTAGTAAAAAAGCTACCTATTTAACCAAAAACCCCAACCTTGTAAGGAAAGATAAATTTATGGGATTATTTGATCGTCTTAAACGAGTAGTTGGCGCTAATCTCAATGATTTAGTCAGTAAAGCCGAAGATCCAGAAAAAATGCTGGAACAAGCCCTCTTAGAAATGCAAGAGGACATGGTGAAATTACGTCAAGGGGTAGCTCAAGCCATAGCAGCCCAAAAACGTACAGAGAAACAGTACAATGAAGCTGTGAATGAAGTCAATAAATGGCAGCGCAACGCTCAACTTGCTCTGCAAAAAGGTGATGAAGACCTAGCTCGTCAAGCCTTAGAGCGCAAAAAAACATATAATGATACAAGTGTAGCTTTAAAAACTAGTCTAGACCAGCAAACCATTCAGGTAGAAGGTCTGAAAAAGAATTTAATTCAGTTAGAGAGCAAAATTTCCGAAGCCAAAACCAAGAAAGAAATGCTCAAAGCCAGAATTACCGCAGCTAAAGCCCAAGAACAATTGGGAAATATGGTGAGCGGAATGAGTACCAGCAGCGCCATGTCCGCTTTTGAGCGCATGGAAGAAAAAGTATTACTCCAAGAATCTCGCGCTCAGTCTACCGCAGAATTGATAGGTTCAGATTTAGAAAGCCAATTTGCAAAATTGGAGTCTGGTAGTGATATTGATGATGAATTAGCGCGTTTGAAAGCATCCCTAGCACCAGCGCCCGAACCAAAACTACTCAACCCAGAACAACCAACCAGTAAGGCTAAATCGGCTCAACCCGTTGATGCTGAATTAGAAGAACTTAAGAAACAATTAGATAAACTGTAGTTTTTGCAGATAATTTAATTCAGTTAATCCCACATATTTGTGGGATTTTGCTTCATTTTTCCCAATGATTATGATAGATTACCAGATAAAAAGCTGATATAGTCAGCATTTTATAACTGAAAATCCTTCGACCGAGTAAAGCCTAAGTCCAAAACAGGATAACAACTAACTCTCAAATTGGGATAAAGTATTTTGTAAATGAACTTGATTGACTGATGCTACTTTATGGAGACTATCATGGGCAATAGTGTAATAAATATTACTGATGCTGAGTTTGAAAAAGAAGTTTTAAAATCCGAGCAACCTGTATTAGTGTATTTTTGGGCTTCCTGGTGTGGTCCTTGTCGCTTAATGTCACCATTGATTAATACAGCCGCAACAAATTATAGCGATCGCCTGAAAATTGTTAAAATAGAAGCTGATCCTAATCCAGTGGCTGTCAAGCAATATCATGTAGAAGGTCTTCCCGCTCTCCGACTGCTGAAAGGAGAAGAAGTATTAGAATCTACCGAAGGAGTAATTGCTAAAGATAAATTATTCAGTCTTTTAAATAACCATTTACAGAGTAATTAGTGGTCAGTGAGTGATCAAAACTCTAGAGGTTCTGATCACATACTCATAACTAATAACCAATGATAAATAATTAAAATGCAATTTGCAACTAGGTTACAGCCCTTAAAATCTAACGTATTTGCGGACATGGACACAGCCAAGACCATGGCTTTGGCTGCGGGAAGAGAATTAATTGATTTGTCTTTGGGATCTTCAGATTTACCTACCCAGAATCATATCCTAGAAGCGATCGCTCAATCTCTCCATGATCCTAGCACCCATGGTTATTTATTGTTTCGTGGTACTCAAAATTTTCGTCAAGCCGCAGCCCAATGGTATGAACAGAAATTCGGTATCCCAGTTAACCCAGAAACTGAAGTTTTACCCCTAATTGGTTCTCAAGAAGGAACAGCCCATTTACCCTTAGCCATACTTAATCCCGGCGATTTTGCTCTATTATTAGATCCTGGTTATCCTTCCCATGCTGGTGGGGTATACTTGGCTAATGGTCAGATCTATCCCATGCCATTGAAACCAGAAAATAATTTTTTACCAGTTTTTAGTGATATCCCCATCACTGTTTTAGCTCAGTCACGGTTGATGGTTTTAAGCTATCCTCATAATCCTACCAGTGCGATCGCCCCTTTATCCTTTTTTCAAGAAGCCGTAGCCTTTTGTCAACAACATAATATAGTTCTTGTCCACGATTTTCCCTACGTAGATTTAGTTTTCACAGCAGAAACCCAAAATCCAAAATCCAAAATCCAAAATCTAAAATCTCCAGTCCCCTCAATTTTACAAGCTGACCCGGAAAAAAGCGTCTCTATTGAATTTTTTACCCTGTCCAAGTCTTATAATATGGGAGGTTTCCGCATTGGTTATGCAATTGGGAATCCAGAATTAATTCAAGCCCTAAAGCAAATTAAAGCCACCATTGATTTTAACCAATATTTGGGAATTTTGAACGGAGCGATCGCAGCCTTGACCGGACCGCAAGATGGTGTAAAATCAGCCTTAGCTATTTTCCGTCAACGCCGTGACACATTCATCAAAGC
>LJOT01000460.1 GCA_001672075.1 Anabaena sp. CRKS33
GAAAATGCTATCAACTGGTTTAATCATTGTGGCTTATTTTTTGAGCCTATTTAGATAGCTCTTTTTGTGGCGGGTTTGATCGCAAACTGCTGTAATTTCCAAAAACTATCTTTTAGGTTTTAGTAACTAAGGAGATTACAATGAAGAATTGGTTGCCGCTCTTTCCTGCTGTTTACGATAGTTTGTTCGATTTTGCTCAATCTGATGGGTTTTGGGCAAATTGGCAAACTGCTTTTGGCAGAAATCATGATGTTATCAAAGCGACAGAATTACGACAGCAGTGGCAAAGTCGAGATTTCAGCGAACTTCCCTCAATTGAGGTAGTGAGTGGGGAAATTTTGGGGATAGCGAATGGTGCTTATGCCAGCAGCAATAATAAGATTTATCTATCAGAATCTTTTTTAAATACAGCCTCACCAGCCGCGATAGTTAATGTGATTTTAGAAGAAATTGGGCATTATGTGGATGCTCAAATCAATCAGGTGGATAGCGTGGGAGATGAGGGGGCGATTTTTGCGGCATTAGTACAGGGTGAGGTGTTATCTCCCAGTGTATTAGCACAATTAAAGACTGAAGATGATGGAGGTTGGCTAGAAGTAAATGGTCAAAAACTAGAAGTAGAGTATAACAACCCCACCGTGAGTCTATCCCTCACCTCACCCATCACAGTTACGGAAGATGGATCACAAAACCTATTCTATACTTTCACCCGCACTGGGGATATTACTAATTCCCTAACCGTCAACTTCAACGCAAGTGGAACTGCTACCTTAAACGACGACTATGTGCAACGCGGCGCCACGACTTTTGGAAATACTAACGGTAGCGTCACTTTTGCGGCAAGATCCAATGTCGCCATTCTCACGCTAGATCCCAACTCGGATGTGGTTAGTGATGGTAATGAAACGGTAGCACTGACCCTAACATCGGGAACAGGATACACCATTGGGACGACAAGCACTGTCACTGGCAGCATTCTGGACAATGACGTTACACCCGGAACTGTGGTTCGCACAGCTATTGTTCCAACTTCACATAATGGAACTCGGCATGAGTATCGTAATAATGGTACCTTTGCAGCGTTGAAGAGCGACGGATCCGTCGTCACTTGGGGAATTTCTTCCTGGGGTGGCGATAGCAGTGGGGTGGCCAGTCGCCTCAGTGGTGGGGTAACTCAGATTTTCTCCACTGAGCGTGCCTTTGCCGCGTTAAAGAGCAATGGGTCTGTTGTTACCTGGGGACATTCACTTTATGGGGGGAGCAGCAGTAGTGTGAGCAGTCAGTTGGCATCAGGTGTCACCCAGATTTTTTCGACTGACAGTGCCTTTGCGGCGTTAAAGAGTGATGGATCTGTTGTTACCTGGGGGGGTATGGAGGAGACAGCAGTGGGGTAGCCAGTCGCCTTAGCAGTGGGGTGACTCAGATTTTTTCGACTGACAGTGCCTTTGCGGCGTTAAAGAGCGATGGTTCCGTAGTTACCTGGGGGGGGTCAGGAGGGGACAGCAGTGGGGTGACTCAGATTTTCTCTACTGGCAGTGCGTTTGCGGCATTGAAGAGCGACGGATCCGTCGTCACTTGGGGGAATTTTGCCTACGGTGGCGATAGCAGTGGGGTAGCGAGTCGCCTTAGTAGTGGTGTAGTGTCCTTTGCCGATCCCTTTAACGACGATCGCCTAGTTCCTTTATCACCAACACCTACCATCACCCTAGCGGTGGCTCCTGCCACCGTCACCGAAGATGGAACGTCCAACCTAATTTACACCTTCACCCGCACGGGAGTTACTAGTAATGCCCTGACCGTCAACTACACCGTCGGCGGAACTGCCACACTAGGAACTGATTATACAGGAATTGCCACCGCAGGAACCACAAAAACCGTCACCTTTGCCGCTGGTTTATCCACTGCCACCCTCACAGTTGACCCGACCAATGACAACACGGGAGAAAGTGATGAAACCGTTGCCTTAACTTTAGCTTCTGGAACTGGTTACACCATTGGCACAACAAATGCAGTCACAGGGACAATTACCAATGATGATCC
>LJOT01000841.1 GCA_001672075.1 Anabaena sp. CRKS33
CCAGTGATCTTAGTTTGTGAAAACAACATTTCCCGTAATTGCTTAGTACCCAAATCAGTATAAATACCGCTAGGAATAACCAAACCACATTCACCATTTTCAGAAAGTAAATTAACACATTGTTCCACAAACAACTTATATAAATTAATATCAGTTCCCTGTTTCTTCCCATTAACCACAGAAATCTGATTAAGATATTGTTCCGCACTTCTAAAATATAAACTGACATGAGGATATTGACTTTGATACCTTAACCAAGCAGTAGCAATTTCAGGATTTGCTAATAACTGCTTTTGTTCCTTCTCAAAAGTCTTAATATCCATCTTATTCTTCGTCACTAAATCACTATATTCCGCAAAAAACTCCTTAGCTTGTGGTTTAAAAATCTCCCAAGGAGGATTACCCAAAATAATATCAAAACCACCTCTAGCAATAATTTGATCAAAATGATAACCCCAATGAAAAGGTTTTAAAACCTCCATATCCGCAATATTTAAAACCCGTTTAACAGGTTTACCCTTTAAC
>LJOT01000842.1 GCA_001672075.1 Anabaena sp. CRKS33
AGTAATCATCATGATATGATACCAAGTAGTTATTTGTTGATTATAGCATTGCGTAGGTTGGGTTGAGAAAACCCAACATTATATGATTCTTTTGTTGGGTTACGCTGTTGCTTAACCCAACCCACATGACTACATGACCAAGGTTAAGCAACAGAGTAAATTAGCAACGGGATTAATTAAATTGTATCAGGATCTATATTTAATTCCCGCAATTTTGCTGCTAAACGTTCTGATTTTCTCGCTTCTTTTTCTGCTCTTTTAGTTTCCTTTTCTGCGGTTTCTTCAGGTGTGGGAACTAGCTCTCCTGTTGGTGTAAAATACCTTAATAGTCCTTGATAAATTCCTAAATATAAACCTAGCTGACGACTCCACAAATGTCCTTGCTGATTTTGTTCTAAAGGTTGATATTCTCCATCTAATAAATGAAAACCTGCAAATTCTAGTGTATAAGGGTCGAACCAAAAATAATCCGGTGTGCGGAAAGTATTTTGATAAAGTTCTTTTTTATATTCTCTATCTGTATTT
>LJOT01000843.1 GCA_001672075.1 Anabaena sp. CRKS33
ATTTTAGATTTTGGATTTTAGATTTTGGATTTTGGATTTTGGATTGGGTTTGAAACTGCAACTTAAATTCTACCCAGATATACCATTTTAGATTTTGGATTTTAGATTTTGGATTTTGGATTTTGGATTGGGTTTGAAACTGCAACTTAAATTCTACCCAGATGTAGACAAACTTACCGAAATGTACTTTATATAGATTAAATACTAATCAAAGCATTGAATTTAGATGAACTCGTTTGCACTCTCAGAGACCATTTTTGCCAAAAAAATTTAACGCTTCGCTTCGGCACTCTCATAGACCATTTTTGCCAAAAAAATTTAACGCTTCGCTTCGGCACTCTCATAGACCATTTTTGCCAAAAAAATTTTAACGCTTCGCTTCGGCACTCTCATAGACCATTTTTGCCAAAAAAATTTTAACGCTTCGCTTCGCTACGCTAACAAAGGGTAAAAAGAACAAGTGCAAAGGGCAAAAGGAGAAAAGTATAAAGTGCTACCGGAGAGTTCTCCCAACAACGCAGACA
>LJOT01000844.1 GCA_001672075.1 Anabaena sp. CRKS33
AAGCATAGAACTCTCCCGCATTGAACTGTTCTATACCATACCAAAACTCGTCAGGCATGGTTTCATTCATCCCATACTATCCCGAACTTCTTTAATAGTGTCCATGGATATTTCTTGTGTCTTACCGACAAAATCATTATCAGGGGTGAGGAATAGCATACAGTGACATTCTTTACGTTCACGCATGGGTACGCAGGGACAGTTCCAAAAAGCGGCGTTAACTTCGGCCTCTTTATCTTCATAATGGCGACAGGGACATAAAGGTGCGCCGAGGTCGTCTTTGTGTTTAGCCAGTCCTTCAATGACAACTGCGGTAACGGAAGGTTCAGAACAGAAAAATGTTCCCGTCCGTTTGGCGTATTGTTCGGAAAAATGGCGCATTGCTTCTAGGCTTTTCTCGCTAGATTTTAAATTTACTTCTGGTTTAGTCATTGCTGATAAATTTTCATGTTTATTTGCATTGTACATCACGGTCAGTGAGAGAAATCACTTTCAAACAAACTCAGAGCTTTTTGTAATTGAGG
>LJOT01000845.1 GCA_001672075.1 Anabaena sp. CRKS33
TGCGATAATTTGGGTAATACCAGGAATTAATTCCCCTGATTTTATTCCTGCTTCTAACGCATTGGTTAAATAAACTTTTAATCTTTCTTCTGGTGCAAAATCATAACCTAAATCCGACAATAATAAACCTAACTTTAAATGTGCTATAGTATAGGGAGTCATCAATAATTCAAACCCAAACAGACGACTTAACAGTTTTTTGCGTCTAAAAAATTTATTCCAGCGACGAATATTAGAATCATCTATTTCATTGAGATAAATTTGTTTAATAACTGCATATAAAAAAGTTCCTGTTCCCGTTGCGGGGTCAAGAATTGTAACCTTACGACTCCCCAAACCATCTTCTAAATCAAATATTTTTTCGTCCCGCAAAATATCATTCACAGCACCAACAATAAAATTTACAACAGGTTCAGGAGTATAATAAACTCCTCTACTTTTTCTTAATGAAGATTCATAAGCAGCTAAAAATGTTTCATAAAAGTGCAAAACTGGGTCTTCTGTGCGGGTTTCTCTCCCAAAG
>LJOT01000846.1 GCA_001672075.1 Anabaena sp. CRKS33
AAACGCTGTGTAGGTTCAGGAATTTTTCGACCTAACTCTTGAGCAGTTTCTATCCATTCCTGCATAATAATTTCTATATTTTGCAGTGCTTCTTGATAAGTTTCTCCATCAGCAGCACATCCCGGTAAATCTGGAACTTCTGCGATAAATGATTGGTCTTCTTGACTCCAATAGAGATTAATTTCATAGCGCAGAGTCATCTTAACCTCCTAGCTGATATTTAAGTAACATTTCCCGGACTTGTTTAACTTGATATGCTTTGGCTTTTCCTTGTTTGGGTTGAAGGTTCAATATTTCTTCAACTCCTTCTTTTGTAAAAATGTGGTGACTACCACGAATTCTTTCGTCAAATCCTAATCTGATCAAGAGTTGACACAATTGCTCAAAGGATATATTTGTGTCAGATGCGCCTGATAGAATTTTAGCTAATAGCTTGTCTTGTTGACTCACAAGTTATAATTTTATTGACTCAAATGCTTATAATAACCGAAAGCGATACCTTCGGTAAGCTTCGCTATCGCA
>LJOT01000461.1 GCA_001672075.1 Anabaena sp. CRKS33
TGGGCAGTTTTTGGGAAATTTATTCTCTAGTCACCCAGCAACCGAAGCCCGTGTGGAAGCTTTACTGCAATTAGAACGACAAATTATTACTTATTAGTTGTAGGGTGCGTCAGATATCAACAATTTGGTTATTTACATGATTTATACTGTCTGACGCACCCTACCAATGTGCCAGTTGCGTAAGTCCTGTGCAATTAGAAGGACAAGTTATTACTTATTAGTTGTAGGGTGCGTCAGATATCAACAATTTGGTTATTTACATGATTTATGCAGTAGTAAAGCACCCTAACAATGTGCCAGTTGCGTAAGTCCTGGATCTAATAAATCTGGTCAATAACTTTAGAACACAGTAATAGTAATTTGAACGTCAATGAGTAACTCTAGTCAAGAACCACAACTAACAAAGGTAACGCCTGATTCCAACTCTGTACAAAGTTACCTTAACATTTTACAAGGCATTATTACGCGGATGGCAACTAACAGTGCCAGCTGTAAAACTTGGTGTATTTCCCTGGTTTCAGCCATTTTAGTGGTAATTGCGGACAAGAACAAGCCCAATTATGCTTGGATTTCCCTCATTCCGATAGTGCTTTTCTTTTTACTTGATTCTTACTATCTGGGTCAAGAACGGAGCTTTCGTGAAATATATAATAACTTTATTAAAGACTTACATTCTGGCGCAATTACAACTGATAAACTTTTTATTTTAAAGCCACCAAGAGGCATGAATGTTGTCAATTTATTATTGTCATCAAGTCTTTCTTTTTCTGTTTATCCGTTTTATTTAACATTGTTACTCACTGTAGTTATTGCAAGATATCTCATTCTATAAAAGTAGAATGAATGCTACCCATAATGCTTGCAGAGGCTATAAAACCCTGGGTTTTAACAAGGTATAAAAGTGAGTAATATCACTATAACGGAGAACACCAAGTAGGCAAGGAAGACATACAGAAGTTGGTTGTGTTGAAAAAAAAACTAGCGATGGTCTTTAGCCTATAAATGAGGGATTGGTAGAGCAGATACTGTATTTTTAGCTGTAAGATTTACAACAATATGAACCAAGCAGAAGAAATCCAACAGATTGTGAGTAGGTATGGTAAAACATATGTGGTTTTAAGCTTTGGATCTGCTGATGGGGGTGCGATGTTTGGGCAGTGGTTGCGACGGGAAATTATGAAACAAAAAGGCTATACTCAGCCTAACAATGTCTACCTGGATACTTTCGGACTGGATAATATTCCGGGAACTAGACATGAAATGAAGCTAATCCGGCCTACAGCTGGAGGTCTTGCTTCTCTTAACGAAGCCTGGGACGAATACTACAGATACGCAGTATCAACAGCACACACTATGATATTTGTGGCGACAGCAGCCTGGTATAATTCATCCTACTGTAGACGGGAACTGGAGGATCACTTTTTTGAGGAAAATCAGAACCGTTCCCAAAAGGTAGAACACCCACTGTCTGGAGTAGTCCTGACATTTCCCGATAGCAGGAAGTATTGTAAATATTATGATTTTGAGCGCGTGGGAATGACAGTTATCCCAACCACAAAACGCTACGTGGTGGCAGATGAAAAAAAGAGGTTGACACTTACTGGTCACTATCGCGATTTCTGGATTGTAGATCAAGAAACTCTCCAAAAAGTGGTACAAGCTATCAACTAAAGTAGCAACCAATTATCATAGATAAAAGTGCTAATTATTCCCATTTCTATTAAACAAGATAATGAATTCTGGTTCTGCTCCTCCAAAAGTTTTCCTCGTTCCCTCGTTCCCAGTCTCCGACTGGGAATGCTTTCCGGGAGGTTCTACCTCCCATCTTAACGATATTTCCACAACAAAGCGGTTAGAAACCACGTCTACACAGACAAAACCTTTTATGAGAAAATTGGCTGCAAATCTAAAATAAATCCTGGTAATACATCTTCTCCAGATAAACTTGTAGGAGATTCTAAAACTTCTATTTCTTGATTTTGGCGATAAATTTCTACTTGTTTATTTTTAGGATTAATTAACCAACC
>LJOT01000847.1 GCA_001672075.1 Anabaena sp. CRKS33
TCTGTCCCCAATTCCCGATCTAATTTCTTGATAGTCTCTAAAATTTCTTCATCACTAATATTGCTATTAATATCAGAATATGATTCCACATTATCAGAAACTAAAGTAAAAACTTGTTCTGACTTAACCCGCAAATTCTTCCGTAAAAACTGCACATAATTACCTAGCAAATCTAAACTAATAACAGGATTATTACCTTTATTGGGAATATATTCATCCCGCAAAACCTCAATACCTCTTTCTGTTAACCAAACTTCAGCTTTAAGCCTTTTCATCTTAATTTCAATAGCAATCAAACCTCGTTCATTCAAGGTTTTTAAGATTACATCTCTTTCATCAGATTTTAGTCCTGAAACTTTGATTTCGCTAGGGGCTATTTTTCCAGAACTTTTACTTATTTTCTCCAGTAACTTAAGTTCTTTATTATCAATAGGTAACTGTGTAGAGTCAAGTTTCAATAGTGCTTGACCAGCAGGTAATATCTTCACCGTAGCAACTTCACGGGAATAGTCCACATATTC
>LJOT01000848.1 GCA_001672075.1 Anabaena sp. CRKS33
CCATCACGAGCTACAAAATGGGCTATTAATTTGGAAGAATAATTAAGTTTGACAATATCAATTTTATCAGAATTGATTTTAAATATCTCTCCCAAAATTCCAGGTATTGCAAATAAAGCTAATGGATGATCTTCAATGTATAAGTTATATTTTTCTTCATCACATAAAACCGCAAAATCCCAGTCACTATCGGCTTTGGTATTACCAGTTGCTCTAGAACCAAATAAAACTAACATTTTTAAGTAAGGTATTCTCTCAGGAATCTGTGAAGATAATTCTTGAAGTTCTGCAATTGTGGGAATACTATTTTGCATAAGTTCTATTCTCAATCCGATGGATTAAAACATTTTTTGTCCAGCCAAACTTGCGAGTCATTCTCATGTAAAACTCACGTTCTAAGTCATTTTTACACTTTTCTAAAATGACTATATTATGAGTCCAGCTAATTTCTGCCACCAATGGTGTCAGTTTTTCTTTGGAGTGATAAGCTAAATAAAAATCTCTCATTCTCCAAATATTTC
>LJOT01000849.1 GCA_001672075.1 Anabaena sp. CRKS33
ATACCCTCCCACGTCTAACAACTCTTTGGGGTGTAGATTGTGTCATGATTAATCACCTGATTAAAGTTTATTATTCATTTTAGCATATTATTGATTTAGTATTAATTTGTAGGGTGCGTTAGCGACAGCGTAACGCACAACAAACAAAGGAATTAAGAAACTTCCATCTTCTCCTCGTTCCCAGGTTCTACCTGGGAATGCGATCAAAAGGCTCTGCCTTATGCTAACATTAATATAAGGCAAAGCCTCATTAACTGTATTCCCTGTCAGAGACAGGGAACAAGTGTTAATCTAGTAAAGATTGTATTGGGTTTCTGCCCTATATTTGGAAAATTGACAAAGGTATTGACTTATTTAACCCATTTTTATTAAGTCTTGCTTGACTGACATTTAAAATAAGATATAATTTATAATATATACATTATGGTGATAATTATGTCTAACCTATCCTTAGAACGCAATCAACTTAAACAAACCCTGAAAGAATTAATAATAGAACTGTTTTCAGAAAACAAAGAAG
>LJOT01000850.1 GCA_001672075.1 Anabaena sp. CRKS33
AGGAGCGACAACCAACCCCTTAACTGTTAGCTACAGTATTACTGGCACAGCAAACAGTAGCGACTATACAGGAGCAACACCGGGAACAGGTAAAACCATCACCTTTGCGGCTGGTTCGAGTACCGCAATCTTAACTATTGACCCCACAGCAGATACCACCGTTGAAAGTAATGAAACTGTGGCTTTAACTTTAGCTTCAGGAACAGGTTACACTGTTGGTACAACCACAGCCGTCACGGGAACTATTCTTAATGATGACAGCATATTTAACTACAATGGCAGTCAGTATCTCCTCACCAATTTCGGTACATGGGAAGACGCTCAAGCTCAAGCCCTAAGTTTAGGCGGAAATCTTGTCACTATTAACACAGCAGCAGAGCAAAACTTCTTAGTCAGTGCCTTTGGTGGTAATGAACAGTTGTGGATTGGCTTAACAGATAAAGTAATAGAAGGCCAGTTCAAATGGGCAAGTAATGAAATATCTACTTACATTAACTGGTTTCCCGGTCAACCAGATAAT
>LJOT01000011.1 GCA_001672075.1 Anabaena sp. CRKS33
CGTGCTTCTCCACTTTGAAGATATAATAATTGCTCTGCTTGCATATCCATGATCCAAGTATTAAATTGATCACGTTGTAACCGATTTCCTACCTCTTTGCGTATTTGCCAAATAGGAACTAACCCAGCATGACTATAGCTTTTATCTAGCTTGTCAAATAAACCAAGAATCTCTAATTTAAACTCTTCATAAGAACCAATTACCTCAACCTTAACCCCATTATCTAATACGACGGTCTTGTTTACAACCACACCAACCTGACGAAACCACCGCAATAGCGCATTAGCTACCCACGTCCCTATAGTCTTACCTGATTCAAACTCAAACTCATCACTACGCAAACCAGCACCTAACACATCTAAACCGATTGGTGAATTCAGAGTATAACTAATTGCCGATCCTTTTTTAAGGATAGTAATAGCTCCCTGCCCTTGCAAATCCTCTAAAATACCTTGATAGTCGGTTATTTTCTGACCCTTAGACACCACCCGCTTGCCTAATTTACCCCTAGCTACCTTCTGTTCATTTGCTCCTAATTCCCACAATGCAAGCAGTAAGCGAGTTTTAGCGTAACTCCCCTGTAAATCCTTATTCTTTGAACTCATGATGATGTGTGTTAAATGACTAAATTATTATAATAAAGATTGTGTTTTTTATGCAACCACAGCTAAAATATCGTTAATTTTCTCAATATTCGTGACATATCGCTGAAAATTATGAAAACAAAAATAAACCGCAAATATACGTAATTAAATCCCCGACATCTTGAAGAAGTCGGGGATCTGAAAAGGACTTGAGAGTGATTAAACGAACTCTTCCAACTGTTCTAATTTTAACCAAATATTTGGCGTTGGTACTCGTCCAAACTTAACCAAAGCATAGTCACCCTTGATATCAACAACTTCCCCTTGAGTTTCAAATAAATAACTAGGAAAGCGGGAATCACTAGCTTTAGCTTCCAGACTATTTTCCAACTTTTCCCGAATAGCGCGAACCATATTCCCTTTTTTCACAGCCATAAGTTACCTTCGTTCCAAAATAAACGCCTTTACTGGAAATTTTATCTTGTAACTTCAACCTAAGGCTAATTTCTTTCATTAAAACAAATAACCGCCGATTTTCAAGTCAACCCATTGGCAGCAAACTCTTACATCTTATTTTATAAGATCGTAGTTCTTCCTCGTCAGTTACATGATAACAGATTTCAAGGGCATTGTCAACCCCCCAATTCTCTTTTTTCGCGGTTTTTTATTATTTATTTGCAAATTTTGGGGAAGTCTTTGGGTATTGGTGCGAAACATGATTATTTTTGACAATGAGAACAAAAATGGCTAGAACGACCACCTAATTTAATTCGCTGTATGATGTTACCACAAATTTTACAAGATTCCCCTGCCCGATTATAAACCCAAGCAGCACCGCCATAATTACCGTTAACGCCTTGAACGCTGAGAAAATTACTAAAAGTTGTGCCACCTACGGCAATACTAGCTGATAAAACCTCAATCATAGCAATTCGCAACAGTTCAATTTGGGGAATTTGTAATTCTATACCAAGGGTTGTAGGTAAAATACCACTTTTAAATAAAGCTTCATCAGCATAAATATTACCTAATCCTGCCACCACCGACTGATCTAATAATCCAGTTTTAATGGGACGACGGGATTTTTTTAATTTACTGGCAAAATACTCTACTGTAAATTCTGGGTCAAAGGGGTCAAGGGCTAATTTGGCTAAACCTGTAATAATGTTTTCTACAGTCATGTCATTAGGAACATACCACATTTGTCCGAAAGTGCGCTGGTCAACAAAGCGCAATTCATGACCTTCGGAGAAAAATAAGCGAACTCTGGTATGTTTATGTAAAGGTTGATTTTGTTCTACCCATAATAATTGACCAGTCATTCGTAAATGAACACCCAAGAAAGAATGGGTACTAAGTTGAGCGATCAGATATTTGCCTCGACGATGCCAGGTAGTTATCTTAGTGCCTTTAATTTTATCAATAAACTCATTAGCAGAAAATGGATAGGCAATAGTGCGTTCTAGCAAGACATTTCCATCTGTAATTTCTCGATTCAGGGTGAATTGATTTAAACCTCGGCGGACTGTTTCAACTTCGGGCAATTCAGGCATGAAGGTAAATAATATTTTAAAAAAACGTATAGTTCAAGACAGAATGGATAGGATATTTTACTAGACTTGAGTGATAACATCTGCCCAAAATCTAGTCAAGACTTACGCAAAACACAAAGAAAGTAGAGGTAATTCACCAATTACCACGAGAATGGGGCTTATGGTCACACCATGCAGACTATCAGTGATATCTTGCGTAAGTCCTGGTGATATGATTAATTGTTAGCGTAGGCTACTTTTAATCAAACTCCTGTCGGTTGGCTGTTTACTTTGCTTTAGCAGCGGGCGGTGCTACTTCGATTAATTCATCTACAGCAAAGTTGCTAGTATTAACACCAGAGTAGTTAACTTTGTCAAATCTGACAATTACAGGGTATTTGATGGCGCTTTTTTCAATAGAAGCGACTGTACCAACTTCCTGAAACCAGTAGGACTCAGGACGCATAATACGGACCCTAGAAGCACGTTGAACCATGATGTATCTTCCCTTTTGAAGAATGAATGCCGTAAAGTAGGGCTGATTGTTCTCACTCTACAACAACAGAGGCGTATCCTTGGGTTTTGTTAAGTTATTTATCAAATTGGTCGGTTTTGATGGGTAATAAGTTGCTAATCTTGTCAATGACCTCTTGACATAGTAGAGGCAATAGTGTAACTTCGTTGGCAAAGACTTCTTGCAAAATGTTTTATGTCTTACTCAATACAAAAACGTTACCTTCGTTACCTCTGGCAATACGGAGGTCATCATCTAGATAAGTGATATCTAACCAAGCTTGTTGTTGTTGACTTTGAATGGGAAAATCAAAAGCTAATTTATTTTGAAAATGTCCAGATTCAATTTGTTGGACAAAATTCCCAGGTGTTGTATAGCCAATTAAACGCTGTAAACCAATGATAGAACGCTGGAATTTAACCTGTACACGAGATTGTGATACTGGTAAAAATTTAGCAACAACGCTGACTAATCCCTCTAAGGCAGGAATACCGTAGATCTCAGCTATGTTATAAACACTGTTAGTTTCTACCCGAATACATTGGTAAATCTGACCGAGTTGACAAAATGGCAGACGATCTATGTTTAATAAAGCCTTGCTTGTAGTGTATAGTAGTCGCCAGTTGCCTTCTAGTAAATTACTAGCTGCTAGGGGACTTGGTGTAGGATTAAAATCTTCAAGGTTAGCGATCGCTGCTAAAATAGCTTGTTGTTGTGCTGCATTGACCAACAAACCGCGATTTGTGCCAGCAACTATATCTATGAGATTTGACTTACCTATCATTGTTTTTTGCCTCAAGAGTATACATACTGAAACAGTATCAAGGAGATATAGATGTCCCCTATCTATAAGCATACAACTCTAAAATCTGGACTTTTTAGCCACTATTTCCTAACTAAGTGAATAACTCCATGAAAAGGATAAAAATTTTGTTGATTTTGTTTAATTCGGATAAAGCAATTAAAGAGTTGAATCAAGGATAAAATAACTCGTATCAAATGATAGACTGTTAATGTCTAGTTAGATAAACCTTTAGGTGTGATTGTTGATATGTTAGATTCTCCCCTACGCGAAGCGCCCAGAAACCAGCGAGCAGCGGTTATTCCCGTCAAACAGGAATCCTCCATGTTAGACTGGTTACGACTAAGTGGCCGACTGATAGCCCGTGAAGTCCATGAAACAGACTCCCGGGAAGATGTAGAAGTAATATCCGATTTTCTGATTGCAGACGACGGAATTGGTGATATTGATTACGATGACGACGATGATATAACTATTGATGAAGATTAGGTGTGAGTATTTTGGAAACTACGGACACCAAATATTGACAATATTGTTTGATTTAGGTTTTTTATAAGTGTGGAGTGAAGGATTTTTTTTGTGGACGCTAAGTTTAAATTATCTCCTAACCAAGGTTTGAATTTTTCGGGAATTAGGTTAGCCTCAATGCTAACAATGTTACTAACTACAACTTCCTTGATTTTAGATTGGGTGGGGCAGAGGAATCCCTGGTATACTACCTCCTTAACCTTGCCTCTTTTCTTGTCTGCTGTAATTGTGGGTATCCTTGGCCAGCAGGTAATACCTATTTTACAAGCACTAAAAACCGGGCAAATTATCCGGGAAGATGGACCTCAAGCACATTTAAAAAAAGCAGGAACTCCAACGATGGGGGGTATATTTTTTATCCCTGTGGCCGTGGTAGTTGCTTGTATACTATCTAACTTTTCTCAAGATGTAGTTGCCGTTTCCGCTTTAACTCTGAGTTACGGTTTAATTGGCTGGTTAGACGACTGGCAAATTTTGCGGCGTAAATCAAATAAAGGCATATCTCCTAAGACGAAATTGGCTTTACAAGTTATCTTCGGGGCGCTGTTTTGTTTCTGGCTGATGCTTAAAGGTGATTTTAGCATAACTAATATTCATTTGCCTTGGGCGGGTTTATCCTTGCCTTTAGGACTGTTGTTTTGGCCTCTAGCGGGTTTTGTCTTAGTCGCGGAGAGCAATGCTACTAATTTAACAGATGGTGTGGATGGTTTAGCAGCGGGAACAGTAGCGATCGCTATTTTCGCATTGGGTGTGATCATTGGCCCAACTTCTCCCGACTTGATGGTTTTCTGTGCTGCTGTCAGTGGTAGCTGCTTAGGATTTCTAGCCTATAACCGCAACCCAGCTAGTGTTTTCATGGGTGACACTGGTTCTTTAGCCCTGGGTGGGGCTTTAGCTGCTGTCGCGTTGGTGACAAATTCTTTAGTATCATTGTTTATCCTGAGTGGGATTTTCTTTGTAGAAACCCTTTCTGTTATGGCTCAAGTCAGTTATTATAAAGCGACCAAAGGACCAGACGGTAAGGGTAAGCGATTATTTAAAATGGCTCCTTTACATCATCATTTAGAATTAACTGGTTGGTCTGAATTACAAGTAGTGGCAGTTTTTTATATGATTGCTGCTGTTCTCGCTTTTGTTTGTATTATCAGCATAAAATAAGCAGATTTAATCATCGAATTTTTCAGGAAAATAAATTCAAAACCTGCAAATGTGGATCAATCCAAATTTGCAGGTTATTTTTTCGATGCTGTAGCTCTTAATTATGCAATACTTAATATATAATATTCTCTATTAAGTAGGTGAGCGGAAAAAAACCGACATACAGCACTTCCCGGTGTTATAAGGTACATATCTAGCGGGCAAGATGCCCGCACCACAAGAGTTTCATGATTCAATTTTGTACCTCATCAGTGCGGAAAATGCTGTAAGTAACGAAAAGTAAAGTTGCCCAAAACCGTCACAGCGAAGCCTGTTCCCTGTTCCCTGTTCCCTGTTCCCTGTTCCCTGTTCCCTGTTCCCTTGTCATAACGACAATTTTTAACGCCAACCTACTTACCTATCCCCTTATGTCAATTATTGTTGCAGAAAATCTGAATAAATCCTATCCAGTAGCAATTAAAAATCCAGGAATAAGAGGAACAATTACCCACTTTTTTCGTCGTAATTATCGTTTAATTAAAGCCGTTCAAGATGTTTCCTTTACTATTGAACCTGGGGAAATTGTCGGTTTTTTAGGTCCCAATGGTGCAGGGAAAACTACGACTTTAAAAATGCTAACAGGATTAATTCATCCTTCGAGTGGTCTAGTTAAGGTTGGTGGATTTGTTCCCTTTCGTCGTCAGGAAACATTTCTGCAAAAAATCACCTTAGTCATGGGACAAAAACAGCAATTAATCTGGGATTTACCTGCCTTAGATTCTCTCAGAATTAACGCCGCAGTTTATAATATTTCTGATAAAGAATTTCAGCGTCGCGTTGGGGAATTAACAGAAATGTTGGGTTTAGAAGGTAAACTAACTCAACCAGTGCGAAAATTATCATTAGGGGAAAGAATGAAAGCTGAAATATTAGCAGCACTTTTACACCGTCCCCAAGTCTTATTTTTAGACGAACCCACTTTAGGGTTAGATGTTAATGCTCAAGTGGGAGTACGTCAATTTCTAAAGGAATATAATCAACTTTATCAAGCCACAATATTACTAACCAGTCATTATATGGCTGATATTACAGCTTTGTGTCCACGAGTATTATTAATTCACGAAGGAAAATTAATGTATGATGGTAGTTTAGAGGGATTATTAGAAAGTTTTGCTCCCTATCGAGAAATTTATGTCGAATTAGCTCAAGTATTACCATTAGCACAACTTATGTCCTATGGTGATGTGCAAATGGTAGAAGGAAGAACAGTGAGATTTATTGTTCAGCAAGAAGCATTAACTCAGACTGTATCCCGGATTTTAGCTGATTTAGCAGTGGTAGATTTAACAGTTACAGAACCACCAGTAGAAGAGGTAATTGGCCGAGTTTTTGAAAAAGGATTTATTTGAAAACCCCACCCTAACCCTCCCCTTACTAAGGGGAGGGGACTGGACTGTAACCTGTAACTGTAACCTGTTACTTATCACCTCTCCCCATAAATAACCATGAAAAAAGCGATTAAAAAAGCCTTAACTTTACTGTCAGTTTACTATGCTTATATGCTGGAATATCGCTCAGAATTAATCCTCTGGGTTCTAGCAGGTTCTCTACCAATGATTATGATGGGTATTTGGGTACAAGCAGCCGAAAGTGGTAAATTTGGGTTTCAACCTGTAGATTTTGCTCGGTATTTCTTTGCTGTTTTCCTGACTAAACAAATTAGTGTGGTTTGGGTAATTTATGACTTTGAAAAAGAAATATTAGAAGGTAAACTTTCTCTAAAATTATTACAGCCTTTAGATCCAATTTGGCATCATCTTGGTAGTCATTTAGGTGAAAGAGTCGCTCGAATGCCTTTTGTATTACTTTTATCCACATTCTTTTTTGTTCTCTATCCCCAAGCCTTTTGGTTTCCTGATATAGGTAATTTATGCCTATTTATCTTAGCAGCAATTATGGCTTTTGCTTTAAGATTTATCATTCAATATACCGTTGCTATGTTGGCATTTTGGACAGAAAGAGCAGCAGCTTTAGAAAATTTATGGATGTTGTGTTTTCTATTTTTATCGGGTTTAATAGCACCTTTAGATGTCTTTCCCGAAAATATCAGAAACATAGTTATGTTAACACCTTTTCCCTACATGATTAATTTCCCTGCGAGTATTTTGGTGGGACTACCTGTAAATTTAACTAGGGGATTTTTGTCAATTATTGGTTGGTTTCTTGTATTTTTAGGCGCTAATCGTTTTTTATGGCGTAAGGGTTTAAAACGCTATTCTGGTATGGGGGCTTAACACACTTTTGATTTATCAGGGTTTGAGGTTTATTTGACCTGTTTAACTAAATGCACCAATTCCGGTAAAATCAATTTTTCCATACCCAGTCGCACAGCATTACTAGAACCAGGAAGAGAAAAAATAATTTTATTTTTATAAACACCAGCAACAGCGCGGGAAGCCATAGCCCGTGAACCAATTTCTTGATAACTTAAAAACCGAAATAATTCCCCAAATCCTGGTAAAGTTTTTTCTAATAACTTTTCTAAGGTATCATAGGTAGTGTCTCTGGGAGCAATTCCCGTTCCCCCATTAAAAATTACAGCGCTGATACAAGGATATTCAGCCAAAACTTCCATCTGGGCTGTAATTTCTCTTGACTCATCTTTGATAATCTGATACAACTCTACGATGTGATGGTCAGCTAAAAGTAGTTCTTTAATTAATTGGCCACTTTTATCTGTCTCTGGGGAACGGGTATCACTGACGGTAATAACTGCACAATTTACAGAAATTTCTTCTGTATTTGCGTGTGGTGTAAATTCCATAGACATTTTAAATTTTAGTCAATGTACCCAGTACCCTGTTCCCTGTACCCTGTTCCCTGTTCCCTACCCTCACAGGCAACTTTTTCAGCAAACCCTAATTTAAGATTTACTTAATCCTAGTCCATTTTCTTCAGCATAGCGATTCATAAACCGCATAAACCGTTCCCATTCTTCTTTAGACTGCATAACATAAACTGCTTCTAAAGATTCTGGTTTACCGTTGACAAATTTACCCTGAACTGCACTAATCTTAATTTCTCCTTCTTCGTCAATTAAATAAAGTCCGGTAGGTTCGATTTTACCGTCTTGTGCCAAGATATCAGGATTGGTGAAGGTAAATGTTGCTGTACTACTATCACCTGCTTTTGCTCTTGTCAAGCGGACATCTGGAACTACTGTTTCCTCAATACCTCTAGCAAACTGAATTTTCGCCATGATAAGTAAATCTAAAGTTTTGATTGCATTTTGTAATATTCTCTCATCATAGAGCAATTTTATAGCAGGCATTTTAGCGATGGTCATTAAATCTAGTTCACAAGTTCGATATAAACGCCGTTTATTATCTATAGCATTGATCATTGTAGCTGGTATATTAATCACCCTGATTAACAATTCTCAGGCAGCTACACCTGTCACAAAGACTAAAAACGTCATTTTGATGATTGGGGACGGTATGGGCTGGGAAATGGCTCGTGCTGGGGCTATAGCGCAAGGATATAATTACAATTCCGGTCGGGGGGAAGGATTAAGTTTTCAAACTCTGGATAATTATGCTCTCGCTACCACCTATGGTACTACTATTGCTCCTGGTAATGGGGTTTTCAGCACAAATAACTCCGCATTATCTGGTTCTAATCCGATTACAGGTGCTAGTCCTATTTTACCAGGGTTTAAATTCCAACCCAAATTTAATCCCGGAAATACACCATCTGGGGGAGAAAAAAATCTTAATTCCAATGCGGTGGGTAATTTGGTAGGTTATGATCCTCAAAGGGGGGGAATAAATCCTTGGACACCTGGTAATGATCCCGAATATATTAAGTATAGTTATCCTGATTCGGCTAATACAGCAACTACTTTGTATACAGGAGTAAAAAGCTATAATAACGCTATTTCCGTTGATATTTTTGAAAAACCCTTAGAAACTATTCTGAAAACTGCGGCTGATCATGGTAAATCTACGGGAATTGTCACCTCTGTGCCTGTAGATCATGCTACACCAGGAGCAGCAGCAGCTAATGTTAATCGTCGCAATAAATATGATGGTGATTATCCGACTTTGGATAATATTCTCCAGCAGGAACTTCGCATATATCAACCAACGGTAATTTTAGGTGGTGGTCATCCGCTTACGGGTGCTAATAGTCAACCTTTACCTACGGGTGTAGAACCTCCGACTAAATTTGAATATATCACAAAAACGACTTATACAGAGTTGAGTAAGAACCCCAATCAAAACCGTTATAATTACACATTTTTAGAACGAGGAAAAGATGCGGCTGAAAAATTAGCGATGACTGCGGCTAAATTAGATCCAAATCAGGGCGATCGCCTGTTAGGATTATATGGAGCTAGGGGACAAGAGGGAAATCTGCCTGTAAGTACGGCCAATGGGGATTATAGTAATACGGGTTTGAGTATTTTTTCCCTGTTTGGTTCTCAAGGAAAAAACCCGGATACAGTTCGGCCTTTGCTTCCTGGGGAAACCGATAAATCTTTTATAACCAAAGAAATTAATGAAAATCCCACACTTAATGATTTAACCAAAGCTGCTTTAGAAGTTTTATCGAAAGATAAAGATGGATTTTGGTTAATGGTAGAAGGTGGTGATATTGATTGGGCTGCCCATGATGATAATCTAGATAATATGATTGGGACAGTATTGGATTTTGACAAAGCTGTAAAAACGACAATTGACTGGATTAAAAATAATGGTGGTTGGGAAAATAATCTGCTCATTGTCACTGCTGATCATGATCATTATCTGACTTTAAATCCTAACTTTTCTGAATTACTCAAAGAAAAAGGTGCAGAAGCTTTAACCGCTGAATCTGATTCTATAAAAGCGGCTCATTTTTGGGGTTCTAATCCTCAGATTAAATATGGTTGGGGAAATCATAGTAATCGTCCAGTTCCCGTGTATTATCAAGGTAAAGGTTCAGAAGTTTTAACTAATTCTGTGGGTAAGGGTTTCCGGCTTTATGGTTATGATATTCCTGGTGTTGGGGGTTTAAGCGACCAAATTCACATTTATCAAACTCAGCGAAAAGCAATAGGGAATAGGAAATAGGGAAAAATAGTTTTAGTTTTTAGATGATTTGTATGTCATCAAATCTCAATTTATTTTGATCATCAAAACTACTTATTAAATAATATGCTTATTAAATAATAAGCAAATTGTAATTGAAGCATCTTTTTAGATCAATAATTCATAGTATTAATTAAAAGAGGGTAATAACTGACAATTTTAAATTATTGTATTCGCAGATTTTGACAAAATTACCTTGTCAAAGAGAATATTGCTGTTTTTAGGGATTAAACACTTATGTCATTTGATAACGAAATCAAATATACAGCTATTTGCCAAACTAATGCCTTTGAAAATCGCACTACTAATATTATGGGTTGGGGTAATCATAGTTCTTTTTCCCCAGATCAGTTAGTTGTCACCAATAGTAATTATAACTCAAACAATGGCTATGGACTAGTGAATGCAGGATTAGCAGTGAGTAAAGCCGCTGGTGGTAGTCCTTATGAAGATGTTCCTAACTTGGGTGGTAATAACTGGGGTGCAGATATGATCAAAGCTCCCACGGCCTGGAATAATGGACATACAGGACAAGGAATTATTGTAGCTGTTATAGACACTGGCGTAGACTACAACCATGAAGACTTAAAAAATAATATTTGGATCAATACCAAAGAAATAGCAGGTAATGGGATAGATGATGATGGTAACGGCTATATTGACGATGTTAGGGGTTGGAATTTTGATAATAACAACAACAATGTGTTAGATAATAATGGCCATGGAACTCATGTTTCTGGAACTATAGCCGCAGAAAACAACGGTATTGGCGTTACTGGTATTGCTTATAATTCCCAAATTATGCCCGTCAAAGCCCTAGATGCCAATGGCTCAGGTTCTTACTCAAACATCACCAAAGGCATTTATTATGCAGTTGATAATGGCGCGAAAGTCATTAATCTCAGTCTAGGGGGAGACTCTGGTAATGATAGCCTGAAATCAGCCATTGAATATGCCAGCAGCAAAGGCGTAATTGTGGTTATGGCAGCAGGTAATAATGGCGACTCAATACCATCCTATCCTGCTCGCTATGCCTATAATTCAGGAATTGCCGTCGGTGCGGTAGATCAAAATAATAACCTTGCGAACTTTTCTAACCGTTCTGGTTCTCAAGAAATTGCATACGTTACCGCTCCAGGAGTTGATGTTTACTCCACAGTACCTAATAATCAGTATGCTAATTACTCTGGTACTTCTATGGCAGCCCCTCACATTGCCGGTGTTGTTGCCCTCATGCTTGGTGCTAACCCTAACTTAACGGAGATTCAAGTTCGGCAAATTATTATCAGTACATCTGCAAATAGTACGAGTCCGACCGAGCCAACAACGCCTACACAACCGGGCTTAGAACTCCCATCTTTCTTTCCGCCACTAGACTCCTTTTTTCCTCTGGAATTAACTAATATAATATCACAATTGCCTTTGAGCTTCCAATCCCCAACCCTAACCTCTATGACCCTTCCTCCCATTTTTCTGTCTATGGGAGAAAATTCCCTCACCTTGAGTTTCAGTAATCTGGAAACATCACCCGTACAGCCCACACCCCCAAGAATTAGACTGATTTAGATTATACAATCTAAATGCCGAACAGATGAGATGACAGCGATTTTGCTGGTAAACGAACCAAGGTTTTTGTTTCGCGCAAAGGCGCAAAGTAGCAAAGGCGCGAAGGAAGATGGTGTCTTAAAATAAGTGCATTTTTCTTGATCGGATTTGGAAAATTGAGGATATCCAGACAGTTAAAACTGTTCCCTGTTCCCTGCCCTCACAGACAACTTTTTCAGCAAGCCCTACTTATGATTTTCTCAAAGCGACTTGAGGCAAGACCTGATTTAGTTTACCACTACGATAACCCTCTAAATCCAAAGTTACATAGATAAATCCCCAGTTTTGAAATACAGATACTAGACTTGGTAAATCTGTCGTTGTCACAAAGTCTTTAATTTTATCTGGTGATAATTCAATTCTAGCTGTATCACCCTCCGAACGTACCCGGAAATTTTGCCACCCCAGGTTTCGTAAATAAATTTCTGCCCTACCTACCCGCTGCAATTTGGCTATAGTAATTTCTTCACCGTAGGGAAAGCGGGAACTTAAACAAGGTTGAGCCGGTTTATCCCACCAAGGTAAACCTAGTTGTTGGGAAATTTGTCTAACTTCGGCTTTAGTCACCCCAATTTCTGCTAAAGGTGATCTTACACCTCTTTCTTTTGCAGCTTGGATTCCGGGACGATAATCATGTAAATCGTCTGCATTTACCCCATCTACTACATAAGGATAACCTAATTCTAAAGCCAAGGGTTTTAGTGTATCATGTAATTCACTTTTACAAAAATAACAACGATTTACCGGATTAGATGTATAATTGGGATTGTCCATTTCCTGAGTTTGGACTATTTTGTGAGCTATGCCAATAGTTGCGGCTTGAATTTTCGCGTCTTCTAATTCTTCTGGTAATAGAGAAGCAGAAACCGCAGTTACAGCCAATGCGCGATCGCCTAAAACATCATAAGCGATCTTAGCCACTAATGTACTATCAACTCCCCCAGAATAGGCTATCAAAGCCTGGTCAATTTCCTGAAATAAAGCTTGTAATTGTTCTAGTTTTTCTTTCCAATTCATCCCCATCAAACCCCATAACGCCTCTATTATTTATATTATCTATTTTCAGGAAAATGCCGAAAACTGTTGAAGGTGCGTCCCAGAAGGTCAGGTTGACCGTGGTAGAGATGTTTCTGTGGTAGAGACGTTTCCGTGGTAGAGACGTTTCCGTGGTAGAGACGTTTCCGTGGTAGAGACGTTTCCGTGGTAGAGACGTTCCATGGAACGTCTCTACATAGCGGAGACACTTCTAGAATAACGAATAATTACCAATTACCCATTATACTTAAACAAAGCTACCCAAGAGATGTTTACAAAAACGTCTTCAGACGTATGCGTAAAATTTCTGCTTGTTTTTCGGCTTCTATTAAAGTCTCTCTAGCACTTTGTACCACATCTGCGGGGGCTTTATCCACAAATTTAGAATTGCTTAATCTAGCAGTCAAAGATTGGGCTTCAGCTTCAGCTTTTTGCAAAGCTTTCTCCAATTTAGCCCGCACAACTTCAATATCTACAACTCCTTTTAAGGGAATTACTACCTGTACAGTGCCGACAACACCGGCAATGGAATTTTCTGTTTCATTCTCGGTTACTGTTGGTAAAACTTGTGGTTCAGTTGGTGTTTGACTAGCTGGAAAATATTTTGCAAAAAACTCTTTTCTTGTTTCAGCATTGAGTAAATAGCGGAAAGCAAACCAACCGACATAACCCAAACCAATTAGTTCAAAACTAGTGCCAAAAATGGGAATATCTAAGGCAGTATTTCCCACAAATAAAGCTACTCGCAAAGCGATAAAACCCAGAATAGTTACAGCAATGATCGTGATTCCACTCCAATATTTACTATCTTCAACTTGTGGAGTTTCTGCGGGAATCACAACAGGATTAGTATCAACAATTGTCAATTTTTCGACTTTGGCTAAATCTTGAATATAAGCCTGTCCCGCAGTGAGAATAAACCTTTCATTTTCGCTTTCACTTTGCAAATTTGCAGTAATTTTTACCCCTGGTTTAATATCTGCTTCTGCCCGTAAATTACGAATTGTGCGAATTGTGTCAATTAATAAATCAAATTGGGTTTCCAATGCTGAATCAATTAGATGATAATCGGGTTCAGGATAGGATTGTAAAGGTAAAAGTTGGGGATTTTCTGCCGGTTGTTGGGTGAGAGTTTGCCAGATTTCCTCAGTAATATGAGGCATAAAGGGATGTAGTAATTTTAAGATCCCTTCTAAAACATAAGCGATGATTTGTTGGGCAATTTTGCGAGATATAGGGTCTGCATCTTTCTGTAATCTGGATTTTACTAACTCAATATACCAATCACAGAAATCACCCCAAATAAATTCATAAAGTCCTTTTGCTGCTTCTCCTAAACCATAATTATCAATGTCATGATTTGTTTGTTTAACAACTTGGTTAAAACGGGAAAGAATCCACTTATCACTTAATTCTCTGGGAACTGGTTGACCTAATTGGGCTGGAGTTTGTCCGTCCAAATTCATCATCACAAATCTGGCTGCATTCCACAATTTATTGGCAAAATTGCGAGAAGCTTCGACAGAAATAGATTCATCTTTTTTCCGGTCATATTCTAAACGAATATCTTGACCAGCGCCAGCAACTTCTTTAATTAAAGTGTACCGTAAAGCGTCCGTTCCATATTTGGCAATCAACAATAATGGGTCAATACCATTATTTGCAGATTTCGACATTTTCTTATTATTTTCATCCCGAACTAAACCATGAATATACACAGTTTTAAAGGGCATTTTCCCAGTAAAATGTGTACCCATCATTGTCATTCTTGCTACCCAGAAAAAGATAATATCAAAACCAGTCACTAGGGTAGTAGTCGGGTAATATGTGGTTAGGTCTTCCGTTTCTTCCGGCCAACCTAATGTAGAAAATGGCCATAGTCCCGAAGAAAACCAAGTATCTAAAACATCGGGGTCTTGTATTAATTGGACATCTTCCCCAAATTGGATTTTAGCCTTTTCTAAGGCTTCTTCTTCGTTTCGGGCGACAAAATAAGGAGTTGTATCCGTAATTTCCCCTTCAGTTTCGCTAATAGCATACCAAGCGGGGATTTGATGCCCCCACCACAATTGACGAGAAATACACCAGTCACGTAAATTTACTAACCAATCACGATAAACTTTAGTCCAACGTTGGGGGACTATTTCCGGGGAATCTTGGCTATCGAGGAAATCTAAGGTTTTATCAGCCAGAGGGCGGATTTTGACAAACCACTGGGTAGAAAGTAAAGGTTCAACAGGGACTTTACCGCGATCGCTATAAGGTACTGTATGTTTATATTCTTCAACTTTAACTAAAACGCCTTCAATTTCTAACCTAGCGACCAAGTTTTTACGAGCAACAAAGCGGTCTTGACCTTGAAAATCCCCTGCATTTTCATTGAGTGTACCGTCCTTATTCATAATATTAATGAACGGTAAATCATGACGTTTACCCATTTCAAAATCATTGGGGTCATGGGCTGGAGTCACTTTAACACAACCTGTCCCAAAGGTCGCGTCCACCAATTCATCACCAATAATGGGGATTTCTCGGTTCATAATCGGTAAAGTTACGGTTTTACCAATCAGATGTTTATACCTATCATCATTGGGGTTAACTGCCACTCCTGTATCACCCAACATTGTTTCTGGGCGAGTTGTAGCCACTTCCAGAAAACCAGAACCGTCACTGAGGGGATAACGGAAGTACCATAAATTACCATTTATCTCTTTAGGTTCAACCTCCAAATCAGACACAGCCGAACCCGAAGCAGGACACCAATTGACTAAATAGTTACTACGGTGAATTAACCCCTCTTCATGGAGACGAATAAACGCTTCTAAAACAGCCTTTGATAAACCCGCATCTAAAGTAAAGCGTTCCCTGGTCCAGTCTACAGATACCCCTAACCTTTTTAACTGATTAATAATTGTCCCACCAGATTCCGCCTTCCATTGCCAAGCCCGTTCTAGGAACTTTTCCCGTCCCAAATCATGACGAGTTTTCCCCTCGGCTTTGAGTTGTTTTTCTAGAATCGTTTGCACTGCTATACTAGCGTGGTCAGTTCCCGGTAACCACAGGGTATTGCGTCCTTTCATGCGGTGGTAACGCACCAGGGTGTCAATGATAGCCCCTTCAAAGGCGTGACCCATGTGCAAACTACCAGTAACATTAGGTGGGGGGATAACGACACAGTAGGGTTCACCTTTGTGGTTGGGGTCGGCCTTGTAAACCTGGTTATCTTCCCAGAACTTCTGCCATTTGGCTTCTGTGGAGAAAGCTTCGTAAAGACTAGGGAGATTAGGAATAGATACAGTCATGTTGAGAATAATAGAATAAAATTCTATGACAACTTTACTAAATTTTGCCACAGGCTTAGAAAATCTTTGTGATTGAGTTGGCGAATTTGACTAGTAGGGTTTTTACGGTCAGATATAGCGGTAAGCTCTACTGTATCAGCCTGTGGAGTAGACAAACCTCTCAAGAGTCATCTTGAGACTACAGTGAAGCAGGAAATAAACACTAAGATGATCGGTGTCCAGATGTGTCTATACTTTACTAGTTTTAGATAATTTTTATACAGTGGCTAATCAATTGACAACCTGGGTAATTTTCCAGATATTTTTCATCCTCGCTAGGTGTGATATATGATATACTGTCAAAGTATCTGCAAGGATTCAGCCTTTCCATAAAGTATTGTATCCCTAAATCAGCAAAAAACCATGTATCAATTCCAGGTGACTGCATATACACAAACTGGTGAATCCATTGGTATCGTCGGTTCTACTCCCGAATTGGGATTGTGGGACATTACCAAATGTGTTCATCTCCGTACCAGTGGTGATTGCTATCCTTTATGGTGGACAGATCAAGAAATTAACTTTCAGCCGTCTTTGGCCTTGAATAATTACCAAAAAGTCGAATACAAGTATGTACGCATTGATGCCCAAGGACATGGACAATGGGAAGCTATAGGTGCAAATCGCTGGTTACCAATTAATCCTGAAGAACAGTCCGGTACTATTGTTGTAGATGATGGTGTTTATGGTTATTTACAACCTTATGCCTTTGGTTATTTCAGTGAATATATTGACAATAAAACCCTAAAAAAAGAGTCATGCGGTCTGAAAATCGTCGTGATTGGCAGTTCTGTGGCTTTGGGACATAAAGCTTGGTTATTGAAAGGCTGGGCTTGGCTATTGGCACAGGATTTACAGCAAAAATATGGACATCAAGTCATAAATTTATCAGAGTCAGGCGCAAATGTCAGTAGAACCATCGCCAGATTTGCCTCCGTTGTCACTCCAGAAAAACCGGATGTAGTAATTATTGCCTTATCTTTGGGTAACGAAGGGTTAGGCTATTGTTCTCCTCACGAAAGAAGGGCAGTACAGCGACGGTTTGAAAGTGGTTTGCAGCAGTTGGTAAAAATGACCCGGACACTGGGCGCACGTCCAATTTTAGGGGGAGTCTATCCCCATGGTGATTATTTACCCGAACATGATTGGTTGTTAAAGGATACACACAACCGAATGTTAAATTGGGATGTACCGATTTTGGACTGGTTAGCAGCAGTAGATAACGGTTATGGACGTTGGCAAGAGGGGACATCCTTTGACTCGTCTCATCCTAATACCATAGGTCATCGGCTGATGTATGAGGCAATAGACCTGCGCCTGTTCCAAATTGAAAAAAATGAATTAACAAAAGAAAAACAACGCTTTTGGCAACCGAATGAATTCCCTATCTACCTTGACAGTGCAGGTTTCTATGTCTGTGCTGTTGTTGAAGAGAAGAGTTTGCGGGTTAGAAATCCATCAAAACATAATTATACTATCGCTCCCTATTGGCAAGAATTACAAACCGGGCTGCAAAATCGGGCTGGGTTAATCCCAGGTATCTACATTACCAAAAATACTGAGAAAGGAATACTCCCTTTTTTTGCTGTGCAAGAGAATGGAACTATCTCTACAACTGTTAATATTCCCCCTGGTGCTGACTTGGAATATCACGCCGCTTTCAATCTTTTCGCGCCGAATAACTCCCAAGTTTTATTTTATGATGGGCAGCTGGGGATTTTACAACAGGATGAAGATCACCTCTGGATAATCAACGAATCAGATAATGAATACAATATCCAGCCCATGTGGCCGGAGATACGCAAAGCATTAAAAGCTATGCCGTCAGGTGTATACGAAGATCCCTTGTATCCTGATGCACCTTTTCGGACAATGATGATTGGTGAAGATGGCTTAGAAAGTCGGGTCAAAGCACCACCGAAATCAGCGGTATTTTTGCAATATAAATGCAAATTGGCGGAAATTAGTCGGGTGGCGATTCTGCCTTTGGGCGATCGCTGTGCGGTGCGGATGTTATTGTATAAGATGGAATATGATGGTCCGGCTTTCCCTTTTGATTTGACTCGCACTACCAAGATTGCAGATATTGCAGATATCATCGAAAATCGTTTTTATGATATGTGGAATCCTTATTTGCTGCATTACAAGGCCGAGGAACGCAGAATTTACCACAGTAAGTGGGGGGGATTATCTTTTGCCCATGAAGTCGAAGATACGGAAGACCCTGTTAACGATATGTCTCCCGTCTATGAAAGGATGCGTGTTCGTTATACAGCACGTTCTCAAAGGTTTTGGTACGCACTCCAGCACTGTGATCAGGTGCTTTTTGTCCGCACGGGTATTGCTGATAGAGATGGGGTGATTGATTTACTTCACAAACTGGAAAAACAATGTCAAGGTAAGCCGTTTCAATTGTTGATTCTTTCTCCCCAATCTTCTGATGAGTTCTCAAATTTGCCTCATGTATTGCATTACAATTTTGAGTTTAATCCTGATCGAATGTATGATGATTTGGGGTATTGGATGTACTGTACAGATGTGATGCGGGGGATTTTAGAATCTTTGGGTGTGTCCAGTAAAAACCTGTTTTGGTGTCCACCAAATCCGCCGAAGAACTAAATATCTGGCGTTGCATTTTGAAATTTGAGATGTGAGATTTTCCAATTTCATGTTTCAATGTAGCAACGCCAAATATCTATAGTAGAGTACGTTATCAATAAACAGATTTTTGATATTTAACGCACTCTATAAATATACTGATGAGCGATATCTTCGACAAATGTAGCTATCGCTATCAATCCCAAGGCTTATGTACAGAATTACTGAGTAGATTAATATGATTAATATAAGTAAGTAAAAAAATCAATTTTCCTGTATCTATGCTGACATTTTAGCGCGGTAATACATGAATTATTGCTAATTTTAATTTAAATATTAGAAGTTGTTAATTAATATTAAATTATTGAATTTGATACACGCTACGATATATAATCGCATATCGCATAAGGAGGTGCAGATGAAAACATTAGTGCTTTTATAAAAGCTGATGAAAAAACTAAATTTGAAGTAATTGATATAAATCGCATAAAAGTAGATTATATTGACAGAACATATAAAAAAATAGAACCTTTAAATCCTCTAGAAAGTTATCAAAATCCAGAAGAAAATCCTGTCACTCTAGAAATAGTTCAAAAAAATGGAGTTGTTAAAATAGAGAAGCCTTTTGAGGCGTATATGTTGTTACTTCGCCCCAAAAGTATCTATGATTTATTTGAAAAATATCGATTTGCCCTTTTTTATAAAAACGTCAGAAATCCTCTACTTCAATCACAATTCAATGAAGATATAGAAAAAACAGCGGTGGACAATCCTGCCTATTTTTGGTACTACAATAATGGCATTACAGCAATTACTTATTTCTTGCCTACTATTCGCAGAAAAGCTGAACAAATAGAACTAACAGGATTGCAAATTATTAATGGCGCACAAACTGTTTATGCCATTTACCAAGCCTACAAAGATGCCTCACCAACGAAGCGCAAGCAGATGGATGGTGAATCTTTAGTGACTTTACGCTTATTGAAATCAGGCGGAAAAGATTTTGATTTGAATGTTACGAGGTATACTAATTCCCAAAATCCTGTAGATGATAGAGATTTTTGTGCTAATGACGACATACAAATAATGCTTCCCCCTCATCTGATTTTGTCCCGCAAACCCCTTTAGCCCAAAAATTATGGGAAATTCGACAACGAGCCATAAAGGCTGGTTTGCGACTGCTCAACGAGGACGAAATTGAACAGGAACTGGCTGCACGTCGAGGTGGATTCTGTGAGTCGTAAGAAGACATACTTAGACTCTGGTGTACTCATTACCGCCTTTCAGGGTACACAGTCAGTCAGCTTTTAACAAGCAACAAGACGAAATAGAATTTTACGAAACCTTTTTTAATGCGGTCATTTACTGGGCGACTGATTTAGAACAAATTATCCAAAATGCTCAACAGATTGCCTCTACTTACGGTTTAGCTGCCATGGATGCGATTCATGTTGCGGCTGCTTTGCAAATTCAAGCCGATCAACTGATTACTACAGAAAAGCTAACCAAACCAATTCACCGAGTTACAGAAATTCAAGTTATTTCAATCTAATAGCGATCGCTATTAGATTGAATTGGGAGCAATCAGGCTTTTGGGTATAATGAGGTGAGGTAGCCATACCCTTAGAGTTTTCTTTGGAGTCTAAAACCGATGGAAGTTAAAGAGATTAAAATTTATGTTGATGCAGAAGCTGCAAAGGTTTATGAATCAGCCGTATTTGATGAGCGTCAAAAAATCAATGTTATCCTTAGCTTAAGACTCAAAGAACTCGCCAGACAGCGCCGACCACTTGAAGAAGTGATGAGTGATATCAGTCGCAAGGCAAAAGCCAGAGGACTAACTCCAGAAATTTTGAATAACTTGTTAAATGAATAACGTGCGATATGTTTTGGATACAAATGTGATTATTAGTGCTTTATTATTTGAAGGTAGCAAGCCTGACTTAGCACTCAAATTTGTACTGCAAAATGGCAGTATTTTACTATCACTAGAATTAATTGTAGAAATTGATGAAGTTTTAAGTCGTACAAAATTTAAGAAATACATTACAGATGAGGAAAAAGAAGAGTTTTTAGAAGGTTTGCTAGATAGGGGAATATTGATTGAAGTAGTTGATGTTGTCAAAGAATGTCGTGATCCTAAAGATGATATAATTTTAGAATTATCACTGAGTGGCAAAGCTGACTTGATCATTAGTGGAGATAAGGATCTATTGGTTCTCAATCCATTTCGCTCAATAGAAATACTATCTGTTGAGCAGTTCTTGAAAAGCATTGATGACTATCTACCAAACAATGAGGCATCATCAATCACAGCACCCAACCAGATGATAGGCTAAACTCTAGCCTGAAGGTGAGCAAAATAGTTCAACCACCTGGGGTTTAGTTACTTTCCCCATGGCATTACGTGGTAATTCCTCAACTATTATCATTCGAGTTGGGATTTTATAAACTGCCAATTGCTCCTTTGCCCAAATCCTCAAAGATTCTAATGTTAACTGACGTTGTGGTAATAATACTAAAGCCGCACAAACTCGCTGCCCCCATTCTAAATCAACCACCCCAACCACTGCACATTCTTGAATATCTGGATGATTTCTTAACACTTCTTCAATTTCTAAAGCAGAAACTTTATACCCTCCCGTTTTGATGATATCTACGCTCATTCGGCCTAAAATGCGGTAGTTGCCATTCTCAACTATTGCGGTATCTCCAGTACAAAACCAGCCGTCTCTAAATGCCTTTTCCGTTGCTTGGGGGTTTTGCCAATATTCTAAAAACACTCCAGGGCTTTTGACTTGGATTTCCCCTGGTGTTCCTGATGACACTAATTCCCCACTCTCATCTACTAATCGTACTTCTACTTGCGGTAAAGGTTGACCAACGTATCCCGCGTATCTTTGACCATGTAAAGAATTGGATAGCGCCATACCAATTTCCGTCATTCCATAGCGTTCCAGGAGAAAATGACCACTAATGCTTTGCCATTTTTCTAACACTTGCACTGGTAAAGCCGCTGAACCAGAAACCATCAAACGGATTTTTTTACACCCTGCTCCCATGCTTGTTTGACGTTCTTGAGTAGCATTTTCCCAAGCAGTAATCAATTTTACATAAATTGTCGGTACTGCCATAAATAGGGTTAAGTCTCCGTCACAAATGCGATTCCAAACGATTTGGGCATCAAATTTACTGAATATGTGACACTCAGCCCCTGCCCATAAAGCACAGGTGAGGACGTTGATAATACCGTGAATATGATGTAAAGGTAGTATATTTAAAATGCGGTCATTCGATGTCCATTCCCAAGCAGTGGTTAAACTTGTTACTTGAGATTGAATATGCTCATGGGTTGTCACGACACCCTTGGGTTTACCCGTTGTCCCACTGGTATAGAGAATTAATGCCCGTCTTTTAAGATCTACATTTGGTAAAGTGGTAACATGATTTGGCAATGTTTGTGAGGTGAGAATCAAGGGTAAATTTTTCTCAGTAGCGATCGCTCCTACTGTATCCCCAAATTGGGGATCAGCAACAATAATTGATACTCCTGAATTTGTAATCACATACTCCAATTCTCGACGAGGGTGAGAAACACACAGCGGTACTGCTATGCCTCCAGCCCGCCAAATTCCCCACTGAGTAGCCACATACTCAAACCCTGGGGAGATGAGAAAAGCCACTCTCTGTTCTTGTAAGTCCTCTGTATCCTGAAGCAGAGTTGTGGCAATTAGACTAGAAATATGCAGTAAATTACGATAGCTAAATCCTCCTTTATCTGTCACAATTGCTATCTTGTTGTTATGTTGTTCAGCACGAGTAATCAAAGGTAGATTCACTTTTTTTACCAATTTTTCACCAGTTTATGATTGATACTGACTAGACAGAAACTTTTCTGTCAAACTGGAAATCACAAAAGTAATTTCTTAGTTCTGCGCTCCAGGTATGTTAAAGATTTTAACGTTTTATTGATCACAAAATATTATCAATATTTTCATATTTTAAGAAATCGCCAAAAGCTTTGTTAAATCAAGGTTTCATCTTTTAGGTTACTCAAAACGACAGGAAGGAAGAAATAAAAAATCAAAAAATTTGGCGCAGACTGATCAAGAAATGGTACAATAAGCAGAAATCGCTTATGCAAAAACTGGCTATATCTATACTGTATATCTGATGTAACCTAATCTAATTGTTATTCGTGTACGTGAATGTTATGAGTGTAAACTTTTGATTCGACTGAGTATATTTCTATGTTATTTATCGCATTAATTAGTGTTTAAACTGCATATTTTTGTAGCAGCTAGGATTTTTTAATCCTCAGTTATTGAATATTTAACTGGAGTTTAAAAACAGGATCTTTTGCTTAAATATTTGATAAAGTTTTCATAGAAAAAACCTATTTATGAGAAAATTTAAAAAAAAATATCTGACAGACAATAAACATTTATGAGAAAGTAGAGATATTCCATGAAAGGTCGCTACAGCTAAATTCATACTTGGTTTCAGTAACCCTAAAACTCAATAGAAACTTATTGAATAGACATCTGATTTTTGGACAAAAAGAATAATTATGTGTACTATAAAAAAGAATAATATGACGGTTAAGGAAAGTATGAGAATTTTAGTCACGGGCGGTGCGGGGTTTATCGGTTCTCATTTGATTGATAGATTAATGAATGATGGTCATGAAGTCATCTGTTTGGATAATTTCTATACAGGAAAGAAACATAATCTCCGCCAATGGTTAGATCATCCCAATTTTGAACTGATACGTCATGATATCACCGAACCAATTCGCTTAGAAGTTGATCAAGTTTATCATCTGGCTTGTCCCGCTTCTCCAGTGCATTATCAGTACAACCCGATTAAAACTGTAAAAACTAATGTTATTGGAACACTGAATATGTTAGGTTTAGCTAAACGGGTGAAAGCGAGATTTTTATTAGCCTCCACCAGTGAAGTCTACGGAGATCCAGAAGTTCATCCCCAAACGGAGGATTATCGAGGTAGTGTCAATCCCATTGGTATTCGTTCATGTTATGACGAAGGAAAAAGAATGGCGGAAACCTTAGCATTTGATTATCACAGAGAGAATAAAGTTGATATTCGCGTCGCTAGGATATTCAATACCTATGGACCGAGAATGCTGGAAAATGATGGGCGAGTAGTCAGTAATTTTGTCGCCCAAGCATTACGAGGTATTCCTTTAACTGTTTATGGTGAAGGTCAACAAACTCGCAGTTTTTGCTATGTTTCTGACTTAGTGAATGGATTAATGCGATTAATGAATGGTGAACATACAGGACCCATAAATCTGGGTAATCCTGATGAATACACTATTTTAGAATTAGCTCAAGCTGTGCAAAACTTGATTAATCCAGATGCAGAAATTAAATTTGAACCCCTACCTGCTGATGATCCCCGTCGTCGTCGTCCTGATATCACTAAAGCACAAACTTTATTAAATTGGGAACCTACTATTCCCCTCCAAGACGGGTTAAAGCTAATGATCGAAGATTTCCGTCAACGGTTTCAACAGGTTTAGCAGTGCTAAATCCCATTGATTCGCTTCCTTGACTGACAACTTTAAAAAAAGGATTTCAAAAATGCGTGTTTGCGTAATTGGTACTGGCTATGTTGGTTTAGTTACAGGTGCTTGTTTAGCTCACATTGGCCATGATGTCATCTGTATAGATAACAACGAAGAAAAAGTAAAATTGATGAAGTCTGGTCAGTCGCCAATTTTTGAGCCAGGACTCTCGGAAATTATGCAATCTGCCATTAATAGTGGTAATATTCAGTTCTCTAGTGATCTCGCGGCTGGGGTTGATCATGGAGAAATTCTGTTTATTGCTGTGGGAACTCCTCCTTTACCTAATGGTGAAAGTGATACTCGCTATGTGGAGGCTGTGGCTCGTGGTATTGGTGAAAATCTCAATGGTGGTTATAAGGTAATTGTTAATAAATCTACAGTCCCCATCGGTTCTGGTGACTGGGTAAGAATGATTGTTTTAGATGGGATTGCGGAACGTCAAAAAACATCCTCAGCATCTGGTGATACATTTAGCGAAGACAAATTATCGGAAATTGCCCATGATTTTGATGTGGTGAGTAATCCAGAGTTTCTGCGGGAAGGTTCAGCAGTCTATGATACCTTTAATCCTGATCGCATTGTCTTAGGTGGAAATAGTGAACAAGCCACCGGCATGATGAAAGAATTATACGCTCCAATTGTAGAACGTAAATTTGCGGCTGATCAATCTTTACCTCCTGTTCCTGTTCTGGTGACAGATTTAAGTTCCGCAGAAATGATCAAATATGCGGCTAATGCCTTTTTAGCCACTAAGATTAGTTTTATTAACGAGGTAGCTAATATTTGCGATCGCGTGGGTGCGGATGTTACCCAAGTAGCAAAAGGCATAGGTTTAGATTCCCGGATTGGTAGCAAGTTCTTACAAGCTGGTATTGGTTGGGGTGGTTCATGCTTTCCTAAAGATGTTTCCGCCCTTATACACACCGCTGGTGATTATGGCTATGAAGCCCAACTGATGAAAGCTGCGGTTAGTGTTAACGAGCGCCAACGCTTAATAGCTTTAGAAAAACTACAACAAGCTTTAAAAATCCTCAAAGGTAAAACTGTGGGCTTACTCGGTTTAACCTTCAAACCAGATACAGACGATTTACGGGACGCACCTGCATTAATACTCATTGAACAACTTAACCGATTGGGAGCTAAAGTTAAGGCTTATGACCCCATAATCTCCCAAACAGGAATGCGTCATGGTCTTTCCGGTGTATTAGTAGAAACCGATGCAGAAAGACTAGCGGATGGCTGTGATGCTTTGGTACTTGTCACTGAATGGCAACAGTTCAGCACTTTAGACTATGGGAAAATGGCAAAATTGATGAATCACGCAGTGATGATTGATGGTCGTAATTTCCTTGATCCTCAAACCATAATCCGGGCTGGATTTCAGTATGTAGGTGTGGGAAGATAAAAAAGGCAGCTAGTAGGGGTAATTTTCTCCTTTAAAAATTAAATCGCCGCCCAGTGGAATCTGGACGGCGTTGATTTTTTTCAATTTTAAGAATTGTTAAGAACTGCGCGGAATTCGTTCAATTTCTGCATAACCGCTAAAAATCAATCTTTGGCCTTCTGTTTCTAAACGATTTAGTCGCATTTTTACCCCATCTAAATCAAAGCGATCTAAATCAACCATATTATCCAAAATTTCTACCAATGCTGCACTTAAAGTCCGGGAAATTTCCCGTTGTGCTTCTGGAACTCCCTCAAGTTCAATCTTAGGGTCTTTAAAAGAAACCCGTCTTCTTCTTTCAATCCCAATCCCAACCGTCATACTTAGGGGTATGAGTTCGCCGTTGTTTAAGTCGGCTGTAGCTACTAAATGTAAGCGATTTTCAGGTAATAGCTGAATTTGAACTTGGGTAAAGGAAACCGGTTCACCACCAGATATTTCCATCAGAGTTGGTTCAGAAAGGTTCAGCAGCCGCTTTTTCACCAGTTCCGACTCAAAAGCACGATTAATGCCTACTTCTGATAAAATCACACAAGCTACAGCTTGGGTGGGTTGTTTGAGATTGAGTTTACCACTTAAAACCGAGCCGAAGTCAATGGCTACCGCGTCGGTTTCAAAGGACATTTCCTCTACTGCGAAGTCTTTGCGAATTACTAAGCCCCGACCGTTCATTTTAAAGCTATCAATGCTGCCTTGCAACAGTTTGCTGGAGGGGTAGCAGCGCACAAAGACTTCTACCGACTCGCTTTGGGTAAACAGGTGGCGAATCGTTTGGCTGGCGACTGTGTTGAGCATTCGCTCTCCCCAATCGGTGCTTTTGGGATCTGTTAAACCAGTGAGTCCGCCGAACATTAGGTTTTAGTTTTTAGAAGTTCTTTATATTTTTGTAACAAATTGTGAACAATTATGCAAGCGATCCCCTGATTTAATCTACTAATGAATGAGAACAGGATAACTGATGGTTCTTATTTGGTGAATATCTTATTAATTTCACCATATATATTAATCACACAAATACTAATATAATCACTTATATAATGTATACAAAAACTCATAAAGTCTACTGAAACGAACTTTCTCAAATTTATTTCCTTCACCTTCAAGTTATATTTTCTGTACATATAGTCAGTTTTCACTGAGGTTATGAAAAAAATTATGATCAAAAATATAGTTTTGGTTGGTGGTGGTCATAGTCATGCTATTGTATTAAAACTTTTTGCCATTTATCCACCATTAGGAGTAAACTTAATCTTAATTACCCCGGATAAATATACACCATATTCGGGAATGTTACCCGGACATATTGCGGGATTTTACAATTATACTCAATGCCTTATAGATTTGGAAAAGTTATGTAGATTTGCTCACGCAAAATTGTATCTTGATCAAGTAATTGGGCTAGATTTAAAAAATAATCAACTGCTTTGTAATCAGCAATCTGTGATAGATTTTGATCTTCTTTCTATTGATATTGGTAGCACTCCTGGAAAACTGTCTGTATCAGATGCTGTAGAATATGCAATTGCAGCTAAACCAGCGGCACAATTTTTAGAACATTGGCATAAATTACGGGAAAATGTAGTTATAAATTCGCAAAAAACTCTCAATATTGGTATTGTGGGAGGTGGTGCGGGTGGTGTGGAATTAGCTTTATCAATGCCAGCAGGTTTGAAAAATTTGGGAATAGATGATTTACAGGTACATTTATGGCAAAAAAGTCATGAAATAATGCCAAATTATCATTTATCTGTGCGGTTAATTATGGAGAAAGTTTTAATTAATAAAAGTGTGAAATTGCATTTGGGAGAAACAGTAAATCAAGTTGCACCAGGGAAGGAAAAGCTAGAGATTAAATGTCAATCTGGGTTAGAATTTGAATGTGATCAAGTTTTTTGGGTGACACAAGCATCAGCAGCAGAGTGGGTAAAAGATTCGGGAATTGGTACAGATGAAAAAGGTTTTATTTTGGTGAACAATAATTTGCAATCTGTTACTCACTCCCATGTTTTTGCAGCGGGTGATATTGCGACCATGATCAATCATCATCTCCCAAAAGCTGGTGTGTTTGCGGTGCGTCAAGGTAAACCTTTATATGAGAATTTAAAAAGGATGATTTTGGGAAAGTCTCTCAAACCCTATCAACCACAAAAAACTTATTTGAGTTTAATTAGTACGGGAGACGGAAAGGCATTAGCTACTAGAGGCAGTTTCACCTTACCCCCTCATCAATTATTATGGTACTGGAAAGACTGGATTGATCGCCGTTTTATGAGACAGTTTTGATAGAGGTGATTACCTCATAGTTAATTTACAGCAGTTCCCGGTATTATGAAGTACAAATATTAATGATAAAACTCTTGTGGTGCGGGCATCTTGCCCGCATAAGTTGTACCTCACTCAAAGCTACTTGCTGTATCTATGGGAAAAAATGGAGCATCCCTTGTTCAGCGTCTAATGTCACCATCATTCCCACAGGTAAAGCAGCATTGGGGCTATCATGACCAAAGGGGAGATCAGAAACTATGGGAATACCCAAATCACCCAAACAATCCCGCAATACTTCCTCTACAGTAAAACTAGGTACATTGGGTGCGGCTTCACACTTTGTAAACCCTCCCAAGGCAATACCGCGAACTTTGGATAAAATACCACTTAATCGCCATTGAGTCAACATTCTATCTATGCGATAGGGTGCTTCTGTTACATCTTCTAAGGCTAAGATTACACCCTCAAGGTCTGGTAAAATCGGTGTTGCTAAAAGATGGGTTGCTACTGTCAAATTACCAGGAAGCAAGATTCCCGTACTTGTACCACCACCCCACCCTTTACCTTTTAAAGGTGCGAAGGGACGACCTTCTACTATGTCCAGTAGCCTCTGTATTGACCATTCTGGCTCATTAGCTAGGGTGGTGAGGACGGGACCATGGACACTGACAATATCGGCGTTGTAGAGACTCCAAAGCAGGGCTGTGATGTCAGAAAAGCCGATTAACCATTTAGGTGGGATGATATTTTCTGGCCAAGTCCAATCTTCTAAAATCCGGGTACTGCCAAAACCACCTCTCGCGCAGAGGATACCCCGACATTCTGGATCTTCCCATGCTGTGGCTAGTTGCTGACGACGGTGGATATCTGTACCAGCGAGATAACCATGTTTATCATCTATGTTAGCTGGAATTTCAACGCGATAACCACGCGCTTTCCAAATTTCCACACTTTGATGAAAAGCTTCCATTTCTCGTAATGCACCACTGGGAGCAATCACGCGCAGCAAATCACCTGGTTTGAGATATGGGGGTAAGATAGGGAGTGACATCGGTAGAAAATGTAAGTAATAGTTATATTTTTGTGATATTTTTGCTAGTTATCGGTGATTTAGCTCTGTTTAGGGGACTTTTTTCGGCGATAATTCCAAAGTTAATGATTCCTCTGTGGTATTTGTTTCCGTGATAGTAATTGTCTGATTTTTTACGCCGATATTCTCCCGCTGGTTGATTAAATAAATACTGATTAAAGTGAGAATAACACCTAACCATTGGATAATTGTCAAGACTTCTGAGAGGAAAATATAACCGAATATTAAGGCAAAAACCGGTGTCAAAAAGGTGAGAGAACTTAAACTGGTCAGATCTCCACTGGAAGCAAAATAGAAAAATAAACCATAAGCGATCGCACTACCAAATACAGTAGCATAACTTAATGCTATCCAATCTGATAGTATAAGATTTTGCCATGGTTGAGCTTCTAATACTGAAGACATTCCCCACAAAGGCAAGCCTCCGATAATCATGTGCCATCCTGTAGCCATGACTGGATCTGCATATCGGCACACAAACCGAATCAACACCGTTCCCACAGCCATTGATAAAGCCGCCAGTAACATTAATAACTCACCACTATTAAATAAATCTTGCCAATTATCTGTGGTAATTGTCACTCCTGAATCAAGAAGATGAAAAATCCATTCTTCTGGTAAACCAATGAGACTAATTCCTGTGATTCCCAAACCTAACCCCAACCACCCCCATAAACCAATATGTTCTTGAAATAACCAGAGAGACAGTAAAGCTACTGCTAAAGGTTGGGAGTCTATCATTACCGAACCTAAACCAGCATTGGTTTTGACTAAACCCTCTGCTAACAATCCTTGAAATAAAGTACCATCAACTAAAGCAAATATAATAATCCATAACCATGCTAACCAACTTTTAGGTACAGGTTTACCCATGAATGCAGCCACTATGAGAATTAGTACCCCCGCAGGTATTAACCTGACTCCAGCCATAAATAAGGGTGTAGTGTGGGGAATTACACCTTTCATGGCCACCATGGCTGTACCCCAAAGGAAAAAAGGAGCGATTAATAGTAGATACGTTAGGGGATTTTTAGATCCACTGAGTTGCACTTGCATGGGATGATCGTGGTTTTTAGTAAATAGATGAATATATTACTTTAGCTTTACTTTACCTGATTTTGGGGTTTTTGAATTGCCTTGATATTTCGCGGCTAGATATTCTTATAGAATGGGATTTTAAGAATCATTAACCGCAGATAAACGCAGATAAACGCAGATAGGAGTTGATGAGTCTTGTATCAAGTTACTATTAGGAGCATAAGATAAATGATCACAATTAAACCCAGGGTTGAGGATAGTTTTGGGATTACATTAGCACCATTGTCTGTGGAGGAAATCTATACTAAAGTGGATAATCCTGCCCATGGTGCGGTGGTAATCATGAGTGGTATGGTTCGTAATCAAACTGACGGTAAGTCTGTGGTGGCTTTGGAGTATCAAGCTTATGAACCAATGGCTTTACAGGTATTTTATCAAATTGCTGATCATATTCGCCATCAATGGTCTGATGTCAGTCGGGTGGCAATATATCATCGCATTGGGAGATTGTCAATTGGGGAAATTAGTGTACTTGTAGCTATAGGTTGTCCCCACCGTGGTCAGGCTTTTGCGGCTTGTGAATATGCCATTGATACATTAAAACACAACGCACCTATTTGGAAAAAAGAACATTATTACAAAATTGGAGAAGATGGTTCAAGAGTAGTAGATTCATCTTGGATTTCTATAAATACTTGTCAGCATTAAGTAGGAGGGAACAGGGAACTCTTAACAGGGAACAGGGAACAGCACATTGGTAGGTTCTAGGATTTTCATGTTCATTCACTGCTTAATATTTCTTAACATAAATATCTTGACAAAATCGACATCAAGTGAGATATAATGGAAAAACTCACCTAATAAAAAGCTCAAAAGCTGACTAAATTAGGATTTCGGGGTTATAGCGCAGTTGGTAGCGCACCTCAATGGCATTGAGGGGGTCAGCGGTTCGAATCCGCTTAGCTCCATCAGATGATAAAACTAAATACTAGATACTGATTACCTTGGTTTTCCAAGTGTAGTAATGTAAATAACTGCTTCATCATCAGGAATACCCAAGACATCGTTAACTTGGTCATCAAAAAAGCCAGCGATACCACTGACACCTAAATTTAAGCGAACTGCGGCTAAATTCAATCTTTGTCCTAAAATACCTGCATCTGTGTGTAAATAACGGTAAACTCGATCACCATACTGAGCGATCGCATTTTTCAGGTCGGCAGTATGAAATAATACTGCTCCGGCATCTCTACCTAATTCCTGTCCCAAACAGAGAAAATGTAACTCCCGACGGAAATTTTTAAAGCGAATTTGCCGTAATTCTTGGGCTTTAGGTGCATAATAATAACAACCTGGATCTAATCCTTGAACTCCAGAAACCACCACAAAAGTTTCTATTAAATTCAAGTCAAAATAATCAGGGTCAGGATCTAAATTCTGGTCAACATAATTTTGTGGTTGATAAGTGAAATCCAGTAAAGCCTTGAGTTGATCAAAACTTAAATTATCGCCAGTATAAGCACGAGTAGAACGTCGTTTATAGATAGTATTTGCTAATTCTGATAAATTTTCCCCCCAAAAAATTGGCGCAGTTATAGTAGGAATTTTATCACAGAAAGGAAAATTATATTTATCCTCTAAAGACCTTTCTAATTTTAGAGGTGGTAACTTTAAATTGTTGCTAGTAGTATCTGTAATTTCTGTCCGTAAATGAAAATATTTTAGTAATTCACCTTCAGGAATAGATGGATAATTAGTTTCAGTTGTAGAAGGTAAAACAGTGTTGCCTTTAGGTAAATTTTGGCGAATATCTAACAAATCTGCCAAAGCTAAAACAGCCGTCGTACCCTCTTGTTCGTGATCAATATAAAGTAGATCATTAACTGCTTTATCCACAAAACCGCCGATTAAATAGGAGCGATAATCTACAAGACTACAAGCTAATTGAATATTACCTAAAAGATGCCCAGTATCGAGAAAAATTCGGCGGTAAGCCCTATCTTCATACCGCCAAACAGAACGATAAAAAACCGCAGTAGTAATAATAGCTAATTGGGTGGTTTCTAGGGAAGAATGCCAAAAACAAGCCTCTTGTAAATTTTGCCAAACATCACTTTCCCAGAAGTGCATTAAAGAATGAGTTCGACATTGATAATTATAAAGTCCTGGTGGTAACAAAGGTGTACCGCGAGAAACTAAATATACTTCAGCCGGATATAAACCCCCTGCACTGGGAGCAGCACGTAAATATACTGCACTACCCATAGAAGGCATTTTTGCCGTCAGTCCATAACTGTGAAATAATAGGTGAGAGAGCCTGTGCCACCATTGAGCATCTTGATCATTGGCGAATATTTCTGTATTTTCTTGTAGATAGGGTTTTAGGTCAATATCAGCACCGATTTTGTACTCTTTGAAAGGTACTGGTTGTTTAGCCCAGTCTAAATTATAATTTTTAGAAGCTAGAGTTTGGGGATCATACTTAGTCCGTTCGTGATAATGTTCGGCTATGGATTGGTGTATTTCTGGCATAATAAATAATTGTAATTTAATAAGTAGGTTGACGTTAAAAATTGTCGTTGGGGCAAGGGAACTCTTAACTGGGAACAGGTTTTGGGCAACTTTACTTTTCGTTACTTATGTCGGTTTTTTTCCGTTCACTTACTTATCCTTGTATTCCTACCATTGACGTTGACATTTATTAGCTCCATGATTTCCTGTAAATCAATTAAAAATTAAAACCTCAAAATTGATTTTTTCTGCTAAAATTTTTAACCACCTATCCTGGAGAACATTGAGCAAATGATACCTATACGTAAAACTCTCACAACATCTGATATTCAACTTTCTTACCTAGAATGGAATCAAGGTCAAGAACCATTAATATTGTTACATGGTATGGCTGATCATGCTTTAGTTTGGTCAAGTTTGGGAGACTATTTAAAATCAGATTACCATATCATAGCGCCAGATATGCGTGGCCATGGTGAGAGCAGCAAGCCAGAAAAAGATTACACTTTTAAAAGTGCAATTTCCGATTTAGAGGCATTAATGGATAAAATGGGGTGGTCTGCGGCTCATATTGTCAGCCATTCCTGGACAGGAAAATTAGCCGCCATTTGGGCTAGAGAAAACCCAACCAGATTAAAAAGTATCACATTAGTAGACCCGATTTTTATCTGGAAAATGCCCAGTTTTCTGAAAATCATATTTCCCCTTTTATACCGTGTTTTACCCTTCCTCAAAAGCATGGGCCCCTTTACCAGTTACGAAGCAGCTGAACAAACAATTAAACAACTCAGTCAATATCAAAATTGGAGTTCTTTGCAACAGCAAGTTTTTCAAGCTGCAATTACACAAAAACCCGACGGTACTTGGGGTAGTAAATTCACTATAGCAGCCCGTGATGGCATTTTTGATGCAGTCATGGAAGTACCAGGTTTTATTCACCCAGTTGACACACCTGCCCTCTTTATACAACCAGAAAAAGGTGTCAACCGCCAAAATTGGCAAATTCAACCTTACAAAACCAACCTCAAAAATTTGCTTATTCGTCAAGTCCCCGGAAATCATTGGCCATTCTTAACTAACCCAACGGAATTTAATCAAACAGTTGCCAGTTTTTTAGCAGCACAAAAATGAGATAATTACAAAAATTCGCAATTACCCATTACCCATTACCAATTACCCATTACCTATTCCCTATTCCCCATTATGAGTCTTTGCATTAATCCAGTTTGTTCTCAACCCAACCACCCAGATAATGACGAAAACCGCTTTTGTCAAAGTTGTGGTTCTCAATTAGAATTAATCGGACGTTATCGAGTTTTACGTTTATTAAGTGACAAAACTGGATTTGGTCAAATTTACGAAGCTTATCAACAAGATAGGCCAAAAATTCTCAAAGTCCTCAAACAAGAATTAACTAATGATCCTAAAGCAGTTTCACTATTTCAACAAGAATTTAATGTGTTAAAACAATTAAATCATCCTGGTATTCCCGCAGCAGAAGATTACTTTCCCTATCAAACCAGAAATAATCTTATACTGCATTGTCTGATTATGGAAAAAATTGAAGGACCTAATTTAGAACAGTGGTTAAAGCAACAACAAAACCGCCCCATTTCTCAAGTTCAAGCCATAGCCTGGTTAAAACAATTATTAGAAATAATAGCTTTAGTTCATAATCAACAATATCTCCATAGAGATATTAAACCATCAAATATCATGATTCGTCCTGATGGACAATTAGTATTAATTGACTTTGGTACAGCTAGAGAAATTACCAAAACCTATCTAGCTGGTGGGGGAATAACAGCAATTTCATCGTCAGGTTATAGCCCTCTAGAACAAATGCGTGGACAAGCCATACCCCAATCAGATTTTTTTGCATTAGGACGGACATTTGTATTTTTATTAACGGGATATCAACCCGGAGAATTATATGATCCTAACTTGGATATTTTAAAATGGCGACATCATGCAAATCACATTTCTCCATTATTATTAGATTTGATTGATTGGTTAATGTCCACCCAAGTAAATCAACGCCCTAGCAATACTCAAGAAATTTATAAAAGATTAGCAGAAATTGAATATCAACTCTCACAAAATACATCTGCAACCGTGAATATCAGCGGAACAGAAAAAACAGCCATAGTTAATCAAACAACTACTAATAATGCTGTTATTCCCCCACAAACACAACCGGAAAAATTACCATTATTGTCCTGGTTTGCAGCTTTAATAGTTTCCTTATTACTACTGTGGTGGGTAGCTTTAGGATTTAGAGATAATAAATTTGTAGCCTTACCTGCTGACTATGGACAAGCACCAGTTAAAAAAGGCAAAGTTGATTATTTTCCCTATGCAGAAGGAAAAGATAGTCAAGGGAGAGTTGCAGAGTTTAATATTGCAGTTTTATCAGTAGAATATAAATGGCAATTAGGCAGCACCTACCAAATTAAATATAATAATCAAACTATAACAATTGATTCCTTAAAATCTAATTTAGAACAAGAAGGAATCCAGAAAATTATGGAAAATCCCAGCGAGATTATTTCCGTGGGAACAGCCTCTTGTGAAGGTAATATTACCACCGAACAAAGTCGCGCTTTAGAACGTTCTCAACAAATTCAATTATTAGTAAAAAAGATATTTAGTAATACACCCAGTGTCAAAGGTTATCGCTTATTAAACTTGGGACAATTTCAGAGAAAAGATTGTCAAGCTAACCAAGACTCAACAGCCTATCAACGCAGTATTATTATTATTGGCGTGAAAAAACAAGCCGCAGATGTAATATTAGATGAAGCTTTAAGAGATAGATTAGAGAAAAAACCATTTGCTGATTTTAAATTAGATGATTATTCTTTAGGTTCACCAGATAAATTTAAAACCATACCCAGTAATTTATAAGCTAGTTTTCCACCATAAAATCCGCCTAATGCACCAGTTCCCAATCTTGCATAAGTGCATTTAACCATATTATGTATAGAAAAATCATCAGTTCAAATTTTACCAGATCAGATTTTACCAGAATTGTAGCTAATTAAACTTAAACATGATTTACTATTTTCTAGAACCTTTGCTAGATATAAGGTGAGGTAAAATTAATGGCTGATATTGTTGATATTGCAGTTAGTAATGATGCGTTTAAAACTTTAGTGGCGGCTGTGTCTGCTGCTGGGTTAGTAGAAACATTAAAAAGTCCCGGTCCATTCACCGTGTTTGCACCAACTGATGATGCTTTTGCTAAATTACCCCCCGGCACAATTACAACTTTACTACAAAACCTGCCCCAGTTAGCACGAATTTTAACCTATCATGTCGTTCCTGGCAAGTTAACAAAGGATGATTTGGCAAAACTGGGTACAGTAACTTCTGTGGAAGGTTCTCCTATTAAAATCAATTGTGATCATGGTTTTGAGGTGAAAAATGCCACAGTTTTAGCCGCCGATATTGTTGCAGATAATGGCGTGATTCATGTTATTGATACCGTGATTTTGATGGGTTAATCCCACCTTTTCATCAGTAAAATATAATAGAGACGTTTTATACCGCGTCTCTATTGTGAATAAATTTAATTGTCAAGGCCAATTCTTTAAAAAAAGTAACATAAATGGTGC
>LJOT01000851.1 GCA_001672075.1 Anabaena sp. CRKS33
TAACCCAAGTAGCACCTACTTTTACCCCTTCTGCCAAAGTTTCGTTGCTATAATCGGTAACTTTAAGAACATACAAATCACCATCTTTGAAACCGTTGGGATCTGCTGCTGTTTGATTACCAACGAACATATAGAGTTCGCCATCACCAGTGTCTTCAGTGGAAATTAATACCGTTTTGTTCGAGTTAGTAGCTCGATACTGAGATGCTGCAACTACGTTTTCCTTGGAGAAGCGTCCCAAACCATCTAAAGCTTGAGCAGTACCGTCAGGTGTGACTGCCCAACCCCGGCTGTTACTGTCAGATTCTTCCGCTGCGAAGAATACAGGACCTCCTTCAAAACCACTCTCCGCTAAAAAGGATGAACAGAAGCGACCAAAACCTGGTATGGTGGATGTTACGCTGACAATATCTGCTCCCTCAGTAGTAAAGGTGATTTTTCCTAATTCAGTACCCGTACTGTCAATGGCTTTTTCAATTAGATTTTTACCACCAATAACTTTCCAGTCTTTATCGAATTG
>LJOT01000852.1 GCA_001672075.1 Anabaena sp. CRKS33
TTAACTCAGTGGAAACAACAGGGACGGACGATTGTTGCGTTAACTGCCTGGGATTATGCGATCGCTCAACTTTTAGATATATCTGGTGTAGACTTGATCTTAGTTGGTGATTCTCTTGCGGTAATCTTGGGTTATGAAACTACGTTACCAATCACCTTGGATGAAATGATACATCACGCTAAAGCCGTCCGTCGTGGTGTTAAAAATGCTTTAGTCGTGGTTGATTTACCGTTTTTGACTTATCAAGAAAGTATTTCCCAGGCTATGCACTCTGCTGGTAGGGTCTTGAAAGAAACAGGAGCGCAAGCGGTAAAATTAGAAGGTGGCTATCCCGCTATGGTTTCTACCATTACCAGACTGGTTCAAGCAGGGATTCCCGTTATGGGTCATGTCGGTTTAACACCCCAATCAATTCATCAATTAGGGTTACGACAACAAGGAAAAACCCAGGAAGCAGGAGAGAGAATTTTCAATGAAGCGATCGCTCTGGAAAAGGCCGGTGTTTTTGCTATAGTGTTA
>LJOT01000462.1 GCA_001672075.1 Anabaena sp. CRKS33
ATTCATGCCGAAAATATCAGAAATATCTGATCTTGAGACACTAAAAACAATTCAACGCTCAATTCTCACCGTTGACAGGTTAGAGAAGTTAAGACTTGTGATAGAAAATTTGTGATAGTTAGTTGTAGCTTTGTAAATTGCTTTGTAACAGAATTAGGTTAAAAATATCTAAAGTTTATATTTATTTTACCTAATTCTGTCTCTGTCCGCCTATTTGTTCAGCATTGACCGTTTGATCATCCACAATTGCTCTTGCAAATTGGGAATTACCTTGATAATAAATAGAAACTTTACCTCTAGAAATTAACTGATTAATGACTTTATCTTTATCCTCAAGTCTGGCTTGATATTGTGCCTCTATGGATGATTTTACAGCGGTTTCCGCTCTTATGAGGTACAAAGTTGAATCATGAAACTCTTGTAGTGCGGGCATCTTGCCCGCTAGATATGTACCTCATAACACCGGGAAGTGCTGTATTTTGTCCATTGACATTCTGTATAGTGTTTTGCTAATGCCTTTTCATCAAGTATATCAGTCTGGTTTTCAGGAAGTGTAATTTCCTTTTGAAAAAATTCCTGATATTGTGTTTGCATTAATTTAGGTGCAATTAAAACTTGCTTAGTTTTTGGATCAAGAGTAATTAGCCTCAGATCAAATAGAGTATGCAGATCGGATCTTAACAATAATCCATTAGAAGTAACATTTGTTTGTTCTCCAAAATAGGGAGTAATGTGTGCTGCTTCTAAAACTTCTTCTACATTACAACCAGAAATAACACATTTACCTTTGTAGGCTTTGAGAAGTTTTTGCCGAAATTGAGATTGTCCTTGACGACCAACTATAGATGTTAAAACTCGCTCTCTTGCGTCTTCTAAATTGATAGCGTTAAAAAAATCTTGATCAAGTTCCTGCTGAATTATATTTAGTTTTGTGGTGTCTAAATTGCAATGCTGTTGGATTAAATTTTCTACTTCTTGACGAAACTCTAAAATCTTTTTTTGTTGGCTATCTGCATACCAAATATTTGACTGTCCTATACCACCTTCAACTTGTTTTGCTCTAGGAACTTGTAGGGTTCTTTTCTCAATAGGTAAGCATACACAACCTTCTGATTTTGCTGTAACACGATAACCAAAATTGGTATTTTTAAAAATTCTATTAGAGTTAGGCGGTGCTTCCTGATAATTTCGATAAACAGTTGAATTTTCATACCAACCTATAACCCAAGTACCACCTTTCTCTGGATTTTTTGCTACCCAAACAGATAAAATATCATCAACTAAATCTTGTTTTGGTGCATCTAACCTGTCAATGTTGATTTTACGTTCTAAATAGTTACCTGTACCGCTAGGCTGAACATAACCATACATACGATCATTGAACGTTAGAAAGTTAAAAATTTCATGGCCATACTGATTTTGTTCAATAAAGTCGCCACCGTTTTTAGGCGCGTCTTCCCTAGTAACTCCTTGATAATATTTCATCCAAGCGATATTGAAAAAAATTATTTTTCTCATATTTAGAATATCCTAACTAACATTTATACAATTTCGCGGCATAATATCATCTAAACCCAGTTGCAGCGAAGGTAAAAGAGTCGATTTAATAAACTCTCCTAAAGGTTCATGGTGTAGCACAGTTTCATCTAATACTAGAATATCAGGTCATCAGGCTGTGGCTGTTTCTGCAAAAGGACAGATTAGACAGGTGCGCGGCACAAACCAGGGAAGTTAAACATGAGTAATAGCAATACCCAGTTTAGTGGCCAGTTTACCACCGACGGCTTCATGTGGTCCAGTTCGTTCCATATCAATCAATTCTCCGTCTGCAAGTTCATAGCGGGGGTTGTTACCGTATTGAAAGATAAATTCCCCACAGGTTAATAATTTTGTTAATGCTGGAAACATAAGCCACCTGCATCTTTATGTGCTATTGTTATATTAACAATCTTGTTGAGTGATTTCACCGATTGTTAATTTACCTAAAAATCTGCTTTGATATTGATAAAGTTTATTGA
>LJOT01000853.1 GCA_001672075.1 Anabaena sp. CRKS33
CCTAAATCTGAATAATTCTACCATCTCAGCCAGTACCAAAAGTGGTCAGGGCGGTAATATCACCCTGAATATTCCCGATACTATCCGTCAAAATAATAGTAAAATTGAAGCTAGTGCCGGGGAAAATGGTAATGGTGGTAACGTGACAATTAACACTAATTTTATCATTGGTAATAGTGGTGAAAATAGAATTAGTACCAATGCAAAGCAAGGTGCCGGTGGCAATATCAAGATTACCACCCAGGGAATATTCGGGTATAAAGATAATCAAATCAGCGCTAGTTCGGAAACAGGTGTGAATGGAGTTGTAGACACAAAGACCCCAGAAGTTGATCCTAGTCAAGGATTAATTGATTTACCTGAAAATTTACTTACTGCTGCTATTGTCACCAATTCTTGCCGTCAAGGACAAAATTCACAAAATTCATTAATAGTTAAAGGTCGAGGGGGTTTAGCCTTGACTTCAGATCAACTGCCTAGTAGTAGTGAGGTAGAAGTAAGTTTAATTGCGCCCACATC
>LJOT01000854.1 GCA_001672075.1 Anabaena sp. CRKS33
CACCGATTAAAGAATGTACCAAGATGATGTTTTTGTTTACGAAAAAATGAGAAATATATATTAACAAATGATATAATTTCTTTAAATTCTCATGCAAACTCAATAACATCCTGTAAATCCTCAAATCCTGGACATCCTGATTCTGACAAAATAACCAATAACAATCCTGTAAATCCTCAAATCCTGGACATCCTGATTCTGACAAAATAATTAATAACAATCCTGTAAATCCTCAAATCTTCGACATCATGATATGGCTAAAAAATAACCAATTAAATACAAAGAACCACATAAAACAACTTGATTATCTGTATCACTAAAAGCAGCATCTAAAGCTGAAAATACATCTTGATATATATGACAAAAATTCAAATCTGGACAAATTGATGTTCCTAACTTAGCTAATTCTTCTAAATCCGCTGAATTGCTGTCGGGGACTGGAACTAAATATAATTTATCTCCTGGTTTGAGAAGTTCCTGAAAAATATCACCATGATCTTTAGTGGCCAGCATTCCCAT
>LJOT01000855.1 GCA_001672075.1 Anabaena sp. CRKS33
AAAAAAAGCAGAAAGGAGATTGAAGCTATGTTAGGTTTAAGTGAGTTGAAACAAACCAGAGTTTATCAAGAAGCTTTAGAAGAAGGTAAAGCTGAAGGTGAAGCTAAAGGTAAACAAGAAGGTGAAGCTGAAGCAACTAGAAAGTTTGCTTTGAAATTGTTACGAACTGGCATGAATTTACAACAAATTGCTGAGGTTACAGAATTATCTCTTGAACAAATTCAGGCTTTACAAAAGGAAATTCAACAATCATAGTAGTTCTCGCTCTAATAAAATCTCTCGTTCCCATGCTCTGCGTGGGAATATAGTTAAGAGGCTCTGCCTCTATTATACCTAGAGGTAGAACCTCTAAGATGACATTCCCAGTCAGAGACTGGGAACGAGAGTTTTCTTGCTTTGCGTCTTTGCTCCTTTGCCTCTTTGCGCGAAACCTCAGCTAGATTAGATATAATAATTACTCAATTACCGTGAAAACCGATACAATTTTCTATAGCTTATTTCAAGCATTTCCTAGCATT
>LJOT01000856.1 GCA_001672075.1 Anabaena sp. CRKS33
AAACCTGCAAATTCTAGTGTATAAGGGTCGAACCAAAAATAATCCGGTGTGCGGAAAGTATTTTGATAAAGTTCTTTTTTATATTCTCTATCTGTATTTGCTGTAGTTGGTGAGAGAATTTCTAAAATGAAATGAGGATATTTACCATCTTCTTCCCAAACTACCCAACTTTTACGGGTTTTGCGTTTTGTTCCCAAGACGACAAAGAAATCTGGACCTCGGAAATATTCAGATTTTTTCTGATTAGGACTATAGTAAATGGTGAGATTTCCCGCAGCATAGAAATCGTTTCTATCTTTCCATAACCATTCTAGACATTTGAAAAGTAGAATTATTTGTCTTAGATGTAGTTCTGTTTCCACGGTTGGTTCATCACTATATAAATCACTTGGGGGAAATATTACATCTTGGGAGATGTTTTCTTGACATTCTAATTCTTGAGTAATCATCATGATATGATACCAAGTAGTTATTTGTTGATTATAGCATTGCGTAGGTTGGGTTGAGAAAACCCAA
>LJOT01000857.1 GCA_001672075.1 Anabaena sp. CRKS33
TTATGTCTCCGGTATTTGCAACTTCCGCAGCTGCTACCTGTGCATTCATGTGATGATACCAGTGATGCCAAGTATGGTTAGCGATAGTATGACCATCTGTAACTATTCGTTTTGTCAAGTCAGGATAATTCTTAACATTTTGGCCAACGACGAAAAATGTGCTTTTGATGCGATTTTTCTGGAGAATATCTAATACTTTGGCCGTACTATTAGGCCAAGGACCATCATCAAAGGTTAGAGCGATAACTTTTTTTTCTGGGGGAAGTTTGGCTTCACTGACGACAATTCCTTGAAAGTTAGTCGGTACATCAGTAGAAACACCTTTTGCTTGTGCTTGTTTTTGCCAACTAGTGAGCATTTCTGTTTTCAACTGCTCTAACCGCTCTTGAGTCACCATAAGAACAGCAGTATCATTATCCTTGGTGCTGACGCTGGGATTTTCAGCGTCAGAAGTGTTACCTTTGAACATGATCATCAAAGCAATGCTTAAAGCACCAGTTAAGCCAAGTATTGATA
>LJOT01000177.1 GCA_001672075.1 Anabaena sp. CRKS33
TTACAGGTTACAGGTTACAGGTTACAGGTTACAGGTTACAGGTTACAGGTTACAGGTTACAGGTTACAGGTTACAGGTTACAGGTTACAGGTTACAGGTGACAGGTTACAGGTGACAGGTGACAGTTTTAACTGTCTGGATATCCTCAATTTTCCAAATCCGATCAAGAAAAATGCAATTCATTTTGAGACACCATTAGCCAAAACCTGGCACTTTTTTGTGGTAAAAATCCGCAAAACCCTTTGTTAATAAATGGTTTTAGGTTTATTCAACAAGCCCTACTTAATTGTCGGTACTGGGTTGTCTGTGGGAAAAAATCATCCCCCTGTTACCTAAACTCTACTTAGTAATTTTACCCATATAATTACCCCAAAGTTGTGCCGCTTGGGCGCTGCTGCCAGATGTGGGGGAATTATTATCATTTCCTAGCCAAATACCAGTAACAAGTTGACGACGGGGAATAAAGCCAATAAACCAGAGATCAACATTATCATTTGTTGTCCCAGTTTTACCCGCTTCCCCCAAGCCAATAGCAGCGCTACGACCCGTACCATGAGTAATTACCCCCTGCATCAAATTAGTCATTTGTTTGGCAACTGAGGTTTTTAGCACTTGTTTATTAGCATCGGGATTTTGATCAAAGGAGTAAATAACACGACAGGTTTCTCTATTTTTGAGATCCTGACAGTCACTACTGTCCAAAATTCTACTGATAGCATGGGGAGGATTCCAGACCCCACGATTACTAATTGCCCCAAAAGCACCAGTCATTTCTAAAACATTAACTACACTTTGACCTAAGACCAAACCCGGTACTTCCTCAAGATTAGACCTCACCCCCAAACGCTGGGCCATGTCCACCACTTTATTCAAACCAATTTCCTTTGCTACCCGTAAAGCTATAGGATTTTCTGAAAGTGCCAAACCAGTGGCTATGTCTAAACTACCACCAGCGCCTGCTCGACAGGGTTTATAGGTAAAGCCCTGCCAAGGTAAAGGACTACAAGAATAACCTCTATAAGAAGAAATACCTTTTTCTAAGGCCGCAGCGTAGGCAAAAATTTTAAAAGTAGAACCGGGTTGTCGTTGGGCTTGTACAGCGCGATTAAACTGGCTTTTTCTGTAATCAGTCCCCCCCACCATGGCCACAATACTGCCAGTTTTCGAGTTCAGAGTTACCAACCCCCCTTGAGAAAAACCCAAATTTGAGCCGGCTTGGGAAATGGACTTTTTTAACTCGCTTTCGGCCTGAGCTTGAATACCTGGATCTAATTGGGTTTCAATGATATAGTTACCCTCTCTAGCCGCAGCCGGACCGAGTTTTGAGATCAGTTCTTGAAAGACATAATCATAAAAATAGGGTGCAATGGTTTTAGCTTGTGTTTCGCAGACTTTAGGATTGATTTGCACCGTCGAACGGCGGGCCCGGTTAGCTTCTGCTGGGGTAATTTTACCCATTTCCAGCATTCGTTTCACGACTCGATTTCGATAATCAGCAGCTCCGAGTTTGCGCGGACCTGTTCCACAAAAATCAAAACCATTGGGAGCGGGTAAAATTCCTACTAAAGTCGCTGCTTCTGCTAGAGTTAATTCTTTGGCTGATTTACTGAAATAATATTTAGCAGCATCCTCAAAACCTGAAGTATCTGCACCTAAAAATACCCGGTTTAAGTAAGTTAGTAAAATATCATCTTTGCTGTAAAACGTTTCTAATTTGAGGGAGACAACAACTTCTTTTAATTTGCGTTCTAAGGAATCTTGACTACCGACATATTCACGGAATAAACTGCGAGCTACTTGTTGGGTAACTGTACTCGCTCCTTGTTGAAAATCACCAGTACGACTGTTAATAAATACGGCTCGCAACACACCCAAAGGATCTACACCAAAGTGCCAATAATAACGACTATCCTCGGAAGCGACAACAGCCGCAGGCAAATAGGGTCCAAAGTCGGATAACTTTTTTAAATCTACGTGGGCGATATTCCGAGGTTCACGGAGTGGGGTTGAGCCATCACGAGCATAGACAACCACAGGGGCCCGTGTGGCTGTAGGTAAGGGTCTAACGGAAAATTTTAGCCATTCCACACCTATAGCTAAGGCTGTCAGCGCGGTAATACCGAGAACACCATAAGCAGTCCAAGTAGCAGCTTGGACATAATGGGATGGTGGATCAATGTATTCCAGACGTACAGAAGCGGCTAGTGCAGGAGGACCCAAGGTAATCACATCACCATGACGCATTTCCAGGGCATTTATCCGTCTTTTGCCAAGATATATGCCATTGGTGGAGTTCTCATCCTTGATGGTGAAAATGGGGGTGTTTTGGGTAGAATCCCGCGACAGTGAGAGATGAATTTGGCTGACAACTTGGTTACGGACGACGATATCACAGGATTTAGAACTACGTCCAAGAATATAGCGATCGCCTAATAATGGATATTCTAAGGTTTGATTGACTCCGGCATCATAGACCAATAGTTTCGGTACTTTGGCATTGGGTTTGAGTGCCAACTTGGAAAAATCAACTCTAGCTTGAATGGTATTTACTGCTTGAGTCAGTTGACCAAGTAGAGTTTTTGGCTTTTGAGGAGATTGGGGTGAACTCATAAACACATAAACACATAAACAATTCTAATGGCTTGGTGTTTTTTGCCATGAGGCAATTAACAGACAGACAATTCCTACACTAATAAAAGAATCGGCCATATTAAATACGGCAAAATCAATTAACCGAAAATCGAGGAAGTCAACGACGTACCCCAATCTAAATCTATCAATACCATTGCCGATTGCTCCTCCTAAAATCAAACCATAACCCAGTTGATCCCACAAACTTAACAATGGTCCAAATAGTGCAATGGTGATCAATATTAAACTTACACCTAAAGATAGCCAGCGTAACCACTCTACTTTGCCACTTAACAAACTAAAAGCTGCTCCTGTATTGGTAACATAAGTGAAATGAAATATATTCCGTAGTAATGGCAGTGTTTGTCCTAATTTAAAGGTTTGTACTACCCAGTATTTTGTTAGTTGATCTAATAAGAATGCCATAGAAGCAGCAATCCAGAAGTAGCGGTTTTTTATACCCATGATAAATTTTTTGGTTGTCAGTTGTCAGTTGTTTTTTCTTGATTGATGACTAATGACCAATAACCACTGACTAATAAAACATTATATGTCGTAGGAGGTAAGCTACTATGGTGACAGCACAAACAACTATTAGTTGCCCTGGTAGTGCAAAGTAAGAGTATTTAAGAATAGCTTGCATCAGAGATAGATTTTCTGCTGCTTTCCCAGGTAAAATATAACTGATAATTAAGTAAGCAATACCGCAAACGTGAATAGTGAGTAAGCCACAAATACAACTAAAAGCGAGAGTTTCTAGTCGGGGTCTAGCTTTAAAAGCTAAATAACCACAAATCCAAGCTCCAGGAATAAAACCCAATAAATACCCAAACTGAGATAGTTTAACATAACCGATACCGCCTCCTTCGGCAAATACAGGTAATAAAGTTAATCCCATGACTAAATAGGCAATTTGCGAGAGCGCCCCAGAATTTTGACCTCCCAAACAACCTACCAGCAGCACTGCACCAATTTGATAGCTGACACCTAATGAAAGGGTTTGAATTCCATGCTGACTCCAACTCCAGGGAGAGGTAATACCATAAGCTTCTAGGAAAGTACCACCCATGGTCAGGAGCAAGCCTATCATAGACCATAGTAGTTGATTCGATGCAGCAAACATTTATTCGGTGATAGGGTTGATTGACATGAAGGGAATAAATAGATTTTTTCGTTTCTTAACTGATGGTTTACTTTTTAGTGGTATGTTGGTAACGTTTATCTAAAACTTAGCAAAAATTAAGACTAATGCTATTACCTTTGGGCAAAATTAAAAATCATCGCTTTGCAGTTTCAATATCTATATTAGCACTAGCGATCGGTCTATCTGCTTGCGGCCAAAACTCGGCAGAAAATAACAAAACTTCCAGTTCTCAGAAATTAGATTTAGGGGGTAATGTGGAGTTAACTGGTGCAGGTGCTTCTTTTCCTTCACCACTCTATCAAACTTGGTTTGCGGAATTAAATAAAAAATATCCCAATTTAAAAGTTAACTATCAGTCGGTTGGTAGTGGCGCTGGTGTTGAACAGTTTACTAAAGGAACAGTAGATTTTGGTGCTAGTGATGTTGCTATGAAGGATGAAGAAATTAAGAAAATACCCGCAGACAAAGGTGTAATATTATTACCTGTTACTGCTGGGAGTATTGTGCTGGCTTATAATTTACCTGATGTTCCTCAACTCCAACTACCACGGGCAGTTTATACTGATATTTTACTAGGTAAAATCACATCTTGGGATGATTCGGCCATCGCCAAAGCCAATCCTGGTGCTAAATTACCCAAAGAGGCAATTAAAGTCGTTTACCGTGCTGACGGTAGCGGTACTACAGGTGTTTTCACAAAACATCTTAGCGCCATTAGTCCAGAATGGAAAACTAAAGTCGGTGACGGCAAAAGTGTAAAATGGCCTGTAGGCATTGGCGCAAAAGGAAATGAAGGTGTTACCGCTCAAATTCTCCAAACTCCTGCTTCCATCGGTTATGTTGAATATAGCTACGCTAAACAAAGTAATCTCAAATTTGCATCTTTAGAAAATAAAGCCAAACAGTTTGTTTCTGCTTCTGAAGAGTCAGCATCGAAAACTTTAGCATCTGTAACTTTACCAGAGAATCTTCGCGCTTTTATTTCTGACCCAGAAGGTGCAGATTCTTACCCCATTGTTACTTACACTTGGATTCTAGCACATCAAAAATATACCGATGCTAACAAAGCTAAAGCCTTAGAAGCAACTATTGAGTATGCTTTAACAGATGGACAAAAGTTAGCGGCCGAATTAGGATATGTTCCTTTACCAGCAAATGTAGTTGCCAAAGTAGCGGCAGCAGCTGATAAAATTAGTCCTGATTATAAAATTTCCGTTGGCGCTAATTCTCAACCTGGAAAATGAACAAAAACTAAGTTTATCATAGCTGATTTTCGGCATGATTCCTAATTTAAGTCTGAAAATATTGAGTTTCTAACTAGATTGTGTTGGTTCTTAGGAAACTGATTTTTCAGTATTATTCCTGATTTAACTCTTATCATCCGTATTCATGGCTACAAAATTTCTAGAAACGGCCTTGGCGGCAAAAAAACGCTCTGAAATGGACAGAAATCTAGATCGGAGCTTTATTTGGTTAACTCGGATTTTTGCTCTGGCAATTGCTGCTACCTTATTATGGATTGCTTTACAAGTGGCTATTGCTGCTTGGCCTGCTATCCAACAATTTGGGATTAATTTCCTAGTTGCCAGTAATTGGAATCCTGTCAATAATGACTATGGGGTATTACCTGCTATTTATGGAACTCTGATGAGTTCTTTGATTGGACTAATTTTAGCAGTTCCTATCGGTGTGGGAACGGCGATTTTATTGAGTGAGGATTTTCTGCCTTCTCAGCTACGATTGGTATTAGTATTTTTAGTAGAACTGCTGGCTGCTATTCCCAGTGTTGTTTATGGAGTCTGGGGAATTTTTGTTTTAATCCCGATTTTAACTAATTTGGGTAAATGGCTGTATAATTATCTCGGTTGGCTACCTATTTTTAGCTCCCCCCCCACTGGTCCTGGAATGTTACCAGCAGGAATAATCTTAGCAATTATGACTTTACCAATCATTACTGCTATTTCTCGTGATGCTTTGATTTCTGTACCTTCTAGTTTACGTCAAGCAGCACTAGGAATTGGTGCAACTCGTTGGGAAACCATTTTTCAAGTTATTATCCCTGCGGCTTTTTCTGGTATTGTCGGTGCAGTAATGTTGGCTCTGGGGAGAGCAATGGGTGAAACTATGGCTGTGACAATGTTAATCGGTAATGCCAATAATATCAATATCTCTCTGTTAGCACCATCTAATACTATCTCTTCTCTACTGGCAAATCAGTTTGCTGAAGCTAGTGGCTTACAAGTTTCTGCTTTAATGTATGCAGCTTTAGTTCTATTTGTATTGACCCTAATAGTCAATATTCTAGCGGAGTTGATTGTGACACGGGTACAAAGACTATAAATCTAATATTCAATATTCAGATCCCCGAATTGTTAAAGAAGTCGAGGATATATTTGAAATCTGTCTTGTACAATACAGTAATAGGTTAAATTATGACTTCTTCTTTTCCGCAAAGAAGCCTGACTCGTTCCCCTTTGTCTTCTCGGACATTATTTAATACGGTAATGACTGTATTAGCTTTTATCTGTGGAATACTGGCGCTTATTCCCTTGTTAGCAGTGCTTTATTATGTGATCATTAGAGGATTTAGTAGTTTAAATTTAAATATTTTCACTGAACTACCCCCGGCTCCCTTTGGCAAAAATGGCGGATTTGGTAATGCTATTTTGGGAACACTTTTGATGGTAGTTATTGGGGCTATGATTAGTATTCCCTTCGGTGTATTGGCAGCAATTTATTTAACTGAGTTTAGTTCTCAAAAAGTCGCTAGATGGATACGTTTTGCTACTAGTGTCCTCAGTGGTGTTCCCTCAATTATTGCCGGGGTATTTGCCTATGGAATTGTGGTTTTGTCGTTAGTTAAGTTGAATTTAGGCTCTTACTCAGCTTTAGGAGGTGGATTTGCTCTAGCAATTTTGATGCTACCTATTATTGTCAGAACTACTGATGAGGCTTTGCAGTTAGTACCCCAAGATCTACGTCAAGCGTCCGTAGGACTAGGTGCAACTAATTTCCAAACTGTTTCACAAGTGGTATTACCAGCTGCTTTACCTGCCATTGTCACCGGTTCTACCTTAGCTATAGCTCGCGCTGCTGGAGAAACAGCACCATTGATATTTACCGCTCTTTTCTCTTCATTTTGGCCAGATAGCATTCTCAAACCTACTGCTTCTCTGGCAGTTCTAGTGTATAATTTTGCTACTTCTCCTTACCAAAGTTGGCAATCTTTAGCTTGGGCGGCTTCTTTAATACTACTATTAATGGTGTTAACTACTAGTATTATTGCCCGTTGGGTGACTAGAAAAAAGATTTAAACTCATCTTGAACAACTTCCTAATCAAGTATTTATGATCACAAAAATTAGCACTATGAACGGGACAAAATCAGTTTTAAGCACGGAAAACCTGAATATCTATTATGGCAACTTCTTGGCTGTACAAAATGTTTGGCTAGATATTCCTAAAAATCAGGTGACGGCCTTTATTGGACCTTCTGGATGTGGTAAAAGTACATTATTGCGATGTTATAATCGTCTGAATGATTTAATTGAATCATTTCGAGCCGAAGGTAAGGTTTATTTCTATGATCAAAATCTCTATGCACCCAATATTGACCCTGTAGAGGTGCGGAGACGCATTGGTATGGTGTTTCAAAGACCAAATCCATTTCCTAAGTCAATTTACGAAAATATTGCCTTTGGTGCGAGAATTAATGGCTATAGGGGTGATATGAATGAATTAGTAGAACGAAGTTTGCGACAAGCGGCTTTATGGGACGAAGTTAAGGATAAATTGCGACAAAGTGGTTTATCTTTATCTGGTGGACAACAACAACGTTTATGTATTGCTAGAGCGATCGCAGTGCAACCAGAAGTTATACTTATGGATGAACCATGTTCTGCCCTAGACCCTATTTCTACTGCACGGGTTGAAGAACTTATTCACGAACTCAAGGAACAATATACCATTGTTATTGTTACCCACAATATGCAGCAAGCAGCACGGGTTTCTGATCAAACAGCGTTTTTTAACGTCAAAACTTCTGAAAAAGGTGGTCGCACAGGTTATTTAGTGGAATATGAAGCTACAGAGTTAATTTTCAATCATCCACAACAAGAAGATACAAAAGCCTATATTAGTGGTAGATTTGGTTAGTGCTAGATTTGGCTTGACTGAGTGAACGTATAAATTATGTTTCGTTCAATATCTCTAATTTAGCAATGATGTAGATCTGATGAATGGGTGAGGAGGGAATCGAACCCGCAACCAATTGATTAAGAGTCAACTGCTCTACCGTTGAGCTACTCACCCGTTGATAAAATCATCATATCAGACTTTTGACTTTCGCGCTAGTGTTGCAGCTAAAAAACTGGCTAAAGCGGAAATTGCATGATCAAAGCGGTTTGACTATTAGTAGTTAACAACCGACTGATGTAAATTTTTCGTTAATTGTTGACCTATTTGCAATATTCACCGAATATATAAAATTCAGCTATTTTTGATCTATTCTTGAATTACTATCGGTGTTCCTACATTAGCCCAATGTGAATACCCTGATAGAAAATTGGCTAAAATTCATTCAAAAACTTTGATTCTAATTCAGTCTATTTGTACTGATTTTACCACTAATTTAACTTCTGGATAAGTGCTTTTGCTTGTTCGGTAATTCCGGTCCAA
>LJOT01000463.1 GCA_001672075.1 Anabaena sp. CRKS33
AAAAGACATTTACCCTCATGACTGGAGAATTAAGACTTTGGGCATAGAACTACGCAGCTTCGTATTTCTAGACAACCTGCAACCTCAACACGCTGCATATATGGGAACAGTAGCCCAGGGTTTCTTACCGTTACCAGGGGATACATCTTTATGGATTGAGATTTCCCCTGGTATCGAAATCAACAAGATTACGGACGTAGCCCTCAAATCCGCTTCTGTCCGTCCTGGAGTGCAAGTAGTAGAGCGTTTATACGGACTTTTAGAGGTACATTCTGGCTCTCAGGGGGAAACACGAGCCGCTGGGGATGCGATTTTGGCGTTTTTGGGCGTGAAAAAGCAGGAATGTCTCAAACCTCGTGTGGTTTCTAGTCAGATTATCCGCAATATTGACGCGTATCAAACTCAATTGATTAATCGTACTCGTCGAGGACAACTGTTATTAGCAGGACAAACTCTGTACGTATTAGAAGTTGAGCCGGCAGCTTATGCGGCACTAGCAGCTAATGAAGCGGAAAAAGCAGCACAAATTAATATTCTGGAAGTTCAAGCTGTGGGTAGTTTTGGCCGACTTTATTTAGGGGGAACGGAACAGGATATTTTAGCAGGAGCAGCAGGAGCGTTAGCAGCAATTGAAAATTCACCTGGTAGGGAAAATCCTCAAGGTAAGCGGAACGAATAAACAATTAAAAGTTAAAAATTAAAGGTTAAAGATTTTTTCTAATCATATAAATGATGTATGAAACTCTTTAATTTTTGATCAAGGGGGAAAAAATGGCAAATCAACAACATCTTAATTTATTACAATCTGGGGCAGTTATTTGGATAGAATGGAGAAATCAAAATCCTCAAATTGAAATTGATCTTAGTGGTGCAAATCTACTAGGAGAAAACCTGCGAGGGGCAAATCTTCAAGGTGTAAATTTCAATCAGGTCAATTTAGCTCATGCTTTGTTAGTGCGAACTAATTTTAGTCAGGCCAATCTGAGTAACGCTATTTTGTATGAAGCTAAATTAATCGCTGCCAATTTGAGTCAAGCTAATTTGAGTATTGCTAATTTGAGCGGAGCAATTTTGACCGCAGCAAATTTAAGTTATGTAAATTTAATTGGCGCTAATTTGAGTAGGACAAATCTAGAAAATGCTATGATTAATGACGCTAATTTAATTGGTACAGATTTCCAAAATGCTAATTTAAAAAATGCTGATTTATCAGGGTCAAAACTTATTCGCAGTCATCTCAGTTTTGCTAATTTAATGGCGGTTAATTTAATTACTGCTAATTTAAGTCAAGCTAATTTATATGAAGCAGAATTAATCAATGCTCAACTTTATCAAGCTAACTTACATCAAGCTAATTTAACTAAAGCTCATTTAGGAAACGCATTTTTATCTAAAGCTAATTTAACGGAGGCTAATTTAACAGAAACCGATTTAAGTTGGGCAAATTTAAAAGGTGCGAATTTAGCAGGTGCAAATTTAAAAGGTGCGAATATTAGCGGAGCAAATTTTCAGGGAGCAAATCTAAAAGGGACGATTTTAGAAGATAAATTAGAATTATTAACCCCAAAAAAATGCAATTAGAAGCAATAAAAAACCAGGTTATGATATAAAATGTGGAATGCCAAGTATTAGTATTAGATTACTCCCAGGGAAAATTATACAGGTGGGAGAGGTAACTATAGATAGAAAGTTGGCAGGTGTTGACGCTCTCCGCCCTATAGAGGGACGGGGATTCTTGTTTCAATGAGCAACCTTACTCAAACTTGTTACCAAATCTGAGCAGAGGGTCATCTCTCCACAAGCGTTATTAGTTTCCGTCCGCCCGACGGTACTTAAATTATAGCCACTTTGTCTTAGTGCTTTAGTGAGAATGTTAATTGCAGCATTGTGGTCACGGTCAAGTATACACCCACATTGACAAACATGAGTTCTAACTGATAGGGATTTTCTAACTATTTCTCCACAATTAGAACAATTTTGAGAAGTATATTGTGGTGCAACTGAT
>LJOT01000464.1 GCA_001672075.1 Anabaena sp. CRKS33
TCAAGCTGAACTTGCTGTATATTGTTATATAAAATATAATATGTTATTATATCATTATATCGCCTTGATATGTTGTAATTTACAAGCTGAAAAATTCGTAATTGATAATTCTTAAAATTACAAATTACGAATTTTTAATTACCTATGCTATTACTTTAGCTAGTGCTTTTTCTACAGCTTTTAATGCTTGGTTGATTTCTGCTTCTGTGACAGTCAGAGGAGGCACAAACCGGACGACTTTGGGACCTGCGGGAACAAGTAATAAACCTGCTTCCATAGCAGCTTTGACAATTTCCGCCGCAGTTAAGGGAATATCCCCTTTGATTTCCATACCGTTGATTAAACCCCAACCGCGTACTTCTGTGATATACTGGGGATATTTAAGAGCGATCGCTTTTAATCCTTCTCGTAAATGTGCGCCCTGTTCTGTAACATTCTGTAAAATATGCTCTTTTTCCAAGGTCTCACAAACACTCAGCGCCACACCACAAGCAAAGGGATTACCACCAAAGGTACTTGCGTGTTCTCCTGGTTGGAAAATAGCACAGAATTTCTTACTCATCATCGCACCAATGGGAATACCACCGCCCAAACCTTTGGCGCTGGTGAAAATATCTGGTTCTACTCCCAAATGTTCATAACCCCATAATTTACCACTGCGTCCCATACCTACCTGCACTTCGTCGAAAATCAACAAAATACCGGTTTCATCACAAATCTCCCGTAATCGCTTAAAATAGGCAATATCCCCAGGACGAACTCCACCCTCACCTTGTAATGGTTCAATTAAAATAGCTGCAACACGATAATTACCTTCATCTAACTCAGTCACAGCAGCCTCAACTGCTCTAATATCGTTATAATTGACATAGTGGAAACCAGGAACTAAAGGATCAAAGTGCTTTTGATACTTTGGTTGTCCAGTAGCGGTAACGGTTGCTAAAGTCCGACCGTGAAAACTCGCATGGGCGGTTAAAATAATCGGGTTAGCAATCTCTAAAACCGTGTGTCCATATTTACGAGCTAGTTTAATAGCTGCTTCATTAGCTTCAGCGCCAGAATTGCAGAAAAATACTTTATCTGCACAAGAATGATCAACAATCCATTTAGCTAATTGACCTTGTTCGGGAATATAATACAAATTAGAGACATGATGCAGTTTTTGAATTTGTCTAGTTACAGCTTCTACCATTGCTGGATGAGCGTGTCCTAGAGTACAAGTGGCTATTCCCGCGACAAAATCCAGATACTCCTTACCTTGGGTATCCCAAACACGACAACCAGCGCCCCGTTCTAAAGCTAAGGGAAAGCGTCCATAAGTGGACATGACGACTTCATTGAAGCTATCTGCACTAAAGGGGATATCTGAAGAGATTGTAGGTTGCTCTGCTAGACTTTGGATACTCACTACCGCACCTCCTGAAAATTTTTATTTTAATAGATATTTACCAGATTAACGCGAGAAAAGGTTGGTTTTAATGAAGATAATTAATTATTGCAAATTAGGACGTACACAAGCGTCAGATATTAAAAATTTGGTTATTTACATAATTTATGCTGTCTGACCCACTCTACCATACTGATTCAGACAAATTCCTGAAAATCCTATAATCCTGGGTATCCTGATTCAGACAAAATCCTGAAAATCCTATAATCCTGGGTATCCTGATTCAGACAAATTCCTGAAAATCCTATAATCCTGGGTATCCTGATTCAGACAAATTCCTGAAAATCTTTTAATCCTGGGTATCCTGATTCAGACAAATTCCTGTAAATCCTATAATCCTGGGTATCCTGATTCAGACAAATTCCTGTAAATCCTCAAATCCTGGGTATCCTGATTCAGACAAACTCCTGTAAATCTTTTAATCCTGGTTATCCTGATTCAGACAAATTCCTGTAAATCTTTTAATCCTGGTTATCCTGATTCAGACAAATTCCTGAAAATCTTTTAATCCTGGTTATCCTGATTCAGACAAATTCCTGAAAATCCTATAATCCTGG
>LJOT01000858.1 GCA_001672075.1 Anabaena sp. CRKS33
CTTTGGGAGAGAAACCCGCACAGAAGACCCAGTTTTGCACTTTTATGAAACATTTTTAGCTGCTTATGAATCTTCATTAAGAAAAAGTAGAGGAGTTTACTATACTCCTGAACCTGTAGTTAATTTTATTGTTCGTTCTGTGAATGATATTTTAGATAAAGTTTTTGATTTAGAATATGGTTTAGGAAATCGCAAAGTCACAATTCTTGACCCCGCAACGGGAACAGGAACTTTTTTATATGCAGTTATTAAACAAATTCTTGACAATCTTACCAAATTTGATATCCGTCAATGGCATAATTTTTTAAGAGGTACAAGACTTTTAAACCGTCTATTTGGGTTTGAATTATTGATGACTCCTTATACCATAGCACATTTAAAATTAGGTTTATTATTAGGAGATTTAGGTTATAAATTTGCACCAGAAGAAAGATTAAAAGTTTATTTAACCAATGCGTTAGAAGCAGGAATAAAATCAGGGGAATTAATTCCTGGTATTACCCAAATTATCGCA
>LJOT01000178.1 GCA_001672075.1 Anabaena sp. CRKS33
GAAGACCCAGAGTTTGAAACTTTCTATACCAAAAACATTTTGCTGAACGAGGGTATCCGGGCTTGGATGGCTCCTCAAGATCAACCCCACGAACAATTTATATTCCCCGAGGAGGTATTACCACGTGGTAACGCTCTCTAATAGAGTCATTAGTGGTGGACGCGACCAAGAATCCAGCGGTTTCGCTTGGTGGTCCGGTAACGCCCGTTTAATCAACTTATCTGGTAAACTACTTGGCGCTCACGTAGCCCATGCTGGTTTGATTGTCTTCTGGGCTGGAGCAATGACCTTATTTGAAGTTGCTCACTTCGTTCCCGAAAAGCCCATGTACGAACAGGGCTTGATTCTTCTCCCTCACCTCGCCACACTTGGTTGGGGCGTTGGTGCAGGTGGTGAAGTTATTGACACCTTCCCCTATTTCGTCTCTGGTGTACTTCACCTTATTTCCTCCGCCGTTTTAGGTTTTGGTGGTATTTATCATGCCGTCCGCGGTCCTGAAACCTTAGAAGAATATTCTTCTTTCTTTGGTTACGACTGGAAAGACAAGAACAAGATGACCAACATCATCGGCTTCCACCTAATTATCTTAGGTTGTGGTGCGTTGTTGTTAGTGCTGAAGGCTATGTTCTTCGGTGGAGTTTATGATACCTGGGCACCAGGTGGTGGTGATGTGCGTGTAATTACTAACCCCACACTTAACCCAGCGATTATCTTCGGTTATCTTTTGAAAGCTCCCTTCGGTGGCGAAGGCTGGATTATCAGCGTTGATAACATGGAAGATGTTATTGGCGGTCACATCTGGATTGCTTTAATTTGTATTTCCGGTGGTATTTGGCATATCTTCACCAAGCCTTTCGCTTGGGCGCGTCGTGCTTTTATCTGGTCTGGTGAAGCTTACCTTTCCTATAGCTTAGGCGCTCTCTCTATGATGGGCTTTATCGCCTCCGTCATGGTTTGGTATAACAACACAGCATACCCTAGCGAATTCTTCGGTCCTACTGGTCCTGAAGCTTCTCAAGCACAAGCTTTAACCTTCTTGATTCGTGACCAACGCTTAGGTGCTAACGTCGGTTCTGCTCAAGGTCCTACCGGTCTAGGTAAATACTTGATGCGCTCTCCTACAGGTGAAATCATCTTCGGTGGTGAAACCATGCGCTTCTGGGATTTCCGCGGTCCTTGGTTAGAGCCTCTCCGTGGTCCTAACGGTCTTGACTTGGAAAAAATCAAGAACGATATTCAGCCTTGGCAAGCTCGTCGTGCTGCTGAATACATGACACACGCTCCACTGGGTTCTTTGAACTCTGTAGGTGGTGTGGCTACCGAAATTAACTCCTTTAACTATGTGTCTCCACGCGCTTGGTTAGCTTGTTCACACTTCGTTTTAGGATTCTTCTTCCTTGTTGGTCACTTGTGGCACGCAGGCCGGGCCCGCGCTGCTTCTGGTGGTTTCGAGAAAGGTATTAACCGGGAAACAGAACCAGTGATGTTTATGAATGACATCGACTAGGTTGTTTTCAGTCTTATTTCATCACTGATAAAATCATACTTTTTATAGCTCTTGTGTCACAGCAAGAGCTTTTTTCATATTTTTTTTATATTTTTTTGTATTTTACACATTTGATATAATATATAACGTAACAAATAAATTTTACTAAACATCAGATAATGAACAGTTTAAAATTCGGTACGTCTGTATTCACAGTCGCGGTTAGTTTAGCAATGGGAACATCAATCAATCAGATGGTCATTGCTAAAGAAGTTGTTGCCGAATCAGTCACCCAGCCAGTAGTCACAAATGAGGTTATTGCCACATCAATTACTCCTGAAAAAACTGAAACTCCTCCTCAACCAGGAACTTTCACTTACAGCGCTGGTGATTTACTGGCCAGAAGACCACTGGATTTAGATGTATTTTGTAAAAATTATCCTTTAAATTCCCGCTGTACTAATCAACCTGTCACCACACCAGTAACAAAACCAGAGGAAGTTAAACCTAAACCTACGGAGGAAAAGAGTGAAACTTCTGCAAAAACTCGCGGTTGGGCAATCACACCGGAAATTAGTACATTAGGTGTGGGTGCAACAGTCACCAAATCTATTACACCTAATATTAATGCTAAAGTTGGGGTTAATGGTTTAGGTATAAGTAGAGATATTAACTTGTCTGATGTTGATTATAAAGCCGATCTCAACCTCTTAAATATATCCACCCTCGCTGACTACCATCCTTGGAAAAATGGCGGTTTCCGTTTGACTGGAGGCTTAGTATTTCAGGACAATAATATAGAAGGAACTGGGAAACCCAAGAATGGTGTAACAATTAATATCAATGGTGTAGACTATAACTCCACAACTGTACTTACATCAGTGAAAACCAAAGTTTCTTTCGGCAATAGTGTCGCACCGTATATTGGTATTGGTTGGGGTAATGCCGTGAAACCTGGTAAACGTTGGGGATTTTCCACAAATTTGGGTGTAATGTTTGCTGGATCTCCAAAAATAGAAATAACACCTGGATTTGGTACAGGTGCAACACCCACTTTACAACAGGAAATTAATCGTAACATCGAAGCAGAAAGGAAAAAAGTACAGGATGACCTGAATTGGTTGAATATTTATCCTGTTTTTTCTCTTGGTGTTTCTTATCAATTTTAGATAAATATTTAGGGTGTGTCAGTTGTTTAAAATCTGTTTATGATTACAGACTTATTAGATTTGATGCACCCTAAAAATATCTGAATTGTCACTTTACATTTGTATTACCTAATTAATCCCAAAAACCGAACTAACTGTAGACTTAATCGAATTTCCAGCATCCTTTAAAGCTTGACTGAATGGTTGCTTATTTTGCAAAAATACCCTCGCACAATTGCGTCCTGGCATTCCCGAAATTGAACCGCCTGGATGTGTACCAGCACCGGTTAGAAACAGATGATCAATGGGAGTTTTATAATTAGCTAATTCGGGCAAAGGTCTAAAGAAGATCATTTGATCCATAGTCATATCAATGTGATAATAATTGCCCTTATATGCTCCTAATCTTTCCCCTAACTCTGCTGGACTTTCTACCCTTCTAGCGATAGTTGCTTTTTTCACATTTGGGGCATAAGTCGCTAATTTATCAATCACTCTATCAGCAACTTGATTTTTCAATTCATCAGTCCAACCTGTACCTTTTAAACCTGTACCTTTTGCACCAGCAATTTGATAAGGAGCGAAAAATTCAATCCATAAAGTATGTTTTCCAGGCGGTGCTAAACTAGGGTCAAGGGCGCTAGGCATAACCACATACATGGAGGGGTCAGAATCGGGAATTTCGCCAATTGTGCATTTATTATGAGCCTGTTCAACATGATTCATAGAATCAGCAATTAAAATTGAACCAATCAGATATTCATCTTTATGTTCATGATGGGAAAAATGCAATGGTTCATCTAATGCCAAATCTATTTTCAGAATCGTTTCATTATTGTTGATAATGCGGCGTTCTAACCTTTCCCATAAATCAGGATCAACCGCATCAATATCGCTTTTTTCAGTCATTTGTAAGAATAATCTTTGGGCATCAATATTAGAAATTACTCCATGTTTAGCCAAAAATTCCTTACCCCCAGTCACCCTGACTCCTACCGCTTTAGCATCATTAATTAAAATCTTTTCTACGTGCTGTTCCGTGAGAATTACCCCACCTTTACTATTAACTAATTTCACCAATGCTTTCACCAATGCACCCGTACCACCGCGAGGTCTAGCCATACCAGGATGATGACGCATAGCCATCATCATAACTCCAATTGCAAGATTTTTTTGTGAAGGAGGCGCACCTAATTCTGATGCTAATCTTGATAGGGGTGCTTTTAAAAATTCTTCATCAAACCATTCATTGAGAATATCCTCCGCACTATTTAACATTGTTCGCACAAAATCGAAACTTTTCGCCGGAGAACCGACAACAGAAAATAAATCTTTAACTTGTTGGAAATTGTAATTACCAAAAATATCTATAATTGACTTTGGTGGAGCATTAAACATGGGAGTCATGGCGTTAATTGCTCGTTGCCAATAATTGGTAAATTCGGCATATTTTTTAGCATCTCGTTGATTATAACGAGCGATTTCTGCACAGGTTTTTTCTAAGGACTTATGTGCCAAGAAATATTTACCGTCTGGGTGAGGACAAAATACAACTGGGTCACATTCTAGATATTCCAAGCCATATTTCGTCAGTTCTAATTCTTCTACCACTGGACCTAAATGAATAAATTCATGGTCAATGGCACACAAATTAAATTTAAACCCTGGTACTTCTGGGATACATTCTTCAGTTGTAGCAGCACCACCGGGGACAGGACGTTTTTCTAATAGCAGAACACTATAACCTGCTTTGAGTAAATAAGCTGCACAAACTAAGCCGTTATGTCCAGCACCGATAATAATAACGTCGTATTCTTGCATATCTTGATGATATAAAAACCTGACTTTTTTATATTATTATATCTGACTTTCTCCAGTTCATTTGGTAATATGCGAATATTTATCTAATTTGATTTTTGTGTATAAAAACATATCTTATCAACTATTTTAAGTGCTAATACTTAATCATTTAACCATGATTAATAATCATTTTTGAAAATGGTAATACTACTTTATGAAGTGCGAAATTTGGGATAAAAATAATGGATTACATGACAATTTTATACTTACTTCACAGGTTGCAGTTTTGTCACTTTGAGTTTAAACTTCCCTACCCCAGTTTCCCCAAAAGAACGAACCCGAACAATATAAGTTCCCGTTTCTGTAATGCGGGTAAATAACACAGAATTACTCGTACCCTCAGGACCATCATCATTTTCTAAAACCGTCGTACCATTGGGAGCTAATAGTGTAATAATAGTGTCGAAATTTTCCGATGATAAATCAATTGCTAAATTATCACCTTTGTTTAATTTTACCGCATAATCACGAGCAAATCCTCCCTGTCCTGTGGGAATATCTTTGTTTGATAAAGTATCAGAAATTTCTGTAAAATCAGTTAAAGGAATGGGACTATATAATTTATTTTGTGCGGAAACTGTTTTACTCCCAATCCCTATGATTAGTAATGTGATAGGAATAATTAAAATTTCTCTAAAACCAACTACAAAATTCTTTTTCATAAATTAAAATAGTTTCACCAAAAAATACAGGGTAACTAATCTAATATAGCTTTATTTTTCTTTGTTTGTCGTGGCCACAGCAGCTACACCTAAAACTTTAATTTGATGTATTTCCAGTGTTTTCACAGCAGCTTTGACAGTAGCACCAGTAGTATAAATATCATCCACTAATAATATTGGTATATTGGGGGGACGACGCAAATCTTTACCAATGACAAAAGCATTTGCTAAGTTTTCTTGTCTTTGAACTGCGGATAAGCTAAATTGTGCTTCAGTTTCCTTAATGCGCTCTAAACCATTGACTTTCAATTTGTATCCTGTCACATTGCAAAAACCTTCAGCTATTAATGCAGCTTGATTAAAACCTCTTTGTTTTTGTTTTTTCGGGTGCATAGGAATAGGAACAACTAAAAGCTGTTTTTGGGGTTGTGGTGAATTTAATAACCATGATTCTCCTAACCATTGTCCCAAAAGATAACCAATTTGAGGCTGATTTTTATATTTTAATGCAGCGATCGCTCTTTTGACACCACCACCATAATTTCCCCAAACAAATATTGGTAATGGTTGTTTCCATAAATAAGCAGGATTTTGGCAATGACAACTTTGAATTTGTTTGATACAATATGGACAAAGTTCCCTGGGTGTAGGACGTTGACACAGGGGACAATCAGATTTGAGAAAAAGATTTAGTAGATTTTGGAATATCTTCATCATAGATATTTTACATAAACTAGATCACATCTACTAGTTTCTACTCCTGTTGTTGGTAGATAACCATTACTTTCATAAAGTTTAACAGCTTCCGTTAAAATACTAGCAGTTTCAATCCAAATTTGCTCAAACCCACGGGAAGCAATCACCGTTTCCAATTGTTGTAATAAAAACTTTCCTAATCCTAAACCCCGCACTTTTGGTAAAAGGTACATTTTTCTAATTTCTACCGCTTTTTCGCCGCGATTTATGGGATAATAGGCCGCAGTCCCCACAATTTGATTTTCCTGTTCAATTACCCAAAATTCCCCACCTGTTTTTAAATAATATTCCTGAATATTTAATACATCTTTATCTGCTGCTTCCGGTTGCCAAGGTAAACCGTATTCTGATAATACAGAACTAATGACTTGGGAGGCTAAAATGCGGTCTTTTTCTTGCCAATTACGAATGATAAAATCTTGATATTGATACATAAATGTAGTTTATAAAGTTGTATTTTAATTTAGGAAACTTTTATAGTATTCTGAATGCTTAATGTAAAACCAGTATCAGTTCTAAATTTTTGCATTCTCTCTTTGTGTGAATACTGAAATTGTGGCTTTTTCCTATTAGCTATATATGCCTTTTTAGATTTAAAAATAGCTAAGTTGTTGTGATTAACAAAGACTGCAATTGTCTTTCTAAGTTGGTTCTCTCCTTCCTCTATCCAAACACTATTTGTATACTTTCTCTCTTTTAATTCCACAAAAATAATATGCTTATTGTAAGTCAGCATACCATCACAACGATTCTCCATTGTACCATCTGATCTGAGAATTTCAATACAATTATCAATAGCGGTAAATATCACCTCTATTTCTTGATTATTTTCAACAATAGCAATCCATTTGCTACAATCATCAATATCAATATAAGCAGGATCTTTATCTTTGTTAGGATCATCACAAAGTCCAAATTTAGGCTGATTTGTCTGACTTTGACAATTAGCATCAAAAAAATTTATACTCATATTTGTTCCTCAATTTCCAGTAAATCATCAAAAAGGTTATTAGTCTTTGCTAAGAAAGTATTGAGATAATTTTCATCAGTAGGTAATCCTTCATAAGTAGAAAGTTTGATAATTTCTCCTGTCTCTGTTAATTCATATACAATTGAATCTTCACCAGATACACAAGATGCTTGAGGAACAATATTTTCCAGTTGTTCTTTTAGTAAATTGCTGTTTGGTAAATCTAGAATTTTCTGTAAAACCTGATATCCCTTGATTGCTAATGTCAGATAATTAATAATATAAGGACTGTGGGTAGTAAGAATTAGTTTATTACCTTCTGTAAGGTTAGCAAATTCTAATAATTTATATAAAACGTCTTTTTGCGATTTGGGAAACAGATTTTGTTCTATTTCTTCAACAATATTTAAAAAACATTCATTTTGGTATTTAGAAGATAATACTTCCAAAGCAGCTTTTTTAAGTTCTTCAGAGAGATTTTCATTATTTAATATTTTCTCAATTTCTACTTTCAACCTTTTTTGTTCCTCTCCACTCAGTTCAGTTTGTGAAGAATCATGATTTCCACTAATAGATAACGCAATATTTCTAGAAACTAAAAACAAAGGAATAAAAGACTGAAACCCACTTGAAGATTCGGAAATATTTAATTTATAATCACTTCCTATAATATTTAAAGTATTACTTTTTTGATCAAATTCCAACTTTATATCACCCACTGGTAAAGTCAAACTTTCTGATAATTCCTGCTGTGAACGCTCTAATTCCTCAAAAAAAGCAGATAATGATTGAGGTAATCTTTTTAATTTTTCTGCCCCTTTAACTACACTAAAAAAATTTCTCTCTGCTGGTACATACATAATTTTAGGTACAATATATTCTTTGTGAGTATTATTAGGATAAAAAAATCTTACTTGTCTAATATCAGGATCAATGTTTAGTTTTCCATTTTGAAAAGAAAAATTAAAAGCATTTCCTAGATATTCAATTTCAGTTTCTGGTAAGAAGTAATTTTTTAAATTTTGATAGTTACAATATGTATTAACAAAGCGATTACGGCTGGTTACATATTTGATTTCTAAATTTCTACGATATAACTGTTTTTCCAACCAGCTAAATATTGAAATTAACTTAGCAATGCTACTTTTTCCTGTTCCTTGATTACCAATAAAAACAGTAATTTTGCGAATATCTATAAAGCCGTAATTTTCTGCAAAACCTGATTTAATTGGTCCGAAATTTTTAACTCTTATTTGACTCATATATTATCTTTATTTACTGTATTTACTTCGTTTTCCTTTTCTAGCAAAAATATTATAATTCAAAATCTGATTAACAATAATTTATTTTTCATAATAAAAACGCCCCCCTTACGGAGAGCGTTTTTTATTTAACTAGACTCTAGTTATTAACCGTTGATTGCAGGAGCGCTTAAAGCAACAGGAGCAACATCAGCAGCAGCCAAATCTAGA
>LJOT01000465.1 GCA_001672075.1 Anabaena sp. CRKS33
CTATTTTTATTACTATTACCCACAGAACAATTTAAAACTTTTTGAGCTTCTTCATTTGTTAAATTCATAGGAGTAGCATTTTTCCAATATCCTGAAGGATCATGTTTAGAATGGAGTTGATAACGAGGGCATATTTTTTTAGCGTGTTTAATTTCAGTTAAATTTTTTATGCTTCTATTTTCTAGAGAACTTGTACCTTCTTGAAATTCAATTTCAATGTTTTCTTGAATAAAATCAGGATTATTTTGTAAACTAATTAATATTCCTTGAAGTTTAACAGCACCAGCTAATGAACTTGATGAAACATCTTGTTTTTGATAGTTACATTTACAATCATTTAATAAATCTTGTAAATCTATAAAAGGACCTTTACTTAAAAGTATCATTAAAATCATTGCAATTTTTTGCTGCTCAGATTTTTTCGATTTAATTGTGGTCAAAATCCATTCATGTACTGTTAAATTTGCAGATAATTTTTTACAAGCAAAACTACTATGAGTTTGGATAGGATCACCATTTTGAATCACGCTAATTTGTTTAATGATTTCAAAAATATTTTTCATTAATTCATCAGTTTCATAATCGTTTGCAGCTTGTCCAATAAAAGAAAGCTCATTAATTAAAAATTGCATTTATAGTAACTCCATTAAATCCTTTTCTGTTTGATCAAAAAAGCCATCCGGCCATTTATCAATTCCTCCATCTGAATAAATTCGAGGGGTAATAATTTCTGTGGTTGGTTGTCCTTTTTTTAAATATCTTTCAAAGTAGTTAATTTGTACTTTATCAGCCTCAAGTTTATTATGTCTTACTGCTTTACGAATACCATTGAGAACATGATCGCTATGGGTTTCTAATATTATTTGAATACCACAATTTGCTGCCAAAGCAATTAATTCTCCCATTTTAGATTGTCCTCTAGGATGAAGATGTGCTTCTGGGTTCTCTAACAAAATTAATGTATCTGAAGTAGCAGATAATATAGCTACAATAATCGGTAAAGTGTAGGTAATTCCAAAACCTACATTAGTTGAACGATAGAAATTATTATCTTCATAAGAATATTGTAAATTTACTACATCCATTCCTGAATGTAATTCTATATCAACTCTTGTTCCAGGACTAATTTCTCCTAACCAGGCCTCAACTTGACTTTTTAAAATATCAGACTGTGCTGATGGATGCGATAGTTGACTATGGGGAATTTTTTTATATTCATTTATAGCTAAAAAATGAGCAGTAAATTCTCCTTGACTGCCAATCTGTTGATGTTGTCTGACTTGAAAATCAGACATTTGGAAATAATTTCTAGGTGCTACTCTTTCTGCTTTTAAGTAATGGAATTTATCTGTAAACAGACTTGAATTATCAATTTCTGCATCAATTGCTAGATCGGTTTCTAGCCACATTGATGTAGATAGTCGCATTATATCTGATTGACGATCACAATCAAAAATCCAAGTACCTTTAATATCATTATTCATGCCAATTTCAAAAGTTATTACATCCTCTTTAGCTCTCTTGAAAAGTGCATCTTTTCCAGTACCTATAGATACTAAATCACCGTTTAATACTAAACCTACCCTATCTAATAAATCATCCTGCAAACAAGATTGACGTAATAGTAATAGAGATTGCAATACAGACGATTTACCAGTGCTATTTAAGCCTGTAAGTAGAGTTAATGGCTTTAATGAAAAACACTGATTTTCAAATGGTTTAAAATTTTTTAAAGTTAAAGAACTTAACATGATAAAACCTCTTGAACTATTTGATTAATTTGCTCAAAACGATATTTAACTTTATTAGCTGCTTGAGAAATAGATCTATTAAAATCATTATCTGTTCGCATTTTTTCGATAAATCTTTCTCTTAATAATTCTTTACGATTAATCAACATATCAATTTTTTGTGAGTTTAATTGACTTAAAGTAACAGACCATACTTCAAAAAGAGATTTATTAACAGGAGAACTTGATGATTTACGAAAAGCA
>LJOT01000466.1 GCA_001672075.1 Anabaena sp. CRKS33
TCTCCAGTTAACCAGTAGTAAGTTTTACCTCTGGGATCAGTTCGCTTATTAAAAACATCTACGTAGCGTCGGACACATTGTCTGGTCAAAGTAACACCAGCAATTTCTTCCCAGGATATAGGAGGAACATTAACATTAAGTAACATTGATTCTGGCAGTGGTTGGGCGGCAATTTTGGCAACTAAGACCTCCGCAAATTTCGCTGCTGGTTGAAAGTCTTTATGAGTATGACTGGTTAAACTAAACGCAACACTAGGAATACCTTCAATTACTCCTTCCATTGCGGCCGAAACAGTCCCAGAGTAGAGAATTTCTGTCCCTAAATTTGCCCCCTGGTTAATTCCAGATAGCACTAAGTCGGGTGGAGAATCTAATAAAGCCCATAATGCCAATTTTACACAATCTGAAGGTGTACCATCACAAGCCCAAGCCTTAATATCAGGATGAAAAACAGATTCTACTATTTCAGCGCGAATTGGTTGTAGTAAGGTTAATCCGTGTCCTGTTGCCGACCTCTCTCGATCTGGACAAACTACTGTCACCTCATGACCCGCTGCGGCTAAGGTGTTGGCTAAGGTACGAATACCCAAAGCAGAAATTCCATCATCGTTGCTAATTAGTAATTTCATTATGTCAGTTGTCCGTTGTTAGTTGTCCGTTGTCATTAGAAAATAATATTACCTGTTCCTTATTCCCTCTTCCCTCTTCCCTCTTCCCTGTCACCTGTCCCCGTGGCGTAGCACCTGTCCCCGTGGCGTAGCACCTGTCCCCTGTCCCCTGTCCCCTGTCACCTGTCCCCTGTCCCCGTGGCGTAGCACCTGTCACCTGTCCCCTGTCACCTGTTCCCTGTTCCCTGTCCCCTGTCCCCTGTTCCCTATTCCCTGTTCCCTACTATAGACTAATGACTAATCACCAATGACTAATAACTAATGACTAACAATTTAGAGGATCAACTTTTAGCATTACGCCAGGAAGGGGAAAAAGCGATCGCCTCTGCTGATACCCTAGAACGCCTAGAAGAACTCAGAGTTAACTATTTAGGTAAAAAGGGGCAATTGGGGGCGTTATTGCGAAGTATGGGGCAAATGAGTGCAGAAGAACGTCCTAAGATTGGGGCGATCGCTAATATTGTTAAAGAAGCTATTCAAAACAGCCTTGACCAACAACGCACATTTTTAGAAGCAGCGCAAATTCAGGCACAGCTAGAGGCTGAAACCATAGATGTCACCATGCCCGGTATTTACCGTCCCCAAGGTCGCATTCATCCCCTCAATGGCATTATTGACCAAACCCTAGATATCTTTGTTGGCATGGGTTACACCGTTGCCCAAGGATCAGAAATGGAAACAGATTACTACAATTTTGAAGCTCTGAATACCCCCCCAGATCATCCAGCCCGTGATATGCAGGATACCTTTTATTTACCAGATGGTAATTTACTGCGAACTCATACTTCATCGGTGCAAATTCGCTACATGGAAAAGGAAGAACCACCCATTCGAGTTGTTGCCCCGGGTCGAGTATATCGCAGAGATGATGTAGATGCGACCCACTCAGCCGTTTTCCATCAAATTGAACTTTTAGCCATAGATGAAGGACTGACTTTTACAGACTTGAAAGGAACTGTCAAGATATTTTTACAATCAATATTTGGTGATTTACCAATTCGTTTTCGCGCCAGTTATTTTCCTTTTACTGAACCTTCGGCTGAAGTAGATTTACAGTGGAAAGGACGTTGGTTAGAAGTCATGGGTTGCGGTATGGTTGACCCCAATGTTTTGAAATCTGTAGGTTATGATCCTGAAGTTTATAGCGGTTTTGCTGCCGGTTTTGGTGTAGAACGTTTTGCCATGGTGTTACATCAAATTGATGATATTCGTCGTTTGTATAATAGCGATTTACGCTTTTTACAACAGTTTTAATATTCAGGCGGGATTTTCCCGCCTTTGATAATTATGAATTAAAACTCAACCAAAACTCAACCAGCCAAAAAT
>LJOT01000859.1 GCA_001672075.1 Anabaena sp. CRKS33
TTGGATGCCTGGAGAGGTAGCAGAGAATACAAAAAACTCCTTGCTAACGGTAAATACGCTAACAGAAACAGTATATATGATCTTTCATGGAGACCTACCGACAGATACTGATTATTTAGACTCGGAACAGATTCGGGAGGTTTTACAAACCTCTTTGAGAAAAAACCTGGATATAAGAGGTAAAGTTATAAAAAGCACAGATATGGTAATTCAAGGATATCCAGGTATTGAGTTACTAGTACAACATTCTGATGGTAGTCAAGGACAATATCAAGCATATATAGTTAGACGACGACTTTATTTAATCGGAGCTAGAACAAAGGATGAATTAACTACAGAAGCGTCTAATTTTTTCGATTCTTTTAGAATATATCCTAGTCGGATTGTTAATGATAATTAGGATGATTATTGTCCTAGAATATGCTCATCAAAAATTCAGCAGATTTTACTCCTAACTCCTGTTGAGAACTTGCAAATAAATGTCATGAGAAGCTGTTTTAAAATCTAATGC
>LJOT01000860.1 GCA_001672075.1 Anabaena sp. CRKS33
CATAATTAACTCCTGATCATCTTGATCAATATCTTGTTCTTGACGCTGACGTGCCGATAACACAGCAATTAGGTTATGTACTAATTCTATGACATCTGCCAGAAACGGATTGTTATTTGTCAGTGTTTCCAATTCTTCCACCGCTTGTCTTTGTACTTTTCCCCTCCCTAATATCCGTAAAAACAGGGTTTCGGGTGTACTGGGTAATTGATGGATACTCACAATGACGGTTTTAAATCCTTTACCAAAAAAGTAAATCCCTTTACCCCAGTTTTCCTCATCCAAACTAGCATTAAAGCTATCGAGGATTTCTACTGATACCGTAGGAGTCAAAATCCACAAATTAGCTAATTCAGCTTCATTTATTCGCGTGTCATTGCGTTTAGCTTGACGCTCAATCTGGGCATGAATGTCAAATAATTTACCCATGCAACTGCGGATTTCACTTTTACCTACAGCATTGCGGAATGGTTCAAATACGGCATAATTAGCCGCCATTTTCCCTAATAC
>LJOT01000179.1 GCA_001672075.1 Anabaena sp. CRKS33
TTATTCTGAAGATAAAACCCATTTTTCTATGAAAACACTTTCTCAAGAAATGCTTGATGAAAAACTGAAAGAAGGTTGGGAACTAGGTGATTTGTACCGAGTTGGTGATCCTACTATTGGAGGATGTCCGTGGTAGTATGGGTTTTTGCTGGTGGTGGTGAAGAGGATGATCCAGCGATCGCCCCTAATATCTTAGAATCCACTAATCTGATTTATATGGTCAATGTCCTCACTGCGATTAAATACGGCTATATTCTCAAGAATGAAGATGATAATATTCCTGAAGAATTAATAACGACATTGACGCGTTACAAGAAAGAGTTTGCTGATCTTGATTATAAAATTGGCAATATCAGAGCGTTAATCAACATCTAAAAGAGATAAGAGATATTAGTATTCAGCGGTCAGTAGTCAGTGGATTCTTGAAAAGGGAACTAAATCCAAAATTAGCACTGATAGCTGAACATTGGCTTGTTAAAAGTCAGATTAAATTAATCACCAGTATTTAACTCTGGCTTTGAAAACTCGAATTGACACTCTCAGCAGCCTTAGCCACTGAGATTTTATCACGTCTTTTAAACCTGAGAAATTAAATCATAAAGTTCCTGATCAATTTTATTGACATATTGAGTTAAATCATCCAATTGTTTCAGCTTTTTATCAACTTCAACCTGACCTTTTTCTTTGTCAGCTAAAACATTCTTAACCTGTTGTCTAATATTCTCAATTTCAGATTCTAAACCCTTATTTACAAGATTTTTCACCTTGTTCATTTCTGCGGAAACTCCTTTACCAACCTTATCAACTATATCAACTGTTGATTGATTTAGTTGTCCTGAAAACTTATTACTTACTTCCTCTTTAATTCTGTTAGTAAGTCCACCTTCCATTAATTTTCCCTGAATTAAAGCGGCTATCAGCATAGGTATTAAAGTGATAGGATTAACCCCCAAAAGTATATAACCCATGATACCAATTATCAGTTGTGGTATTAAACTTCTTAACATTTCTTGATAGCCAAAAGTAGCTCCAATTGTAGCAGCACCAAGACCACCAATTAAAAACCCACCTGCTGCGGAAAAAATTCTTTCAACGGCTGAAACATCTCTAACTCCGACATCTCCTTTAGAAACTTGTACTTTAGCAATGGACACTCCAGAAAGTTCTAAACGCAGATTATCTATTCCGTCAATAAATTCTTTAGCTTCACTATCTAGGGAAGTTTTAATATTGTCCATTCTTCTTGCTAATAATGGCTCAAGTTCAGAACTTTGCCAATTAGAAAATTCTTTTTCTAACTGACTTTCTAAATAGCTGGTAATTTCTTTAACAGCAGCTTCTATACTTGGCCTAGGATCTTGAAACAATAGCTTAATCTCAGTTTGTAATTGATATTCCTGAGCAATGGTTTTGATTTTCGGAACTAAGTCTCGACAAAAATCTTTGGTTTTATAACTTACTTGATCTTTTGTATCTTCAATGGAATTTGCTAATTTTTGTACAATACTTCGGCGTTTCTCTTCCAAAATTTTTAATGGTTCTTGAGCAGCAGCATAACGTTTTTCTAATTCCGATATATCGGTTTTTAGCATAGCTATTTGCTCAGGTATGGTTTTTCTCACTTCGTTAATAGCATTTCTCAATTCTTGAGCAGGACGAAGAATTTTTACCCGCCCTCTTTCATTGGTTAAAAACTTCTGAAGTGCAATTTCTAATTGAGGAACACCTGATTCTTGTAACGCTTCATTATCATGATCAAGTTTGCCATCTAATGCTCCTAGTGCGTTGATAAAGAAAATACGTTCTGCACCTAATCTGGTACGTGGAGATAATTTACGAATCGCAGAATCTTTAACTCTATCTACTTCATTTCTGCGAATCAAATTAATGCGATTACAAACAAAGAAAATATCTTCATGTCCCATAAGACGGAGTTTATTATCAACTACTTCTTGCTCAGATTTAGAAAATAATTGTTCACAAGAAAGAACTAGAATAATAGCATCAACAGTAATTAAATAACTTTCTGTTACTTGTTGACGAGTTTTATGTTCATTTAAACCTGGAGAATCAATAATTTCTACCCTATCTTTACAGAGTTCTAGTGGCCAAAAAAGTTCTAGTTTTTCATAAGGACTTTCATTAATTGCTTGACTTTGATCTACATCCTCTTTAATAACTACATATTCTTCAATTTCATCTACTGGTATCTCCTTTGGTTCTTTTTTTTCTTGACCATCTACTTGATTAAAATGGAGTACAGCACGTTGTCTTTCTCCCCATTTGACTTCGTTAATAATTGCAGTACATGGAGTGGCAAAAGCTGGTAAAATTTCTTCACCTAATAAAGCATTGATAAAGGTACTTTTGCCGCGTTTAAATTCCCCCAATATCATCACTTTAAAGTTAGTAGATTGTACAATACTTTGTAAATTTATGAGATTAGCTACTTGATCAGGTTTATTAAGGAAGTTAGCAATTTCCATTTGCTGTTCAATTAATCTCACGAGAGTCTTGATTTTTACTTCAAACTCTTTATAAGCTAGATCATTATTTGACTGTGACATCTTTTTATCCTCCATAAATTATGAGTAGTTTATATTGAGTTCATATTGACAATGCAGCAGTTATTTGTTGTTGTAAAGTCAAAGATTTTTGAATTATTGCTTGCAAATCATGTTCATTAGTATTACTAGATAACTCCACATTCAAAGCGGCTTTTTTAGCAACTTTCCAAGCAGCTTGCTCCGTTTGTATATCATCTATAATTTTTTGGTAAAGTTGACGTAACCGTTGATAAATTTGTTGAGAATATTCATCAATAGCAATATCAACCATACGGTTCATATCCTCTAATAAAATCTGTCTTTGTGTATCTAATTCTTGATTGAGATATTGTTCACTGAAAAGTAAAACTCCCGTACTAGCAGCCATACCAATTGGTCCCCCTAAAATTGAACCTGCGATCATGGCCGCAGTGCTACCAATTCTCGTAAATAGACGATATTTTTGTAAATCTGTGATGTTTTGATGTTCCAGTTGAAATTCCATTCCCGTATTTTCTGATGGTGTGAAAACTTGTTGCTTGAGATTGGTATTGAAAATTCTGGCTACTTCATTTTGTAACCATTCTACATCTTGTCCTAAAAACTTCAATAAAAAACTTTCAGATTTACGACTTAAAATGGTTAATTCCCTTCTTAAACGGAATGGTAAATCACGTTCCCACCAAAGTTTTAAATCGGGAGTTCTTTGTAATTCAAATTGAAGGTTTTCTAGCATTTCTTCTTTGTTGGCTGTTAAAATTTGATATATTTGTTTATTCCTTTGTAACCTCCTTTGTTCTAATTCTAATTGTAGATTATCCCAGTTAATATTTGCTCTATCTATGTCATTTTTGGCTTGACGTAAATACTGTTTCTTTTCTTCTATACTTAGATGTATACTAGAAATTACGCCTTGGGATATTTCTATTAGCTGATTTAACCAGTCTATCAATTGTTGTGATACTTGACGACTTCTCCAAATACGACGTTCTCCTTGATTTACCAATGATTCTATTTCAGCAATAATAGCTGTTAAACAGTCATTCTCTGATTGTAAAGTTTCATCAATAGGATATGTGGAAAGTACAGGAATATTTGGGGAAATTTGCTGAATTTTATGAGTAATATTGTCTATTAATTTTCCTCTTTCATCAGGATTAATTAGATCCAATTTGGAGATAGTCACCATTATACGCGGAACATGACGACCAATAACTTCTTGTTCTAAAAAAGCTGCTTCTGTCATGCTAAATGGTGATGTAGCACTAACCAATAAAACCGCCGCATCACATTGATTTAATATGTCAGAAACTAGATTTGCTCGTCGTTCACTTAAATCTCCTGCTCCGGGAGTATCAATAATTTCTATATCTAAAAAGCGCAACCATTCATGATTTAAACTAATTCTTACACCTGCAAAAACTTCTTGATCTAATCCTGCTTCATCTGTTGCTAATAAATCTTGCCATGATGTTTCTTCTAAGGAGCGAATTTCTATTTTTCCTCCTGTTCTTACTTCCATTTTTTCTTCTAAACCTGCCACAATAGAAGTCAGTGTAGCTGTAGTGGGTAATGCACCTTCAGGGACAATATTTATATTTAATAAGCGGTTAATTAAATAACTTTTTCCTCTACTAAATTCTCCCACAAATGCTAGTCTAAATCCTGGTAAAAGTCGTCTTTTATCAATAATTGATAGGGAAGTGAAAATATGTTCTCCTAATTCTTGATTTTCTATAGATAGAGAGTGAGTAAGTTCAGAACATTGGTTAAACCAGTGAGATAATCTATTAGTTAAATCACTAGGAATTTTCATTTCTACTTCTGGTTGTAATTTTGTTTCTATTTTTGGTGCTACTTTTGTATCTAAGGAAATATTTTCTGGTTTACTTGGTTCTATGGAAATAGCTGCTATATCACTAATTAACCATTGTTGACTTTCAGGAACTAAATCATAATAATATGGATAAAATTCCTTGGATAAAAGTCCTGTATAATGTTTAGCTAATTCTGAAAAATCCTCTTTATTCCTATTTGTATTACTACAAAAATCATCTAAAGTTGCAAATAAAGCATTTTCACGAATAGTTTTTATTTGAGGAGTTAAATTTACTGAACTATCCGCAGGTTGATTAATTATAATTTGCTTTATCCATAGAGGATTATTTGCTGTAATATCTCTTAAATCAAGTTTTTTCACAACTGTCATTGTACTTAATGACCATTCTACCACAGCCCAAGGTGTACCATAACCATTAATACCACTTTCAGTTTTTTTAGTAACAGTTAATAGAGAAATAAGTCCCCATTCTCCTAATCTTTGCACAGGAATAGGAGGAAGTGCAACGGTTTCAAAAGTTACCCAATCTCTTAATTGAGCTATTTTATGAATCCCTCTAATTAGGGAAGCAATTCCACTTTGTTTGGTGGTAGTTTTGGCAGATATTTGTCTGAGTAAATTTCTATCAAGATTCATATTATACCTCCTTAATTTTAAGCTGAAATAGTATTATCGGGAGCATCAGCAACTACTATGAAATTGCTATAATCTTCCCAAGCATTGAGAAAATCTACAGCATCAATAGCTTTCATTTGGCCATCAGGATGTCCACTATCATTCAAAATAATTTTCACTGAACCATCGGGTTGTGTATCTATACCTGTAACCCATACAGCATGACCTCCATTTGGTTGTTCAATAGCTGCACCATTAGCATCACGCATGGGAGACCATATTTCATTTGCATCAAGAGCAACTATAACCCGATCTCCTTTTTCTAGTGCATCTGCAATATCTTCTAAATGACCATCATATTTCTGATCTGTGGGTACTCCTAACTTATTTAAAAGTTTACCTACATCACTAGGACGAGTACCAATATCTGGATCAAACCAGCCATTTTCTTGAGCAATTTCACAGGCTTTTTCTTCAGAAATATGAACACCTGTAATAGATTCAAAAATACTAATCTGAGCAACTACAGCACAAGAATTTTGTCCGCTTTGTTGATGCCAAAAATCAGCATTTTCCATAGGTTCTCCAAATCCATTAAAATCTGTAACATCCCATTGATTATCGGGTATAAACCAATCTAATGAATGTTGAAAATCATCAACTATATTAAATCCAGAAAAATCTGTATGTGGAATATGATCAATATCAGAATTGACATCTTGAGATATTACATCATGATGATGTGATAAAAAATCATCATCTTGTATATCTTCTGGCTCTGAACTATCCATAAACCAATGTTGAAAATTGCCGAAAATATCATCAATCATAATTATTTCCTGGTATGTTCATTATCATTATTGGTATTAAGGTTTAGATATTTCAAGAGATTTAATTCTCGTATTAATTTCTAGTAAATCAGCTTGAATATCTTGTTGTAGTCTATGCAAACGTTCTTTTTCCTCCTTTTGCTCTTGTTGCATATTATTAACAATTGTTTGATAAGTAATAACATAAGTATCAATATGACTATTCAATTGATTTTTCATTTGTTGAGAATAGGTGATCAAAGATTGTTCAACAGTTGTTTTTGCTGCCCTAAAATAATCATTAATTTTGGGTTGTATTTCATTCCAAGAACGATTTTGTAGTTCACTTAATGATGGACCGAATAAGCTACCAAAAATACCTCCTAATACAGCACCAACAACCGTTCCCACACCTGGTAAAATTAATGTTCCCAGTGCTGCTCCCGCTCCTGCTCCTACATTTGCTTCTTTGCCAATTTCAGAAGCTACAGACATAACACTAGAAGTGTTAATTTGCACATCTTTTAATGTGGTTTGTATCTTAGTGAAATGAGTATTACTTGACAGTGCTTTTAGCTTACTATACTGTTGAGAAAACTTTTGATCAAAGTGTTTTTTGACTTGACTAAAAGAAGTATTTAATTCTGTAGTAGCATTGATTAAACTTGTATCCAAAGTAGAACGAGTGTTATTAAAAACTGGTGAAATTCGATTTTCTAGTAGATTTTTTAGCTCATCCTTATTTTGTGTAGCAAAAATCATTCCTCGCAGTTGTGATTCTATATTTTCTTGACAATCACTCAGTATTTTTTCTACTTTAGATTTAGTGACATTAGTAGCATTTTCAATCATGCTCGAACATTCTCTATATTGCTCTGATGTAAATGATGGTAAATCTCTAATAATTTCACGTTCAATTGCCTCTTGTTTTTTTCTAAACTGTTCTTGTTGACTTTGAAGATGAGATTCTGATTGACGAAAAACTTCTGTTAGTAATCTACTCACACTTTCTGCTATGGCAATTTCTCTACAACTCATCAAATATTCATACAATCTTTTTTCTAAATCTACAAATTTATCATGCCAAGGTCTATTTTTCTCTGCAATTTCTTCTGTTACATTTAACATATCCAAAACTATTTGTGGAGCAGCATCTATCATTAAGAAATTGTCTATTTGTAAATTTTCTTTCAGCCTTTTTTCAAGATTTTTAATTAACCTAGCTTGCTCTTTTTCACGAATAGTATCCATTTTACTAACAACAAATATACAACGATGAATAAATTGATAAATAGGCCCAGATAGAAAGCTAATTAATGTAGTTGAAAGAGGTTGTCCCGCAGGTATAATAATTACAGCAGCATCAGCTTCAGTTTCTATAACTTTTTTCGTTATTTTACCGTGTTCTTCATTTTCTGCATTAGTTCCAGGAGTGTCTATAATCACAATTCCACTTTTGAGGAAATTCGCTGGATGGTAAATTTTTACATTATCTAAAGCTCTGGAAAGTTCTTCTTCAGATGTTACCATTTCTACAAATTGATGCGGTAAAATTCCCATTTCTATAACTTCATTTGAAGTTACTAATTTACTAGGAATTGGTAGATTTTTAGTAGTAGGTTTATTTTTTAATACTTGATTTATACCTGTTGTAATAGCTATAGCTATTGGTAGTAATAATAAACCTATAAAAACAGCAGATATGCTAGATAACCAAATCATTAAAGGTATCCAGATTATCAAACTTGGAAACCAAGCAATTTTTATTTTTGGAGTAGTTTTTTTAGGTGGTTCTATAGGTTTTTTGATAAACTGTTTTGGTCTTGTATGTTTAAATAAAGCCTGAACTTTAAAACTCGTTCCATAACTAATTTTGGTATCTATAGCTGTAGCTACTAATGCAGAAGTTTTTAGCAAATCATCCCTAAGTAAAGCATTAATAAAAGTACTTTTACCACTAGAAAATTCACCAATTACTGCTAAATATAAATTAGGATCAGCACAACGTTTTTTAATCTTTTGTAGTTGTTGAGATAATTCCTGTCTAGCAGAATTAGTAATACCCGGCTTTTGCAGTATTTTCTCTAAAAATTGAATATGCTGATCAATTTTGCTGAAATATTTATTTGCTGGTGTCATACTTTTAACATTGAGTTAGATTTGTGTCAAGTCATAATATGAACTGGTCAAACATAATAGTTATAAATACTACATTACAGATAATCAGTGTCTTCCGCTTACCTGGTATTACTACTATAACCACATTTATGAAGATAAAATAAATTTTTCGTCCTGATTTTATATCAGAATATATTGTATTAAAATTTTTATCTATATAAAAAACTTATCATTAAGCCAATTAATTTGACAATGGTAGACATTTTATGATATGTATTTCCATCTGGGAGGGTTAACCAACAACCCCACATCAATGGTCTATTGTTTGGATTTACCCCCCCAAATGCTACTAATATCACTCTCCTCAGTACACTAACCACATA
>LJOT01000861.1 GCA_001672075.1 Anabaena sp. CRKS33
ATGGGAAGATTAGTCTGTTGTCCGTTGTCCGTTGTTATTTTACCCTAATGACCAATTCCAAAATCCAAAATCCAAAATCCAAAATCCAAAATCCAAAATCCAAAATTTAAAAGAGGAAGGGTAGTTAACTAGTTAATTATTTGCTAATTTTCGCCAACTAATGCTATACTTCTCTCATGGCATACATACCACTGAGGAAGGCGGTCGAATTTCTGGGATTGCATCCTAACACTTTGAGACGATATGCAGATGAAGGAAAGATCAAAAGCATTAAAAACCCGGCAGGACAAAGATTGTATGATGTTGAATCATACATTAGGGGTTCAACTGGAACTCCCACTGTTTGCTACTGTCGAGTCACTTCCCCAAAACAGCGAGATGACCTTAACAGACAAATCGTCTATATGCAATCCCTCTACCCAGAAGCAGAAATCATCAAAGATATTGGATCAGGACTCAACTTCAAAAGAAAAGGTTTGCGTTCCTTACTGGACAGACTTTTGCAAGG
>LJOT01000180.1 GCA_001672075.1 Anabaena sp. CRKS33
TGTAATAAGCTATCAGATTTAACAATTGCTATTTGTGATTTCAGACTTTGAATTTCTTTTTCATTGTTGCGAAGTTCGGTTTGTAAAGTTGTGATTCTGTCGGGTATTTCTTCGGGTTTGACCTTAAAGCGATCGCACAAATCCTTCGTTACTATATCACGCACATTCAAATAATCCAATACCGCAGCCCCAGACACCGCTTCTATTCTTCTTACCCCAGACGCAACTCCCGCTTCAGAAATAATTTTAAAAACGCCAATTTCCGCCGTATTATTAACATGAGTTCCCCCACATAATTCCATGGAAACGCCAGGGAAATCAATCACGCGCACTTGATCACCGTACTTTTCCCCAAACATGGCCACTGCACCTTTAGCTTTTGCTTCTGCTATGGGCATCTCCTCGATTGTAGCACCATGGGCTTCAGAAATCCAACTATTTACTAATTCTTCAATTTGTTGAATTTCTTCACCATTTAAAGCGCGAGGACAATTAAAATCAAAACGCAATCTATCAAAAGAAACCAAAGAACCAGCTTGAGAAATTCCTTCATCAACAACTTTCTTTAATGCAGCTTGTAATAAATGAGTTGCTGTATGATTAGCTTGAGCGCGACGACGACAACCGCGATCAATTTGGGCGGTAATTTCATCACCAATTCTAATTGTACCACGTTCAATATATCCGAAATGAATAAAGAAATCAGATTCTTTTTTCACATCTTCAATTCTGACTAAAACACCATCACCACTAATATATCCTTTATCGCCAATTTGTCCTCCAGATTCAGCATAAAAAGGAGTTTTATCGAGAACAATTTGTATTTCTGTTCCTGCTTCTGCTGCTTCTTGGGAAACACCAGCAACTAATAAAACTTCGATTTTTGCAGTAGTTGTTAATTGGGTATAACCAATGAATTTTGTAGAGTGAATATGTTCTGCAAGTTTATCCAAAGAACCTTGTACAGTTAAATCAATAGTTTCGTGTGCTGCTTTTGCCCGTTCTACCTGTTTTTGCATTTCTGCATTGAAACCATCAACATCAACAGTGAGGTTATTTTCGGCTGCAATTTCTTGGGTTAATTCTAAGGGGAAACCGTAGGTATCATAGAGAGTAAAAGCACTTTCCCCGGTAATAGAAGTTAATCCTTTTTGTTTTACCTCTTGGATAATTTCAGCTAATAGTTTTTCTCCTCTATCAAGAGTTTTCAAGAAGTTAACTTCTTCCCTTTGTAATTCCGCTTTAATAGCAGTTTCTCTTTGTCGCAAATTGGGGTAAATTGATTCCGAAAGAGAAATTGCGGTTTCTGCAACTTGGTTAATAAATTCTCCAGAAATTCCGATTAATCTTCCATGTCTAACTACCCGACGAATTAAGCGCCGTAAAATGTAACCTCTTCCCACATTAGAAGCGCGAATTTCATCAGCAATCATGTGAACAACAGCACGCACATGATCACCAATTACCTTTAAAGAAACTTTGGTATTTTCATCACTTTGATGATAATCAATTTTGGCAATTTTCGCCGCAGTTTCAACAATCGGAAAAATCAAATCTGTTTCATAATTATTAGGAACTTTTTGCAGGATTTGCGCCATTCTTTCCAAACCCATTCCCGTGTCAATATTTTGATTTTGTAACGGCGTTAAATTTCCCGAAGCATCCCGATTATATTGCATAAATACCAAGTTATAAAACTCGATAAAACGCCCATCATCTTCTAAATTAATATGATCATCACCTAATTCCGGGTGAAAATCATAATAAATTTCCGAACAAGGACCACAGGGACCAGTAATACCCGATACCCAGAAATTATCATCAGCACCCATGCGCTTGATGCGTTTTTCTGTTACACCAATAGTATCGCGCCAAATAGCAAAAGCCTCGTCGTCTTCCTCAAACACACTGACAACGAGATTTTTAGGGGAAATCCCAAACACTTGAGTAGATAATTCCCAACCCCAAGCGATCGCTTGTGCCTTAAAATAATCACCAAAGCTAAAATTCCCCAACATCTCAAAAAATGTATGATGGCGTTTAGTGCGTCCCACATTTTCGATATCATTGGTACGAATGCACTTTTGGGAAGTGGTAGCGCGTTTAAATTCCGGTGTCCGTTGTCCCAGAAAAATCGGCTTAAATGGTAACATACCTGCTATAGTCAGCAGCACAGTCGGATCTTCAGGAACAAGGGAAGCGCTTGGAAGCGGTTGGTGTCCTCGCTGTGTGTAGAAATCAAGGAATAATTGACGAATATCGTTACCGCTAAGATACTGGAGAGTTGAAGACATGAGTGTTTAAGAAATCAAATTTAATTAATTGAGGAAAATCTGCAAAAAGCATCATTACTATTTATAACTTATGACAGCAAAGATGAAAAATATTCAGCTTTCAGCATTTTTTGTCAGAATTTACCATTACTGATTAGTATAGAAATTACCATCAATTCCTATACTTTAATTATATTTCCAAGGATCTGATGGAGATTGGATCTAAAAATATTAGACATCTTTTATGCACATTTAATGACCAAAGATGTCTATTTAATCTATCTCTGGTTCAACACCTAAAGCACGCAATTGTGCAATTAATTTTTCTGTTTTTTGTCTTTCTTGATCTGCGCGTTGTTTTTCTTGATCTGCGCGTTGTTTTTCTTGATCTGCGCGTTGTTTTTCTTGATTTGCGCGTTGTTTTTCTTGATTTGCGCGTTGTTTTTCCCGTTCTGCGGGAGTTAATACCCAATTACCATTTTTATCATACCAACGCAACCAAGGCATATTGACGTTTTTATAACTTCCTTCCCAAACTCCTAAACCTAATTCTATACTGGGTATCCAGAAGCGGGAATTTGTTAAATTTGCTTCAGTATAGCGATCGCCATTTAACTGAAACATTCTAAACTTAGACTGATAACGATCAAAAATTGCGTAATAAGGTACTCTTAAAATCTGCTCATAAATCTCCCATTTAACAGGGGGTTTTTCTACATCTCGCAATGTTTGACCTAAATCTTCTTTTTCTGTTCCTGGTGATAGCAATTCAACGATAATATAGGGATTAACAGCTTCTTGCCACACTACATAACTTAATCTTAGATCTTGATGATCACCATATAAATATGGTACACCTAAAACCGCAAACCAATCAGGACGTTTATACCACAATGGATGACGAGAATCATAATACAAATTCATGTCACTACCTGTAAATATTTCCTCACTTTGATAATTAGCAGGTGCAAATGTTTCTGATAATAATTGTGGTTGCAATAAATGGAATTGATCTGGCAAACCTTTCTCCTCTGGATCTTCACTCGGTAGATCATACATTGTGGGTAATGTTTCTTTAGGGGAAAGTGGCGGATCTATTTGATACATTTTTCACTGTCCTCAAGCTATAATTTATATTTCTATTATGTCGCACTCTCACGAATCACCTTTTTACACTCTTCAACAGAAACCCGTTCTCTCATAGCTGATACCAAAACTTGATAACAATCCCAATTCTCCTGAATCAGATTTTTAGATTGCAGCAAATGAAACCGTTGTTTTTGTTGATAAATATCCTCAGAAACACCAAGAACTTGTAAAAATTGCATTAACTTAATTTTATCATCATTTCCACCTTGAGGAGCATCAAAGATCAAAGTTTCCGCAGCAATTCCCGCCATTAAAATTGTACAATAGCGCTCTAAAATTTGGGGACTAATTTCACCTTTTTCTATTTGCGTTGTTAACTCCCTATCATCTATTGATACCCCTCCTTGTCCTGGTTGTCCTTGTTGCCAAGCTTCCCACGCACTAAGAGTATAGCCAGTTATGGGAATTTCTAACAAGTGAGCAATGAGAAAATGACCAGCTTCATGATGTAAAATGCGTTCTTTATATTCTGGAGAAAATCGGGCTAGGAAGTCTAAAAATATCGTTCCTCCCTTACCTTGAAAACTGAAATTATCTAAAGTTGCAATTCCTAAAAACGTCACCGTAGCTAAAGCTGGTATTGTGGGAGAAAGATGTATTAACGGTCCTAATAAAGTGGAAAAAGTCATCAGAAAAACAGATATAGCAACGAGATTTATCGCAGTTTGGCTCATGGGAAGTTTTTTTAATATAATAAAATAGAATTATACCTAATTTCTCAGCAATTAAATCAAAATTATGCAATCTCCATTAAGTATTATTAGTGTTGAACAATACCTGGACGCTGAAAAATCTAGCGATATTCGCCATGAATATGTGGCCGGACAAGTTTTTGCAATGGCGGGTGCAAGCGAAGAACATAACCTGATTGTTACTAACATCATCGCTATACTACGTCCCCATTTGCGTGGGAGTTCCTGTCGTGCTTTCGTGTCAGATATGAAAGTGAAAGTTAAAATCAGAAATGCTAATATATTCTACTATCCTGACATTATTGTTACTTGTGATCCTGAAGATAAGGAAAGGTACTTTAAAACTCGTCCTAATTTGATTATAGAAGTTTTATCTAATTCCACAGCAACAATAGACAAACGTGAAAAACGTATCAATTATCAAACTATAGATAGTTTAAAAGAATATGTTTTAGTTTACCAAAATCAAGTAAAAGTAGAAGTTTATCGTCAAGATGATCAAGGAAATTGGTCAACGGAAGTATTAGGAAAAGATGATAAATTGCAGTTAGAATCAGTAAATTTAACTTTGACAATGGCAGATATTTATGAAGATGTGATTAAATAATTATAGCAGTTACCATGGTCGTGATGTACAAAGTTTTTTAGTTTTAGGGAGATATAACAGCATTGATTATAATGATAAAAATCTTGTAGTGCGGGCATCTTGCCCGCCAGCTGAACTTACTGTAACAAGAAATAAATTTGTGTATACTTAATTATACTCAGAAACACTATAAATATCAAAAATTAAAAAATATTGATCAAAACTGGATTATCGAATAAATTTATTTATACTTAGGAAAAAAAAGTAACCTTTATGCGACCAACTACAATACCAGAAACCAATCTTCAACCATCATTTTTAGACAAAGCCCTGAATCACTTTCAAGCTTGGGCAATAGAGAATCCCCAAAACCTAGTCAGCCGTAGCTTTGTGCCTATAATCAGTTTTGTAGAGGGAACAATTGCCAATGATCCACCTTACCTAGACAGGAAAAGGCAAGTGCTGGGGGATGCCTTTTGTTGTGCGGGGGAAGTAGTCTTAGGAGACTTTAAAACCCTAGAAACCGCCCTAACCTCACCCCAAGCCCGTGACTGGAGACTAGGAACTTCCATGCTTAGTTCTAGTCATGGTCCAGGAGTTGATCAAGGAGGTCGCAATGTTCTTTTAATTACTCTCTCAGACGCAGCCGCAGGAGGGGAAAATCATGATGCTTTCCGTAAGTGTGTTGATAATTACTTCTTTAATGAAGGGATGGTAATGCGTCAAAATGATCAAGTAGCACAACGTTTGTTCAATAAGTTAGCGGCTGATTATGTAGATAGAATTACCAATAATAATTTAGAGGAATTTTTCAATAATGATCAACGGGATTGGATGGGCTTTTTAGTCCGGTATCTTCACTATGTTGTTTTTGGTATTAATCCTGATGATCAAGCAACAATAAGAATTATTACAACCTTGCACTATACCAAAAGGGGAACATTATATTATTTTGCTGGCAGCAGTAGTTTAGAAAAGTTAAATATCTGGGGATTTCGTCAAGTACCTGAATTGGTAGAACAAGTAGCAACGATTTACGAAAATTCTCCAGCCTTAGCTAATTTTCAAGAGAACGACCCTAAATATCATAAAATGACGCGGCGAGAACTTGCAAAACTGATGGTGTCTTTAATGAGTATTGCCGGGTTGCAAGGTCCGCTGCACTTGGGAAAAACAGCATTAGGTTATCAATCTCTTCCTGCTTACCAAGGTCGTCAAACTGATAAAATTGATGTTAAGAGTTATTGGGACAGGCTCGATCTTAATGATCGTCCTAGTATTCAACTTTTTCTGTTAGAATGCGCCCGTTTGTTTATGCCCGTAAGTGCCTCCCACCGAGTTGCTACAGAACCATTTACGGTGACATTGGCGGGTAAAGCGCGAACTTTTCCGAAAGGAACTAAAATTTTAATTCCTATGCTTTTGGGGATGTTAAGTGAAGACTTTTGGGGAAAAACTGCTTATGAATTTAATGCAGACAGAGAAAATCTTTGCCCTTTTCACATGGGATTTAATTCCGTTGGTTCCCGTCATGCTGGCCGCATTTGTCCGGGAAAAGACTTAGCATTAGAAATGCTGACCAATGTTATTATTACCGTCGGTAAAGCTCGTCGCTCTTACTTGAGTCAACTGTTATAATCTATACAAACAAGAAATATCATGAAGCCATTCCTACCTCAAAATGACCCGAACCCCGGACAACGCCAATCTTCTCTAGAGAAAGGCCGCAAAGAGTATCAATTCATGTATGATTTTTTGCCTCCTATGGCGATGCTCAAAAGCGTACCTCCGGCAGAGAATTTTTCTACTAAGTATATTGCTGAACGGACATTAGAGGTAGCAGAACTTCCTCTGAATATGATGGCTGTTAAAACTCATGCTATGTGGGATCCTTTAGATGAATTGCAAGATTATGAGGACTTTTTCCCAGTTTTGCAGAAACCTAATGTGATGAAAACCTATGAAACTGATGATTCCTTTGCCGAACAACGGCTTTGTGGGGTAAATCCGATGGTTTTACGTCAAATTAAGCAAATGCCAGCTAACTTTGCCTTTACCATCGAAGAATTACAGGATAAGTTTGGCAATTCTATTAATTTAATCGAAAGACTGGCAACGGGAAATCTATATGTCGCTGATTATAGATCCTTGGCGTTCGTTCAAGGTGGCACTTATGCCAAAGGGAAAAAGTACCTACCAGCACCTCTAGCTTTTTTCTGTTGGCGCAGTTCAGGCTTTCAAGATCGAGGCCAATTAGTCCCTGTAGCCATTCAAATCAATCCCAAGGCAGGTAAGGTCAGCCCCTTGCTAACTCCTTTTGATGATCCTTTAACCTGGTTTTATGCTAAGTCCTGTGTACAAATTGCTGATGCTAATCATCATGAAATGAGTAGCCATTTATGCCGGACTCACCTGGTAATGGAACCCTTTGCTGTTGTCACCCCGCGTCAACTGGCTGAAAATCATCCTCTGAGAATATTACTCAAACCCCATTTCCGGTTTATGTTGGCTAATAATGATTTAGCTCGCAAGCGTCTGGTTAGTCGGGGCGGTTTTGTGGATGAATTATTAGCAGGAACTCTGCAAGAATCATTGCAAATTGTGGTAGATGCCTATAAAAGTTGGAGTCTAGACCAGTTTGCTCTACCCAGAGAACTCAAAAATCGCGGTGTAGATGATGTGAAAAACTTGCCACATTATCCTTATCGGGATGATGGAATTTTGTTATGGAATGCGATTAATAAGTTTGTATTTAACTATTTGCAGCTTTATTATCGAAGTTCAGCAGACTTGAAAGCAGACGGAGAACTGCAAGCTTGGGCGCGGGAATTGGTGGCTCAGGATGGTGGTAGAGTTAAGGGTATGAGCGATCGCATTGATACCTTAGAACAATTAGTGGAGATTGTTACTACTATCATATATATTTGTGGTCCTCAGCATTCGGCGGTTAATTTCTCCCAATATGAATACATGGGTTTTATTCCTAATATGCCCCTAGCTGCTTATCAAGCAATTCAACAAAAGGGTGATATTAAAGACCGTCAAGCCCTGATAGATTTTCTACCACCAGCAAAGCCCACAAATACCCAATTATCAACTGTGTACATACTTTCAGACTATCGTTATGACAGACTGGGATATTATGAAGAGGAAGAATTTACAGATCCAAATGCTGACCAAGTTGTGAATAAATTTCAGCAAGAATTGAATGTGGTACAGAGAAAAATTGAATTGAATAATAAGGGACGTTTAGTAAATTATGAATATCTCCAACCAAGACTTATTCTCAACAGTATTAGTATTTAACTAATTGCAGAATAGACAAAACCCCATCTTTAATAATTTTTAATTTTTAATAATATTAAAATGGGGTATTTTATTCCTCATCATTCACTATTTCATCTTCCATATTAAACTCAATATTCTTAATATTATAGCTCTTTGCTGGTGATAAAAGTTTTTCTCCCTGATATTCTTGCATTTCCAAAACTCGTCTTAACCCAATTTTTAAATATTCTGTTTGAGATTCAATACTAATAGATTGTCTCCCTAAGCGTTTAGCTACAGCAGCAGTGGTAAAAG
>LJOT01000862.1 GCA_001672075.1 Anabaena sp. CRKS33
GCCATACAGAAGTCGGTACATACTGAAATCCTTCTTCCCTGTTCCCTGTTCCCTGTTCCCTGTTCCCTGTTCCCTGTTCCCTGTTCCCTGTTCCCTGTTCCCTGTTCCCTAACTTAACCGAAAATTCACAGAATCAAACCGGATTACTATATTATTTTTGATTCAAAAAATATCTAGGTTTTCTTGAATAGAAAATCACCTAAGATTTTAATTATGAGACTTTAGGCAAAAGGAGTTAAAGCGATGTTAAAAGATTTAGATGAAACCTTACAATTGCTATTAAGTAATAATTTAAAAAATGATGTGATAGATCAACGTGGTTATAAAATTAGTTTTGAGCCACCTAGTCAAGAAATTGAACAAGAAGGAACTACTATCAACCTTTTTTTATATGATATACGAGAAAAAGTTGAACTGCGTAGTTCTGTCAGAAGTTGGGATATGCCAATGAAAGAAAAAGGAGTTTCAAAAAGAGTTTTTGCTTCGACTAGGGTTGATTGTTCTTAT
>LJOT01000181.1 GCA_001672075.1 Anabaena sp. CRKS33
ACCAGCATTGGCCGCACTCCACGCTGACCAAGTGCCAGCAGGTCCACCACCAATTACTAATACATCAGCTAATAAGGTTTGATCAACATCCCTATCTTGAGAAAATAATTGTTCCTGAGTCATGGAAATTCCTCTTTTTGTAACATTAATTGATTGAAAAATCGTAGGTTGGGTTGACGTAAGGAAACCCAACATTTTTGGGATTAAGGAAACTTAACCTTCACATTAAACCCCTGGTGTAGTTCCACCATCTACTTGAATTTCTGCACCGGTGATGGAAGCAGCTAAATCGGAAACTAAAAATAAGGCTAAGGACGCAATTTCTTGAGGTTTGACGATTTTTCCTAAAGGAATTGATTTCACTGCTTGGGCTTTATATTCATCCACAGTAATACCCAAACTTTGGGCATTTTGTACTGCTAAAGTTTTCGCTCTTTCTGTGTCTGTTAATCCTGGAGAAATGGCATTAATTCTAATATTATCTAGGGCTAATTCTTGAGAAATGCCTCGTGTAAAATTTAACAATGCAGCATTTGTAGTTCCTCCTGGTAAGAAATTAGGACGGGGTGTACGTCCAGCACCACCAATAATATTAACAATGCGTCCATCACCCTGTTTTTTTAGATGAGGTACAACTGCTCTCACAAAGCGAATGTAACCCAAAAGTTTTAAATTCCAAGCATCTAAAAATGCTTGATCACTCAGTTCTATAAAAGACCCTGCACGGGCTGAACCAGCATTATTAATCAAGATGTCAATTTTCCCAAATTGTTCTAAGGTTGTAGAGACAACTTTCTCAATATCTTCTGCTGCGGTTAAGTCGGCACTAACACCAATAACTTTAGCATTTGCATTATCTAAAGATTGAATATCAATTACTGCTTGCTCAAGTCTTTCTTGGTTGCGAGCAGCAATAACTACATTCACACCTTCGCTATACAAAGCTTTCGCTGTAGCTAACCCAATTCCAGCACTACCACCTGTAACAATTGCCGTTTTACCCGATAGATTGAGTTCTAGGCTCATAAAAAATTGTACCCCATGATAAGTTTACAAACAAAATAATTTGAAAAAATCTAAATTTGTCTAGCTGCAAATTTTTCTAATAGAAATCCCTTGAGATGTGGCTGTTCTAAATTAATGCCTAATTCCTTAGCTTTTTGGGTAATTTCTTCATAAGTTAAATCTGCTTGAATTGCTTCTGTAATTAAGGCTATTCCTCCCGCTCTTGCACCACCAGCACAGTGAATTAAAATTGGTTTAGGCAAGTTTTCAACAGATTGAATTGCTTCTGCTGTTAATTCTTGATTTGGCGCTTGAGAATTTAAGGGAATATTTACATATTCCAATCCTACAATTTGTGCTTCTTGCTTTTCATCATGGAAAAAACCATTTTCATCAGGAGAACGTAAATTTAAAACTGATTGAAAACCTGCTATTGCTAATTGTTTTAATTCCTCAGATGAAATCTGTCCAGCAATACTCAAATCATCATTCACCTTTTTTAAATCAGTCATTTTGATTCCTCTTGTTATCAAATCAATAAATAGACGCTAAAACCTTATCTGCTGCGGCTCGCAATGCAGTTGCAGCACCAGAGCTCATATCTCGTGGCGCACAAATCCTATTTCTCAGATAAGCCAGTGTAATCGCCCCAGCAGCAGCGATAATGGGATCTATACTTTCTTTCCCTCCAGTTCTACCACCTGGTAATAGTTCGTTATTACCATTAAGTAGATAATCAGCTAATAATCGTAGGTGAAAATCAACAACTTCTTTGATTATTGAGATATCACCTAAAGATTGAACTCCAGAATTTTTGAGAATATCGCTAATAGCAACTTCTCGATTATCGCTCAATCTTTCGGCCGCTTCTGCCCGATATTCAATAAATTCAGCATCAGCTAAGTCTAGGGGTAAGGGATTACCAATAGGTTCTACGCCAAATCTACGCCGTAAGAGTAAATTATTAGTAATATTGTCTGATTTAACTCTGTTATAAGCAGGACGCTTTTTAAGTGCTGCAAACCAAACATTGATGAGAGGAAAACGAGGATTTCCCTTGATATGATATCCTCTATATAATGGTAAGTTAGCCGCCAATCTATCTAAATGGGGACTATACATAATATCTACCAAGCTAAATGTTGATAAAAAATAGGGTTTTGGGTATCTCCCTAAAGTTTTCTCAATTTCATCTAATTTAGCTTCAAATTCTGCCTGTAAATTTGCTAGTTCTTTGGCATCTTCTGGGGGTTGTCTCAAAAATTTGTAGGCAATATCTCGAAAACCATTGGTTTCAGCATCTTCAATCCATTGTCTAGCAAGAGCATTTTCTTCTGGATTTTCAGGTAACAACGTTTCACCAAAGTGTTCTTCCAATTCTAAAAGAATATCTTTAGATTCATAAACCAATTTTCCTTCAATGTTTGCTGCGGGGACAAGGGTTGTTGGTACTAAGTCTGTGTACCATTTAGGTTTATTACTCAGATCAATAAACTCAGTGTCAAAGGGAATTTCTTTTTCTTCCAAAGCAAACCAAACCCTTTCACAAAAAGGACACCAAGAGTTACTATCACGATATAATAATACTGATGGTTTTCTATCGGGTGGAAGTTTATGTAAATGACTAGGAATGGGGGCAGTAGAAGGAGCTTGTCCTGGCCTTTTGACTCGACGTGCAGGGGTATTTTGTCGAGCAGTTTCTAATAGTTCTTCCCAACCAGATATGGTAGCGCTTAAAGTAGACATTTTTACCTCGCCTTATTTGGAATACCAGAAAATACAAATAGTTGTTCCTCTTTAGGTGTAAGTAGACTTTCACCCAAATAGCGATGAATGCCTACTCCCATATCTCCTGTCGCTGTGAGTTGAAAGTTAATTTCCTCAAAATCCAATTGACTGAAGTATTTGCGGACTGTTTCTGAATGGGCAATACCCTGAGAGTGTCCACGAGTCCAGAGAACAAAAGTACCTTTTTTACTAAGAAAGCTCAAGTTTCCTAATAAACGATTGAGTTCATTTTCATCGGCTAAATTGCCAAAAATACCACAAACAATGACAATATCTGCTGGTACTGCTCCTACGTAATTATCAGCAGTTGTTGCATCACCGTGAATAAACTCAATTTGCTTTGTTAAACCTAAGGATTCTATACTTTTGCGCCCACGTTCAACTAAGTGGGGATTGATTTCTACCAATCTTGCATATACGTCTTTAGCGCGAGGATGATTTGCTAATATTCCTAATAAATCGCGTCCATCACCAGCGCAAGCACTAACTATACGAATAGCCCCTGTTGGGGAGTTATCCAAACTATAGGAAATATATTCCCGCACGATTTCTAGCCGTTGCTGTAATTTAGCTTCAGTATTGTAAAGATCGTGCCATTCTAACCAATCTTTTGGCATAAGAGAAGATTCCCGATTGCTAAAAATTCAGATTTTGGAGAGTGTTATTAATCACTCTTTCTTAAAATACTGTAAATCTATCGAAAATTAGTAGATTAAGGATAAATACAGATTAACACATCAATTTGGAGAAAATCAAGTAGTTAGATAATTAGCTATCTGGCTAGTAATGCAAAAGATGATTAAGTTGTTTCAATTGACTAACTTGCGCTAAGTCCACATTTCCACCAGTGATAATTACGCCAATTCTCGCTGCTGGTACTTTCACTACACCTTCTAATAATGCGGCTGCGGCTATGACCCCAGTAGGTTCGACAACGATTTTTAACCGTTCCCAAATAAAGAACATGGTGCGAATTATGCTTGCTTCTGATACTGTCACCATATCATCTACGTATTGCAAGACTAGGGGAAAGGTGATTTTCCCCAAGCAGGGAGTTCGTGCCCCATCAGCAATGGTATGGGGATTATGGGCAGTTTGCAGGGTTTTGGTGTAAAAAGAGCGAGTAGCATCATCAGCTAATTCTGGTTCTACACCAATTATTTTACAATTAGGTAAAAGTGTTTTTGTAGTAACGGCACAACCGGAAATTAATCCACCACCACCACAACATACTAATAAGTAGTCTAGTTGTCCTACTTCTTGTATTAGTTCTAATGCAGTTGTACCTTGGCCAGCAATGACATGAGGATGATCATAGGGTGGAATTAAAGTTAATTGGCGTTCTACTGCGAGATTTTTGGTTAATTCTTCCCGGTTAGTTGTGTCACAGTTGTACAAAATGACTTCCGCACCATAGCCGCGAGTAGCAGTTTGTTTGACTATCGGTGCATCATCAGGCATAACTACAATGGTGGGAATGTCGAGTAATTTACCAGCAAGGGCGATCGCTTGGCCATGATTTCCTGAAGAATAGGTAATTACCCCTTTGATTTTTTGCTTGGCTGATAATTGGACTAAGGCATTATAAGCACCACGAAACTTAAATGCTCCTGTCCGTTGAAAGTTTTCGCATTTAAAAAATACTTGGCTTTGAGTCAGTTCATTGACGGTATCAGAGGTGATTACTGGTGTTTGATGAGCAATACCTAAAAGCCTTTTTTGTGCTGCTTCTACATCAGTAATAGTAACAGAATCAGATAGTAACATTGTTTTTTCTAAGAGGATGTTTGAAAAGCTTTGGCGACTAGAAGTCGCGGCTATACAGACAAAACCCATCTATTCCTGCGGAACGCTACGCGAACATGGGTTTCAAACTCTTAATTTTTCCTTAGTCCACGCACGCAGGTGGACTTTGTTTGTGTAGTAGCGTATCCCTGACGGGAGCCGGAGGCCTCTTTATAATCGCCGGAAACTTTTAAAACACCCTCTTTGTATTTTTTTACAAAACTCGGTTAAGGTGCTGGATTAGGATAACGAGTATGAATTGCATCTATTTCTGCAAAAATCTCTTGATCCAAAACCACATTGACACTATCTATATTTTCTTGTAATTGTGCCAAAGTTGTTGCGCCAATAATAGTGCTTTTAACAAACCAGCGACTTTTGACAAAGGCGATCGCTAATTTAGCAGGTGAGAGATTATACTTTTTAGCAATCTCCACATAAGCCTTAACCGCTTCTTGGACATTGGGTTTTAAATACCGTTGTCCAAAACCTGGAAATAGAGTTATTCTCGTATTTTCTAATTGTTGGTTTTCGATATACTTACCAGTCAAAAACCCAAAACCCAGGGGACTGTAAGCTAATAAACCCACATCTGTATAACGGTAAACTTCCGCTAAACCTGATTCAAAATTACGATTGAGTAAATTGTAAGCATTTTGAGTTGTCAGAACCTTAGGTAATCCCAAATCATTAGCAATGCGAACAAACTCACTTACCCCCCAAGGAGTTTCATTACTTAAACCCAAATAGCGAATCTTCCCAGCTTTAATCACCTCAGCAAATGCCTGTAACTGTTCAGCAATAGGCACGGATTCCCTTTCTAATTCTGGATTGTAACTGGTATGTCCAAATGTGGGAACATAACGATCAGGCCAATGAATTTGATACAAATCTATATAATCAGTTTGTAATCTCTGCAAACTATCATCTACAGCCTGTGTAATATTATCACGGTCAACTTTATTATTTCCACCCCTTAACCAGGAAAAAGGACGACTAGGACCTGCAATTTTAGTAGCAACTATCAATTTATCTCGTTGCTGTTTCTTCAACCATTCCCCAATATAAGCCTCAGTTTTTCCTTGGGTTTCACCACGAGGGGGGACGGGATACATTTCCGCAGTATCTAAGAAATTGACCCCTTGGGCAACAGCATAGTCAAGTTGCTCATGCGCTTCTTCAATAGTATTTTGATGTCCATAAGTCATAGTTCCCAAGCAAATTTCTGAAACCTTGAGGTCACTTGCACCCAGTTGGTTGTATCTCATAATGTTTAAATGATTCTCCTCATTTGATTTTGCTACAAAAACTAAAAATATGACTGTTGCCTCGAAATACACTAAATCTATTGATTTAATGAGGTTGATACCTGAAAGTGCATATTACCATACAAAATTTAGATATACAACCCTTTGTAACAATTAATTTAAAATCATAAAAAATGTATCCAGCAATACTCAAATTCTAATTTTTTTATGTCATGCTGCTATCTATCAAAGATTAACTACAGTAAATTGACCAAATTACCGTATTTATCTAAATAAGGTAATTTAGTTACTACTATAGGCTTTCGTGTCATTACGAATACAAAATTAATCTAAATAGACTCGTTAGAGGAAAGTTCTCCCTGGGAAGTTCCGTTTTTTTCTCTGTAATTTTTTGCTGAATCAAATTCTTTGTGTGTGTGGGGTTATCAAAATGAAAAAAATTGCTTGGAATTTATTGCTTACTTTGCCAATGTCTGTATTCTCGTTAGTCTTAACAGCTAATACAAAAACTCTGGCCAGTGAAATAGGAAAAGAACATGAGATAATAGGCAAAGAGACTTTATCACCCTTATCACCCATCAGTATAAGTATTCCTGACTCTGATAACAGTCCTCAAATAATTGCCCAAACAGACCCTTCCTCTTCATCTGATGAGTCCCAACTTACATCTGTATCTCAGCTTTCTGATGTCCAACCGACTGACTGGGCTTATGAGTCATTAAAATCCCTCATAGAACGTTATAAATGCTTGGTCGGTTCTGATACTAAATATCGTGGTAATCGGGCTTTGACTCGCTATGAATTTGCAGCAGGATTAAACGCTTGTTTAGATCAAGTCAATAAACTTATTGCCTCAAGCACGTCTAATTTAGTTGTAAAAACAGATTTGGAAACCATACAGCGACTAAATGAAGAATTTAATGCCGAACTTACTGTATTACGTGGGAGATTAGACGCAATAGAAGCACGAACAACAGAATTAGAAGGTAATCAATTTTCAACCACAACTAAGCTCCAAGGTCAAGTTCAGTTTGTACTGGGAGGAGTCCTAGCTGGTAATAACGTTGTCACCAAGAAACCTGCACCCCGCACCATTACATTTCAAGACCAGGCTCGCTTGGTATTAAACACCAGTTTTACTGGTAAAGATCAACTACGGTTAACATTATCAGGTGGAAATATTAACTCATTAGGTGGAGTACCTAATCCTAGAGGAACTGGAACAGGACTTAGCACAAACAATCCCACTGGGGGGATTTTGGGAACATTTGATGGGAGAACTGCCGATAATGCCAGTCCTAGTTTTGGGCCGAATCAAATTGTTCTGGGTGGCATTCGTTATCGTTTTCCAGTTGGGAAAAAGACCCAGTTCAACATTTTTGCCCAATCTGATGGGGCAAATGAGATTGGTTTAAGTGGTCCGACAAATCCCTTTGAAGGATCTGCTAGTAATGGGATTACGCGATTTTCCCGGCGGAATATGGTCTATAACTATGGAGATACAGGTCCAGGAGTCGCCATCCTCCACGATCTGAGTAAGCAGTGGCAATTAGGTTTATCATATAGCGCGCCTAATGGTGATAATCCTGCACCTAGAAATGGCTTATTTACAGGCAGATATGTAGCATTTGGACAGATAACATACTTTAGCCCCAAAAAGAATTTCCGGGTCGGTTTGAGTTACGCTAACACTTACAGCCCAGCGGGTACATTAGGTCAAGGTGGAACAAACTTTGGCCCGGCTGCGGGGAGTAACCTGGCAAATAGTACCATTTCCACTAACCCAGCCAACGCAACTAACGGCATTGTTGATCAAGGAACTGTGGGAAATCTTTATGGAATTGGGGCATTATATAGACTTAATCCAAAGTTAGCAATCAATAGTTTTGTAGGTTATTCTGCCCATCGTTATTTAGGACAAGGAGATGGTCAAGCCTGGAACTGGGGGACGGGAATAACATTTCCCGATTTAGGAAAAAAAGGTAGCTTAGGAGCTATTTTTGTAGGTCAGGCACCAACACTTAAAGGACTCAGTAGTAATGTAGATTTAGGAGCAGGTAAGGGTCAATCCGACAAAGATACTTCTCTGCACATTGAGGGATGGTACCAATATAAACTTACAGACAATATTGAAGTTACACCTGGATTTATTTGGGTGACAGCACCAAATTCCGATGCTACCAATCCTGGTAGTGTGGTGGGTTGGCTACGTACCACTTTCAGATTTTAAAGCTTTTGAATCAGGATTTACAGGATTGAAGGATTTACAATATTTTGTATTCAAATAAATTCCTTAATCCTGTCAATAAATGACAATAAAAATTACAAACTACGAATTATGAATTATTACCAACAATTCTTTGATAACAGTCCCACAAATCTATTAGTGTGGTCAATCCAAAATCCAAAATCTAAAATCTAAAATCGA
>LJOT01000863.1 GCA_001672075.1 Anabaena sp. CRKS33
CTCCTGCACGAGAGGGGGAGAACATGAAAAGGGGTGCTTTTAAGGTTTTTTGAATTTTTGTGAATTTTACAATTTTTGCCATGTAGTGCCATTTTATGATAAAATCGCTAAAAACCTTAATACCCCCACCCCTTTCATGACAGAGCGTCCGAGGAAAAATCATTCTCCTCACCTTCATTGCGTTTACAGGTAATATGCCATTCTACGTCAAAATTAAATGGTAAATGCAATGACATTGACGACCACGACTCGACTGAACACTAGTAAATACCAAAAAATGCCAAAAAATGCCAAAAAATGCCCAAAATGGTCAAAACCCCATGCCTGGCAGCCCTTTTTTGCGATTTTGGCAAAAAAAGGGGGGGTGTAACGAGAAGTGCCAAAAATGTGAAAAAATGCAAAAAAACGTCAAAAAAAGTCTACTAGGAGGGTATGCACCCCCCCTAAAAAGGGGGTCAAAAATGGTGAGTTCCAGGGAAAATCGTCGTTTTTCGGGACCCCCCTGC
>LJOT01000182.1 GCA_001672075.1 Anabaena sp. CRKS33
AATCAATCAACCTAATATTGTAATATTACTTACTCCAATCTCGAATTTCTAAGTTTTCTATTTTTCCAAAATCTCTGATATTATTTGTGACAATAATCAAATGGTTGGCTATGGCGATTCCTGCTATCAGAATATCAATATCATCAATTGGCGTTCCTTTATTTCTTAAATTAGCATAAATATCAGCAGAAATTGTGGCAGAGCTTGTACTTAGAGGTAAAACCGTATTGTATGAAACAAATTCCTGAAAAGAGGTGAGTTGTTTTTGCGCGTCACGATGTTTTAACCCACTGACAATTTCATAATAAGTGATAATGCTAATGTTAATTTTGTCATGGTCGTTAAGATAGGCTTAAAAACGCTCAACAATCAGACTGTGATTACGGAAGAAAAACGATAAGATATTAGTATCAATCAAGGCTGGCTTCATCACTTCTTCTCCCTAAAAATGCTTGCTGTCGGCGTGTATTTATTTCTGCATTAAAATCAGCAAACATTTCATCTGACATATTATGCCAACAACCAGCAAACTGCATAGTTGGATTGGGGGAAACTTGGGAAATTTCTACACCTAATCGAAAATAATGAATAAAGTGATATAATTCTGCCAATTTATCTTCTGGGAAAAGATTTATTTCTGTACAGGACTTACGCAAAATATCTCTCAAATCCTGATTTCTCCGTGACCTCTGTGCCTCTGTGGTTCGTTATTCCATGAATCTTGCGTAAGTCCTACTGTAATAACTTTTGTGCGTAGGTTTGAAGAATCCATAGCAAATTAATGTAAATTAATCAAGCGATAAGTTAATTATATAGCAGAACTAGCAGAAAAATTGATTCTGGCTGAACCGATGATTTTTGACATACTCACCGACCTGAAGGTGCGGGGAAACACTTGACGCTTCACCGACTGACGCTACCGAAGATCCTGTAGGGTGGGTTGCACTCCGTTAACGCACCACTCCTATGATTAAATTCGGTGGGTTAGGGATAGCGTAACCCAACAAATAAAGTTTTCTACCACTAAAATAGAAGTATAATTATAGATGCGATCGCTCAGTTACACTAATTTTAGTATTAAGACAATATGCTAAAATGTGGTGAGGCTTATTCATATCAAATGTCATCACGAGATACGCGAGAAGTCAAGAAGATCATCTTGCAAAACTTTGATGAAATAGTAGATGAATGGCAAACATTTAGGAATTGGCAAAATGGATAAGCAATACAACATATCAAATATTGACTTTAATGGAGAGTTGATGATTCTATCAGTAGATGGAAAAACTTATCAAATCCCAATTATCCAAGCATCTAAGCGACTTGCTCAAGCAACAGATATGGAGCGCAAAATGTATCGTATTTCGACCTCTGGTTATGGTATTCATTGGTACGCCATTGATGAAGATTTGACAACTAAAGGACTAATCAAACTAGCAGAGATTGCCAAAACAGCTTAAAGTGTGATAGTGAAGTGCTGCTGCAAGCAGATCGCTTTATGCTATAAACAATAGTTTTGGGTTTTAAAGCTCCATACAAACGGAAATTTACCGAGTTTGCTATTAGTTGAAGCCTATCCATCAAAGCCCTTCCCAATAAAGGTTTAAAAACAGATGCTAAAATAGGAACTACTTTTTCTCGATTGTCCCAAACAATTGTTGCTAAATGTAGATAACAAGGTCTCTCTACCATCGGCTAATCTAGCAAGGGTAGTGGAATATAACGGCAGATTCATCGCGCTGACAGCTTGTGGTGGTAATGTAAGATGGTCGATAGAAGAAAAAGCAGTAGGGTTTTAGTATTTCTAAACCCCTACTTTATGAAATCAAAAAATTCAGGATTTTTGAAAAAATTGATTGTTTAACTGTTTTGATGACAAGTAACGCTCTCTACCCCTGCTAAATCCAAAATTGGCGCGATCAAATCTTCCCGCTTTACCGCCATAATATGCACTCCTTGACACAATTGTTTAGCAATTTGTACCTGTTCGGCAGCAATTTTTATTCCTGCTTCCAGGGGATGTTTTGCTTTAGCTAATCTCTCAATAATGTGTTCAGGAATATTCACACCGGGAACAGCTTTGTTAATAAATTGGGCATTTTTGGCCGATTTCAAGAGAAAAATTCCTGCCAAAATTGGTTTATTATAACCACAGGCAATTTTATCCATGAACTTCTCTAATATTTCAAAATCAGTAATTAATTGACTTTGAAAAAATTGCGCTCCGGCTGCTATTTTCTTTTCAAAGCGACTTTGTAAACCAGACCAACTGGGAGATTGAGGATCTACCGCCGCCCCTGCAAATAAGTCTAATTTACCATCAGTTAAAGGTTTTTCATTAAAATCAACACCTTGATTCATGTTTCTAATTAACTGCAATAATCGCACAGCTTCCAAATCAAAAACAGCTTTGGCTTGAGGATGATCACCTGCTTTTACCGGGTCGCCAGTTAAAGCTAAAATGTTCTGGATACCCAAAGCATGAGCGCCCATTAAATCAGCTTGTAATCCAATTCTATTGCGATCGCGGCAAGCAAATTGACAAATCGGCTCAATCCCATTTTGCAGTAAAATTGCCGAAGCTACCAAGGAAGACATCCGCATCACAGCGCGGCTACCGTCAGTAATATTGACAGCATGAACTCTCCCCTTAAGAGTCGCCGCCATTTCTATGGTATGGTTGATATCTCCCCCTTTGGGAGGTGCAACTTCAGCGGTAATGAGAAAATCTCCTGCTGCTACGGCGGTGCGGAAGTTGTTTAATGTACTGGTGCTATAGCTATTCTGCATGATGCAAATTTAATTTTGAGGTTTTCTTAAAGGTAAACTGAATTACACTTTCTAGTTTAAACCTTAGTATGAGTCAGATCCCTGACTGGTCAAAGAGGTAGGGAATCTAACATCTATACAATTAGACTTATAATGGCATTGTATAACCTAGTGCTGCTTTTACATCTGCTAAGGTTTGATTAGCTATAGCCTCGGCTTTTTCTTTACCATCTTTTAAAACTGACTCTAAATAGCCTTTATCTGCCATTACCTCCTTATATTTATCCTGAATTGGTTTTAAAGCATTAATCGCTGTTTCTGTTAACAAAGGTTTGAATTGTCCCCAACCCATATCTGCACATTCGACCGCTACGGTTTCCTTCGTTTTTCCCGCTAATAGGGTATACAGGGTTAATAAATTATGACATTCGGGACGTTCTACATCATCAAAAGTTAAACCGCGAACTGGATCGGTTTTACAGCGTTTAATTTTATTGACAATTTGCTCAGGTGAATCTAAAACGTTAATGCGGCTTAATTCCGAAGGATCGGATTTTGACATTTTCCGTGTTCCATCTGTCAAACTCATTACCCTTGCACCTTCCTTTCTAATTAAAGGGTCTGGTAACTTTAATACAGGTTTATTCTTAGCAAATTGATGATTAAACCTGTTAACAATATCCCGTGCTAGTTCTAAATGTTGCTTTTGATCTTCACCGACAGGAACTTTATCCGCTTGATAAAGCAAAATATCCGCAGCCATTAATACTGGATATGTCAATAAACCAGCGCTGACATTTTCACCTTGTTTAAGTGCTTTTTCCTTAAATTGAATCATGTCCTGTAGCCAATTTAAGGGAGTAATGCAGTTGAGTAACCAACAAAGTTCACTGTGGGCAGAAACATGAGATTGTACAAAAATGTGAGAATATTGTAAATCAATACCACAGGCTAGATATAAGGCCGCAATGGTGTAGGTATCAGCCGCTAAAGTGGCGGGATTATGTGGTACAGTGATGGCGTGTAAATCTACCACACAAAAGAAATTTTCATACTGGTCTTGAATTTCTACCCAGTTACGAATCGCACCTAAATAGTTACCTAAGTGTAAATTACCAGTTGGTTGAACTCCCGACAGAACGCGCTGCTTACCCATAATTATCCGTTATTTATCTCCTCTTCCCCGCTTTGTCAATGGGGCGGTTACAAGACTCATTTTAGCCGTCATTGGGGATTAGTTATTGGTGTTTGGCAAAATTTCCCAGTCTGCTGAGGGAAAAATTTTTCTAACATCATTAAGTAGGTTGGCGTTAAAAATTGTCGTTATGACAAGGGAACAGGGAACAGGGAACAGGGAACAGGGAAGAGGTTTTGGGCAACTTTACTTTTCGTTGCTTATGTCGGTTTTTTTCCGTTCACTTACTTATCTTATGGAATTATTTCCTATATCTAAAAATAAAAAATCTGTACCTCCAGAGAGATAAAAAGTAAGTAACCCAGCTTTTATAGTTCAGACTAAATGGGCTTGAATAGGAAAATAAATCAGGGGGATATGCTTGATGAAAGCGTTATTAATCTGGCCGATAATGCCTAATTCTTTTTGGTCTTATCAGGAAACTCTTGATTTAGCAAATCTGCGGGCTACAAATCCCCCCTTGGGTTTAATTACGGTAGCGGCAATGTTACCAAGTGATTGGGAATTGCGATTGAGCGATCGCAATGTTCGTCTAGAAAATGATGTAGATTGGGAATGGTGTGATCTTATCATCATCTCGGCCATGATTATTCAAAAACAGGATTTTAGTGAATTAATCAAAAAAGGTAAAAGATTAGGTAAAAAAGTGGCAGTCGGCGGACCATTTGCCACATCTGTTCCAGAATTTGCTTTAGAAGCGGGAGCAGATTATTTAATATTAGATGAAGGGGAAATCACTATTCCCATGTTTTTAGAAGCTTTAGAAAAGGGAGAAGAAAAAGGAATTTTCCGGGCTACAGAAAAACCAGATGTCACTACAACTCCTTTACCCCGATTTGATTTATTAGATTTGAATGCTTATATAGCAATGACTGTGCAATTTTCCCGTGGTTGTCCATTCCAATGTGAATTTTGCGATATTATTACCCTTTTTGGTCGCAAACCCCGCACGAAAACACCTGAACAAATTCTAGCAGAATTGGATGTTTTATATAAGATGGGTTGGTGGCGTTATGTGTTTATAGTTGATGATAATTTTATTGGCAATAAACGTAATGCTAAGGTCTTTTTAAGAGAGTTAATTCCTTGGATGGAAAAACGCAATTATCCTTTTGCTTTATTGACAGAAGCTTCTTTAAATTTAGCAGAAGATGATGAATTACTAGAATTAATGGTAAAGGCTGGTTTTGTGCAAGTTTTTATGGGTATTGAAACCCCTGATATAGAGAGTCTGGTAGGAATTAATAAACCACAAAATACTCGCAGTTCTCTAGTTGAATCTTGCCATAAAATTACTAAAGCAGGATTACAAATTATGTCTGGTTTTATCTTAGGATTTGATCATGAAAAACCAGGTGCAGGTAAACGGATTCAAGAATTTGTAGAAGAAACTTGTATTCCCCAAGCGCATTTAAATTTGCTGCAAGCTTTACCCAATACAGCTATGTGGAGTCGTTTGCAAAAAGAAGGAAGATTAAGGGAGGGTTTGGGTGAATTTATTGGTTCTCAAAAAGCTTTAATGAATTTTGTTCCGACTCGGCCAATGTCGGAAATTGCTGGGGAATTTATTGATACTTTTTGGAATTTATATGAACCTATGCCATACCTGAAACGGACTTTTAAACATTTTATGATGATAGAAGGTTGGCGGGCTAAATATCAACGCAATTTAACTAAACCAGAGTTAAAATTTTTAATATCTATTTGTTGGCGACAAGGTGTATTACGTTCTACTCGTTTTGTTTTTTGGCAGCAATTAATTACAATGATACGGCGTAAACCTCATCTATTATATGATTATTTAATTGCTTTAGGTGTGGGCGAACATTTTTTTAAGTTCCGTCATGAGGTCAAAGCGGAAATAGAATCGGAATTGGCAGAATTTCAGCAGCACGAAGGGGATAAAAAAGCAATAAGTTTACAGTTAGAAACTGTGAGTTAAGTTGATTATAAGTTGATTAATTTAAAATACTGAATACTCATGTCCCCGACTTTCTAGAGAAATCGGGGATCTATTTCTATTTCTCATAATAAAATGTACATAAAACCTATTCTTCTAACCAATTCTCTAAAGTTAATTCCTCAACTCTCAATAAATCACTATCATGAGAAACTAAAATAAACCCTTTAACAATAGCAGTCGCAGCAATTAAAATATCTTCTGTTTGGATTGGTAATCCTCTTAATCTGAGATTTGCATGAATTTCTGAGGCTTTTTCTAAAATTGCTAAATCATCTAGAAAAATGATTTGATAATCCTTACAGAAATTATCAAATCTTTCTAATTGTTTAGTTGCTTTTACCGCAAATAATCCTCTTTTAACTTCAAAGTAAGTAACGCAACTGAGACTCAATATTTGTCTTTGAGATTTTAATTGCGCTATTTCTGCTGTTACTTTAAAGTTATTTCGCAGTGCTAAGGAAACAATGTTTGTATCTAATAAATACGCCATATTCTTTATTTCCGTTTAATCATTTCATCAAAAATTGCTATTTGTTCGGGAGTTAATTCATTTAAAGTTCCCGCTACTGCTTCTAACACCATAATTCCGCTACAATGCTTTTTTAATTCCTGATCTTCCATGCTATTAAACTCATCAATAGGTAAGTTTTGCTGAAATAGATTACATAACTCTTGAATCATTTCCTCTGGGTTAAGTTCTTCCTTAAATAAAGGACGTTCTTCCATTAAAATAGCCACAATTTTCTCAATTCTTGTTTTCATTGATTCTTGTTGAATTTCTGTTGATAACATAATATTGCCTCCAGAGAAATGTAAATGATATTCATGGATGTTATGTATTGTAGCATTTTTTAGTTTTGCGATGTCTGTTCATTACTCCAGTGTTAATTTTTGAGTAATAGATTGTGTCAGATAACGAGATAAATTTTCTCGTTTCTCGTTTTTAGAATTATGTTGCTAATTTTGCTATGCTTGATGTATTGTAGACTATATGTCACAGCAAAGCAAACGTTCATATCAATTATCGAATGCAAGGAACACAAATCTCTTTTTTACCTAACGAGGATGAGCATAATCCTAGCCAAAAGCAAAAAAAGCCAAAGTTAGGGCGCTATGAGCGTATTCAGCGCGAACTAGATCAAGAAAATTCTGATCCATATAAGATATTTACTGATGTTAGTTCTCCAGCAAGTCCATTATCTCAATATACTTTTGTGGATCTGTTTTGTGGTGCTGGAGGGATCACACAAGGATTATTCCAAGCTGGATTTACACCATTAGCTAGTGTAGAAATTAGTCCAATCGCTTCTGCTACGCACAAAAAAAATTTCCCACAATGTCATAACTTCTGTGGAGATATTGAACAATTTTCCCCCCAAAATTGGCTGCAAAAAATCGGATCACCTGAGGTTAATATTGTTGTTGGTGGTCCACCATGTCAAGGATTTTCAGTAGCAGGAAAACGTGATCCAAAAGATCCTCGAAATAGATTATTTTATGAATTCGTGCGTGTTGTTTCCGAAATACGCCCTTGGTATGTAGTGATGGAAAATGTGCCAGGTATTTTGACAATACAAAAAGGAGATGTAAAGACAGCAATTATTGAAGCTTTTGAATCTATTGGTTATCCTCATATTTCTGTGGCAATTTTAGAATCTGCTGCTTATGGAGTACCACAAATTCGACCAAGAGCAATTTTTATTGCTAATAGACTTGGGATGCCTAACCCTTATCCTCAATCTCAATTAAACCGAGAAGAATACAAAGCTATTGAATCAGCAATTTCTGATTTACCAGAATACACACCCATCCCTGAAATTAATCACGAGTGGACTAAACATTCACGGGAGTATATGGAACGTCTTGCTCAAGTTCCTCCTGGCGGTTCTTTATATACAAAATATGTTGATGCTTTCAAAAGACAATATCCTGGTAAACCGAGTATGACAGTAAAAGAAAATCATGGTGGTACACATATTCACCCTTATTTAAATCGTGTGATTTCTGCTAGGGAAATGGCAAGATTACAAACATTTCCCGATTCGTTTATTTTTGAAGGTAGTATGAAAAAAGCCATGTGGCAAATTGGTAATGCTGTTCCACCACGTTTAGCAGAGTGTATTGGTTATGCACTGATTCCTTACTTAAATGATATTGCAATTAACAGAAAACAATTTGCTAATTTACCTCATTTTCATCAACCTGAGATAGTTTTTGGTTAAGTGCATTACGCCAAGTTTCAAAATCATACCAACCACAGCCAATACAACCTTCCTCAGCTTCATCACCTCGCTGATGTTGGGAAGGCCA
>LJOT01000467.1 GCA_001672075.1 Anabaena sp. CRKS33
ACACCCTCTAACTGTGTTGGGTTTCGCTGTTGCTCTACCCAACCTACATTTTCACAATCAACATCATTTTTTATTTTGTTGACGAAGGAAACCCAACATCCATAAATAAACACCCTCTAACTGTGTTGGGTTTCGCTGTTGCTCTACCCAACCTACATTTTCATAATCAACATCATTTTTTTATTTTGTTGACGAAGGAAACCCAACATCCTTAAACAAACACCCTCTAACTGTGTTGGGTTTCGCTGTTGCTCTACCCAACCTACATTTTCACAATCAACATCATTTTTTTATTTTGTTGACGAAGGAAACCCAACATCCATTTTAATAATCAACATCATTTTTTTTATTCAAGGGAATCAAAAATCATGAAAGTACAATCACTTTCCATCTTTTTAGGATTAACAACATTGACCTTCACCATGAGCATAAATCCTGGTTTTAGTCAAGATAATGCTTCGGAAAATCAACCCAATCAAGTCACATTTTTCTGTCAAGAAATATTTGATCCAGCCAGTGGCAAAAAAGTTCCCGCTACCATTGCTTGGGTTCCTGAACGTCAAGGTCACGTACGGTTTATTGGTTGGAAATCTGAGTATTTTGCCAAAAGTGGTTGGACTCCCCAAAAACGTTGCCAAGAAGTATCTAAAAAATTCCAGAATTTTTATGAAGCAGGTCGTTTAAACCGCTTGACAACCGGTGATAATAAAGGTTATCCTGTGGTTTGTGCTGTAGCAATTGATGAAGAAAGTTGTAATAGTAACAATCAATTATTTACCCTAAAAAATAATAGTAACCCAGGATTAGTTCTGGAGCAACTTGTGAATATAGCCCAGGGTAAAAGTTCAGAACCACTTTGGCAAAGTTCAGGAAATAGTAAGTATTTGAATGTGCGTAAATATTTGCAAAATGCCCCGCTTGTGAATATTAAAAAATAGCCATTCTATCTCGTTCCCTGGCTCTGCCGGGGAATGCCCACAGGAGGCTCTGCCTCCACTGTATTCACTGTATTCACTGTATTTGAGGCAGAGCCTCAAACTCCCATTCCCAGCCGGAGTCTGGGAACGAGTTTAACTACAAATCATCTACTAATCAACAAGTAACATGAACCGTAACATTGCCATTATTTCCTCTTTATTATTCCTATCTTTCCCTCCCTTGACATTAGCAAATATTCCCCATTCCTTAGCTCAAACAATTAACCCGGCTACCTGCAATATAAAACCCGATAACCCTGAAAGTGGAGAATATGATTCACCACAAAAACTCCAAACCCTTGCTAAACAAATTACAGTCAGAGTCATTGGTGATAATAACAGTGGTTCAGGAACAATATTAGCTAAAAAGGGCAATTCTTATTTAGTTGTTACCAACTCTCATGTTTTACTGGGAGTTAATAAAGTTCAAATTAAAACACCTGACAATCAAATCTATTCAGCCCAAATTCTGCCTAATACTAATTTTGGTAAACTAGATTTAGCCGTTTTGCAATTTACATCTAATCAAAATTATTGTCTACCTAAAGAAATTGCTAGTTTCGATATTAATACAGATACACCAGTTATAGCCGCCGGCTATTCTAGCAGCAAAGGGGAAATAGTATTTAGAACCGGAACAGTAAAACAAATAATTTCTCAACCTACTTTAAAAGCCGGATATGAAATTGGTTATACCAGCGATATTGAACAGGGAATGAGTGGCGGTCCAATTATTAGTAGTCTAGGGTATCTTCTGGGAATTAATGGCATTAGTTCCTATCCTTTAGTCAATTCTGGTTATGTTTATACCAACGGAAAACGCCCCACAAATACAGAAATTCAAGAATTTAGAAAACTCAGTTGGGGAATACCCATTAAAACCGTTTTAGCTCAGGTCAAACCAGAAATTCTCACCGCTTATAATTTACCTATACCAGATATTAAACAGCAAATAGCAGAAGTACCATTAACAGGTTGGTTAGGAGAATTAGAAGCA
>LJOT01000864.1 GCA_001672075.1 Anabaena sp. CRKS33
ACTATTAAAGAAGTTCGGGATAGTATGGGATGAATGAAACCATGCCTGACGAGTTTTGGTATGGTATAGAACAGTTCAATGCGGGAGAGTTCTATGCTTGTCATGACATTCTAGAAGCAATCTGGATCGATAGTCTCGAACCAGATAAAACTTTTTATCAAGGTATTCTCCAAATCGCTGTAGGACTCTATCATCTAGGTAATTCTAACCGACGGGGGGCGATGATCCTTTTAGGAGAAGGTAGTAATCGCCTTAGACGTTATTTACCTAGCTACGGCGGTATTAATGTGGAAAAATTATTTACCCAAAGTGTAGATTTATTAACAATACTACAACAGGAAAGTCTAGAACCATTGGCAAATACTGAATTGGTAGAAAATCAAATTTGGCTTTTACCCAGCATTTCTCTGAGTCATGATTAGTGTATAAACTATGATTTGTATGATTTGTATAACTTAATCCTTTAATCATCTCCTGTAGGGTGCGTCTTCAATAATTCGGTAAT
>LJOT01000012.1 GCA_001672075.1 Anabaena sp. CRKS33
TACCTACATGGCGCTCCATCTGCGTACCAAATATAGCAGAAGGTTCAACGCGAGCGATCGCATCCCCAATTTCACCATGATCGTCTGTAATTAATACTTCATCGCAATATTCACTCACCTGTTCCCTAAACCAGTCAGCATCATACTTGCAATAAGTACCAGCCCACACCACATGAATCCCCATTTCCCGTGAGAGAATCTTTGTTAAAGCGGCTGCATGGGTATTATCACCGAAAACCACCGCTTTCTTCCCAGTCAAGTTCTGACAGTCAATAGAACGGGAAAACCAAGCCGCTTGGGATACGTGCAGAGTTTGTTCATTGATGAAGTCTTCGTAATTAACATCACTACCTTGAGCGTTAATTACCTGCTGAATTTTGCGGATACATCTAGCAGTTTCTACAACACCCATGGGCGTAATATCTACGTAAGGAGTGCCAAATTGTTCTTCTAAATATCTAGCTGTTGTTAACCCCAGTTCCCGATAAGGAACTAAGTTAAACCAAGCTTGGGGCATATTTTTCAACTCATGAACCGCAGCACCTTCAGGAATGACAATATTCACCTCAATTCCCAAATCAGCCATTAACCGTTTAAGTTCGGTACAGTCGTGGTTATTGTGGAAACCAAGGGTAGAAACGCCGATAATGTTAACCGAGGGTTTAGCGGTTTTCTGTGTTGGTAATTCCCCCCGCTTCTGGGCTTTTTCAATGTAATATTGGACAATTTGTTGTAAAGTCCGGTCTGCGGCTTGTAATTCATTGTAGCGGTAATGATTCACGTCTGCCAGCATTACGTCCCCTTTTGCTTCCAATTGGGCCCGTTCGACAAAGTTGTGTAAGTCTTCTTGCAAAATGCTGGAAGTGCAGGTAGGGGTTAAGACAATTAAATCGGGGTGTTCTTCCGCGTCTTTGCGAGTAATATTATCTACTACCTTTTCTTGAGAACCACGGGCTAAAACGTTTCTATCAACGACGCTGGTTGTCACTGGAGTGAAATCTCTCTCCCGCGATAGCATGGAACGCATAACATTGAAGTAGTCATCACCCAGGGGCGCGTGCATAATTGCATGAACGTTTTTAAAAGAACTAGCAATTCGCAAAGTACCAATGTGGGCTGGTCCTGCATACATCCAGTAAGCTAATTTCATCCGGTTTTCTCCCTTTGCAACTTAAAATTTCTATAAGTGCTTGATTATTAAATCGTTTCTGATTTTCTCAAATCTACCAGCTATGAACAAATAAGGTTTGTTACGAGGTTCTTTGGTGTGAAAGATGGTAAAACCTAGTTCCTGACTGGGTTATAGCTGCTATTTAAACAATATTTATGTTGTTTAAGTCAATAAATCTTAATGATTTGTAAAATAAGCTGTTACATATCTAAATTAGACCTGTTGGAGATATATACAAAAAAATGATATATCATACATGGGAACACAAATACTACATTGACTTTAAAAATACTTGTCCTGCATTCATAAATAATTTCTTAGATAATTTGGTGAACTGGGATTTTATCGCTGCAAATTTTGCTCCTGAGATTTTAACGAGTGATTGCTCATGGGTGATTAGTAATTTAATATTGTTACTGATTACCCTTTATTCAGTACCCAAACCAATGCTATTTAATTTTTTTAAAAGTTCTCATGTTATTACAAATATTGAATTTAAGTCTAGTTGGTGTGTAGCTTATGGAAAACTAAGTAATTTCACTAGGGATATAATTTGGCAAGATCAGCAATTTGCAGTTATTTCTAAATCAGATAAATTTGCAATCAGTGATAGTCAAAGATTTATCATAGTTGGAGATATTTGGTTAAGTAACCGAGGAGAACTACTGCAAAAATTAGGAATTGAGATTAATCATAATTGCAGTCATCAAAAAATAGTAGCACAACTTTGGGAAAAATACAATTCTGAATGTTTAAAGCTATTATTGGGAATGTTTGGGTTAGTAGTTTGGGACTGTGAAAAACAGGAATTATATTTAATTAGAGATGCCATTGGTGGTCGTACCTTATATTATACTACCACAGGTTTAACTTATTGGATAGCCCCAAAATTAAGAACTTTAACACCTTATCGTTCTGATAATTTAGATTTAGTTGCATTACGGGATTATCTTTGTTGTGCATTTGTTCCGGGAGAAAGGACGCTTTGGGAAGATATTAAAGAAATTCGTCCCGGTAGTTTTTTAAAACTACCATCTCACAAAGTTGATCATTATTGGCAATTAAAAGAACAAATTATAGACACAAATCAACCTTTAGAATGGTATGGTGAAAAACTGCGGTTTTTACTTGAACAAGTTGTTAAAGAATATTTACCCGAAAATCAACCGGTTGGTATTTTCCTATCTGGTGGTTTAGATTCTAGCAGCATTACCGCACTAGCAGCAAAATTACATCATGCACCAATTCACACCTATTCTATTCATTTTGGTGCAGAAACTGCGAATGAATTAGAATTTTCTAGTTTAGTTTCTCAACATTGTCAAACCCAACATCACATCTTAGAAATTAGCTTTCGGGATATGTGGGAACGTTTACTAGAAACCATGGCTTATTTAGATGATCCTATTGGTGATCCTTTGACAGTTCCCAATTTATTAATAGGGAGAATAGCGCGGGAAAATGTGCAAATTACCCTGAATGGAGAGGGAGGAGATCCTTGTTTTGGTGGTCCAAAAAATCAACCTATGTTAATTAACAGTTTATATGGTTCTATTAATAATCAAGATTCATTACAAGCTTATTTAACATCTTTTCAAAAGTGCGCTTTAGATTTACCACGACTTTTAAAACCAGAAATTTGGCAAAGTTTAAAAAATGAATCATCTGTATTTAATCATGATTTAAATACCGATGTCAATTATTTGAATAGATTAATGTTTCTAAACATTAAATTTAAAGGTGCAGATCAAATTTTAACAAAAGTGAATAATTTAACTCAAGCGGCAGATTTACAGGGTTTATCACCATTATTTGATCAGCGGATAGTTGAATTAAGTATGCAAATTCCTCCAGAATATAAACTTTCAGGAGTTCAAGAAAAAGCGGTTTTAAAAAAAGCAGTTAGTGATATTTTACCAGATACTATTATTCATCGTCCTAAAAGTGGGATGATGGTTCCTGTACAATTGGGATTTAGAAAATATTGGCCAAGAAAAGCGCGGAAATTGTTGTTAAATAGAAATAGTCAGATATCAGCTTATATTAATCAGGATATATTGCGTGAATGGTTAGATTTTCAAGGTGATATTTGGGGAAGATATGGTGTTAAACTGTGGTTATTGGTGAGTTTGGAAATTTGGTTGCAAGTAAATAAAAATACCTTGGAGAAATAGTTAAATGCTAAAAGAACTTCATTTACAGTCTGTAGGACCATCTCCTCAATTTGATGTTGAATTTGCTAATAGGCTCAATATCTTTACTGGGGATAATGGATTAGGTAAAAGTTTCTTACTAGATGTTGCTTGGTGGGTACTTACTGGAAACTGGGTAGAACAACCCGTTTATCCGCAAAGAAATACAGAAAAACCTCCAGAAATTATCTCCCAAATTATCACTCTAGATGATGATGAAGGAAAAAATTATTCCTTTAAATTTAATTTTTCTAAACAAAAATGGCAAGATTTAAGAGTTCCCTTTCATAGTGTTCCCTTATTAAAAGGAATAATTATTTTTGTTCGCGTTGATGGAAGTTTCTCTATTTTTGATCCTGCTCGCAACGATGAAGATGCCTATGATTTTACCCCTGATACACTTTGGAATGGGTTAAAATTAAAAGGAAAAGTTATTTGTAACGGTCTGATTCAAGATTGGGTAACATGGCAAAATCAACCCCAAAAAACGCCATTTCAACTTTTATCAGATGTAATTAAACAACTTGCACCTCATCCTGATGAATGGATAGAAATAGGAGAACCAACGCGAGTATCTGTTGATGATGTGCGTGATATTCCGACAATTAATCTTTCTTATGGTAATATTCCCATTACCCAAGCATCAGCAGGAATGAAGCGGATTTTGGGACTTGCTTATTTATTAGTATGGACTTGGTATGAACACGAAAAAGCTTCTGAATTAAAGCAGCAAGAACCAATGAATCAAATAGTTTTATTAATAGATGAAATTGAGTCTCATCTCCATCCTCGCTGGCAAAGAGCGATTTTACCATCTATTTTATCAGTAGTCAATCAGTTAAAATCAAATATCACAATACAAGCTTTAGTTACTACTCATTCTCCCCTTGTGCTGGCTTCATTAGAACCAATATTTGATGAAGAACAAGATAAATTATTTTTATTTGAACTACAAGGAAAAGACGTTGAACTAAATGAAATGTTCTGGACTAAACAAGGTGATACTGTAGGATGGTTAACATCAGAAATATTTGGACTAAAACAAGCACGTTCTCAAGAATCAGAAACCGCAATTGAAGCAGCAGAAGCGTGGATGCGAAATGATAATATGAATACTTTTCCTGAACATTTGAGAACACAATCACAAATTCATCAGGAATTGCAAAGACTTTTACCGGGACATGATCCATTTTGGCCACGTTGGATAGTTACAGCAGAAAGAAGAAATCAAAAATCATCAGACTCATAGTAAATATGTTAAAGTTTAATCCTCCAGCAGAACCAGAAAATTTTGATGCAAAAGCACGACAACCAGGTAATAATTGGTTAGAAAAAAATCCAGATAAAAAAAGACCAAAAGATTATTGGTCAAATTTTAAAAGTGATTTAGCTGATGGCTTTGGTAATCTTTGTGGTTATACTGTTATGTATGAACCTGTTGGCACTGTAGACCATTTCCTATGTTGTGAAAATCATCGTGATTTGGCTTATGAATGGAGTAATTACCGTTTTGCTTCTGGTTGGATTAATAGTAGTAAAGGTACTCTTGATAACCAGATTCTTAACCCATTTGAAGTTGAAGATGATTGGTTTGAAATTTTGTTACCTTCCCTACAATTAGTAATAACTGATGCAGTACCAGAAGAAAAACGCCAAAAGGCTGAATTTACTTTACAAAGATTACCTTTACAGGATGATGAAAGAGTTCTTCGTCAGCGTCGAGAATGGTATAAGTTGTATATTGATGGTGATCTTACCCTAACAGGATTAGAAAAGAAAGCTCCCTTGATTGCTCGTGCAGTTAGAAAACAACAAGCAAATTCTCAGTTAAAATAATTATTAGTAACATCCATGTTTATTCAACCAAAACTTTCCACCAGATAAATATCATTTCCTGAATTAATACCTGAATCACCAATTAAAATTATACTACTATCATCACCTTCTAAATTCAAGCTTCCAGAAATACCATGTCTGAGAACTTGAATTAATTTTTGTGGGGTAAAAGATTCCAATTCGACAAAATTACCAGTATCTAACCAAGCTAATTCGTCAGCAGTTAAACTCTGACGAATATCTACAGATAATTTTTTAGCTTCGTCTTTTAACTGTGAAGAAAACCGAATAAACATTTTTCCCTGACTCGCAATAATTTGACGGGGTAAAAGTCCCAGGTCAATAATTGTCATATTGCTATTTAAAAACCACTTTTCACTGGTGCGGAGATGATGAACTAAACTGACACCTTTAGGACTACAATCATGGATAGCATAGACTTTTAAATCAGGGTTACGTCGTAGCATTTCCATTGTAGTATTGAAAATGCTTTGAGGATAACCAGTAATACTGAGAATTGCACAATTATTTTCAAAGTGGAAATTATTAGCAATTAATAATTGTGCCATATTAGCACTATCACAAACTACTAATCTATCAAAACTATAAGCTGTTATATCGGGGTTAATAGATTTAGGTGCAATTTGTTCTTGTTGTGAAGTTAGAACTTTATCAACTTTACCATTTATTTGTTGCCATTTTCTCAACCAACTATCTAAATCTGTGGAAGGAAATAAAAATTCCTGTGGTAGATTTTGGACTTTTCCTAACTGTGTAGTTCCTAAAAATATTGATAGCAACCCTAAAATTACCACAATACAGAAAACAGGGAAAGACTTTAACACAAATAAACTTGCTGATATTCCCACTACCAGAATTAGCACTCCCAGTCCTTGTAAGTTTCTAGCACTTGCTTTCCGACTAGCATTGTTTAATCTACTTGAATTTGTGTTATTAAATAAATGCCAAATTGTAAGTGCTTGGTAAATTAGATTAACAACAAGAAAAGAATTAGGTATAAAAGCAGCAGTAAATCCTCCAACAAAACCTGTTACCCAAACATTAAAAAAAAGATATGAAAACCAAAATCCTATTGGTTGAAGTACCTTTTTTCTGAACCGACTATCTAAAAAATAAAGGAGTTGTTTGGGTGTAAAATATAAAGTATAACTAGCTGAAATATCTGCTAATGTTTTAGAAAACATAGAATCGGTAATTGTCACAGTTCTCATACTTGTGGGTTCAAAAACAAAAGGATGATTACATTTTAAACATCTGCCTTGATTTGCTGTTCTGTCTTTTAATTTATTATCAGTTCCGCAGTTAATACATTTCATGGTTTTGTTGGTTTTGATTTTGGGGATAAATTAATAATTAAAAAAGTCGAATTTTAGATGATTTGATTATTAAGTAAAACGCTGTAATCTTCCCGTTTACGAATTAAACGATGTCTACCATTTTCTAATAATACTTCCGCAGGTCTGGGACGATGTAAAAAGTGAGAAGACATAGCATAACCATAAGCACCAACATCTAAAATAGCGATAATATCGCCAATTTCTAAGGCAGGAAGTTGGCAGTTTTTGCCTAAATAATCCCGTGAATATGTGGTATTTCCACAAACATCAGTTAGATACTTTTGAGAGGTTGAATTTTTCAAAGTTCTAATTTCTCGATAACCTCCATGTACAGAAATAACAGAAATATTAGCAATAGTAGAATCTACACCGATAATTTGTTTTTCTCCTTGCCATTTTACCGAAACAACTTTAGCCAATAAAGTAGCACAACTCGCTATAGCAGAGCGTCCTGGCTCAATCATTAAATTAATATTTTTGCCAATTTTACTAATTTTATTAGTTAATTGATGTCCAAATAATTGCCAATCAAAAGCCATATTATCATGATGATATGGATAACCAAAACCACCGCCAAAATCTAAATATTGCCAATCTGGTAACTTTTTTGCAGTTGCTAAAATCGAATCAATTACATCAGTAAAAGCTGTTGTTGCATTAGTTCCCGTACCGCGATAAAAATGTAAACCAGAAATCTTTAAACCCACAGCACGACTAATAGAAATAGCCTGATCAAAATCTAGAGAACTAACACCAATACGACTATCTTCCGTAACATTCAACCGCAAACCGATATCTAACTTTGCGTCTTTGCTTCTCTGCGTCTTTGCGCGAAATAAAAAAACCTCACAACATAAACGCAACTGAGAAATACTATCTAAATTGAGAGTTGTTACACCCCAATTAATAACTTGTGCCATTTCCTCCCGATTTAAATTACTACCGCTATAGACGATATCACCAGCATGAAAACCCGCATTTAAACCCAAATAAATATCACCTGGAGTATTAGCATGAAGTCCCCAACCGGCGTTTTTAAATATTTTTAGTAATGCAATATTACTATTTGTTACACTAGCAAAATGAAACTGAGTATGGGGATAACTAATAGCTTTGGTAATATATGAAATAGTTTGGCGTAAAATATGGGCATCATAAACATATAAAGGAGAACCGTAAACTTGTAATAGTTCATGTACAAGTTCTGGTGTTAATTCTAGTCCTAAAATTGGAACTTTTGGTACTGTTTCCATAACCATGGAGGTAAGATAAATGGGTGATATAAGGACTTTTTACCGAGTTCAGAACCAAAAACGTGAGTATACCAAAGTTGCCAGATGATCAATAACCATAGACTTTCGCCAATACGTCGCCCTTGAATTTGCCCCCCCAGTTTACCTGTGACAATTCGTAACGCAATATCAGGAAAAAAGTAGCTATGTGATTCCATTATACTAGGATTTAGCCAATTGCCAAGATCATGCCAAAAATTATTGAGACACCAGGAGGTGAGGGGAACACCCATACCACGTTTTTGTCTCCAAACGATCTCCCTTGGTAGCCAATTTTCTACAGCGCGTTTAAGAATATACTTCTCACAAGCACCGTGTAAGCACAGTTCACCGGATAGTTGAAAGGTCCATTCTGCTAACAGTAAATCACAAAAAGGCGATCGCACACCCAAACCATGAGCAAAACCCAACGCAGTCGCACGGGGGTGAATATTTTGCGCTCCTTTTAACATCAAACTACCACGACGGAGGCGATGTAACAAGGAAGGGCAAAAACTAGTATCAAGAGCATTTAACAACCATTCCTGAGCATTTAGACCTTGAATCTGAGAATATATTTCCGGCTGATAAATCCGTTTTTCGTAACCCCAAAGACGGTGAAAAGTGCGGAGATATTGCTGCATGAAACTTTCTACTTGATCAGGATATTCAGATTGATAAATACCCGCAGCAATTAAAGGTTTATTAGTCCAACCGGCAAATAATTGATCACCACCTTCACCATTAAAAATCACCTGAGTTTCTTGAGAAGCAATTTGATTTAAGAGATATAAAGGAACAGTTACCCCGTCACCAAAGGGTAAATCTAAAGCCTTTACAGTAGGAATTAGAGCCTTTTTAATATTACTGGGACTAGCATCAACTTTCACTAAAGGAATATTCAGAAATTCCGCCACTTGTTCTGCATAAGGATATTCAGGAATACCCACATTACCAAAATCCAAAGTGTAAGCGCGAACTTTTACCCCAGCTTCCACCAATAAAGACGCAACAATGGAAGAATCCAAACCCCCAGACAGAAAAACCCCCACAGGTTGATCTTTTAAATCAGAAATTTGTGTTTGAATTGCATTTTTTAATAAAATTTGTAATTGAGAAACTGCGGTATTTTCATCTTTAATTTGTTCCTTTGATTCATACCAATGATAAATATTGTGAACTTGAGGATCACCAAAACCATTAAAAATCATCTCAGTTCCCGCAGTCACAGAAAACACTTCATTAACAGGGGTGAGAGGATTAGGAACATAGGAAAAACAACTATAACCATATAAACCAGAAATACTAACCTGCGGTTTTTCTAGGATTTCTAAAAGCAATTGTAACTGAGAAGAAAACCAAATTACCCCACCTTGCTGAGTCCAAAATAAAGGCACTCTACCAAAAATTTCCCGACCCAAAATCAACTGATGATCTGTTATCTTCACCCAAACATCTAAGAGCGAAAAACCCCCAGCCGAAATACCCGCAATCGTATTTTTTGGTAATACAGGTAAAGACTCACAACCAACATAAACAACATCCCAAAAAAACTTCTCATCCTCCCCGCCTCTCTTCGCACCTCTGCGTCTGTGCGTGAAAAAATCCTTTCTTTTATCACCCCAATAACCGATAAAATGATAGGGAAACATAACTATTGCACTACAAAGGTTTCTTCACTAATTTTCCGACCTTCCAGCAACATTCGTACTTGCCAATTTCCCGCAGCTGTACTAGAGTTAATAGCATAACGACAAAAAGTATCCCAAACTGAGGTTTTGATTTCACTAGTTTGATAATTATTTTGTTTAACAACTTGACCATTTGGGTCAATCCAATCACAAGAAAGATTGAGTTTTTTGCCTATAGGTGCATCTTTCAAGGTCACACGATAAACAATTTCTGAATTAGCTTGACGGGAGATATTTTCTAAAATCTCATTGTTTGATTTTAAAGTAATTTTGTCTTGTTGTGCTGAAACATTAGCCAGTAAAGAACTTTTTTGTTGATGAAAAAACACTGTTAATCCTATGGCGATAATTACAGTGGCAGCTACTCCTAAACCAATTAATTTATGACGGCGTTCTTGGACTTCTAAAGCTTGTTTACGTCGAATTTGAATTAAGGCCTCATCTAATAATTCAGGTGGTAAATTCAGGTCTTGTAAAATTTCTCTAACCTGTTGGTGATCAAGTTCTGCTGCTTGACGTAATTGCAGTGTTTGAACTTCAGCAATTATTTGGTTTAATTGTTCTTGGTTTAGTGATTGGTTCATAATTTTAAATTGTTCAGATCAGTTCGTAAATAGCTGTAATTAATTCAAATACATCTATGGGTTTAGGAAAATACTTTTGAAAACCAGCGTTTAATACTTGAGCAATGACTTCATTTGCAGTATAACCTGTAAGTGCGATCGCTGGAATTTGTCTTTTTTGGGTAGATTCTAAAGACCTAATTTGGTTAAGTAAATTATAGCCATTTTCCTCTGGCATCCCAATATCAGTGATTAAGATATCTGCTGGGAACTGTTGGAAACATTTTAATGCTTCCCTAACAGAATCTGCCGTCATGACTACTGCTCCATACTCTTCCAACGCAAAAACCAAAAACTCACGGACATCAACATTATCATCAACAACTAACACTTTTACACCATCAATAGTTGAATTTGGGGAATTGTTGGGCGACTCCATCAGGGGGTTTAGCTCTGGCTGTGACTCAAATAATGGTATTCTAACTGTAAAAGTTGCTCCCTGTCCCTTACCTAAACTTTTAGCCCAAATATTTCCTCCGTGCAATTCTACCAAGTGACGGACAATTGCTAAACCTAGTCCCAGTCCGCCATAATTTCGGGTATTAGAAGCATCAGCTTGACGAAAATAGTCGAAAATATAGGGCATAAAATCAGGACTAATACCAGATCCTGTATCAATTACTTGAATTTGTGCTTCTGATCCTACTGTTTTTAGTCCGATTTCAACTTGTCCTCCGGGGGATGTAAATTTAATGGCATTAGAGAGTAAATTCCAGACAATTTGTTGTAAACGAATTGGATCACCTAATACCATCACATGATCAGATTCAATTGTCAGCAATATGTTAATTGACTTAGCTTTGGCTGCTAAATACATAGTATTAATTGCGGTTTCAATTGGTGATACTAAGTTGACTGGCTGAATATTGAGGCTGATATTACCTCGAACCATTCGAGAAATATCTACTACATCTTCAATTAATTGGGTTTGTGATTTGGCGTTGCGTTCAATAGTTTCTAAAGCCAGTGCTGTTTTTTCGGGACTTAATTTCCCGGATTGCAGCATTTGTGACCAACCAATTATAGAAGTCAGAGGCGATCTTAATTCATGAGAAAGTATGGCTAAAAACTCATCTTTAATGCGATTAACTCGTTGAGATTCCTCGTAAAGATGGGCATTATTCATTGCTAATAATAGCATTTGCGCTAACTGCACTAAAATAGCTTCATCATCTTCTGTAAAATCACCTTCATATTTATCAGAAAGGTGCATAAAACCAATGTGTTTACCTTTAATATCAATCAGTGGTGCTACCAGCCAACCGCGCAGGGGTAAATTGTTATTAATTGCGGCTGGATGTGCTTCTAGTTCGGTCTGAGTCATTCGCATTGAATTTTGGATTTGACAACCTAACCTATAGAAATCAGATTCATCAAACTTTTCATAATTTTCCCGCCACTGTTCATATTTATCTGCAATATGAACTGTATGAACTGCTTTTGTGCAACTTTCATCTATTTTAATACTAATGATTGATTGGTGCGCTCCGATAATTTCCGCAGCTTGCTGTGTCACCAATTGCAGTATATTATGACTTGATAGTGTTGAATTAATAGTCAGTGATAAATCAGCTAACTTTTGCAAACGATTGGTGATTTTGAGACTCATGGCATATTCTTGTAATTGTTGATTAGCTTGTTTAAGACTGTCCGCTTGTTCTGATAAATGAGTATATAACTGAGCATTTTCTAGGGAAATAGCAGTTTGGGTCATTAGCAAATTTAAAACTTCAACTTTATTATATGTAAACGCACCTACAGTTAGCTGATTTTCTAAATATAAAATACCCATAAATTTACCTTTGTGAATAATAGGAAGACATAACAAACTTTTAGGTTGCTGGGAGACAATATAAGAATCAGCAGCTATTAAAAGATTAGTTTTAATATCATCTATTCCGAATATTTTCGCCGTATTATAAACATAATTAATCACATTTATAGGAATATCTTTGCTTAAATTAACCGGGATTGATTCCTGGATAACAGTTGCATTATCTATTTTTACTGCTTCCACAAATAGATGATTATTTTTAACTAAAATTAAAACAGATTTAGTTGCACCGCTATTTTCCATCATTACTTGCATTAATGTTGATAGCAATTTATCTATGTGGATTTCACTAGCAATTACTTGAGAGAATTTTATAACTGCATTCAAGTCAATAGCCTCCGAAATATTATTATTTTTAGTATTTTTATAAATCATCATTGATACAGGTTTTTTTCCTGCTTGTAGGGTCTTAGCAAGTAATTGGGGATAGGATTTTTCTAAATGGTCTACCTTAGCTTTTGCTCCCCAACGTAAATAGCCATAATATGCCTTCGTCATATATAATGAAGCTATTTCATTTCTACCTAAAGATAAATAAAACTCTGCCGCTAATTCATAAGCTAAAGCCTCTTCATGAAGATATTCATAATTATTTGCACCTTCAATAGCTCGGTCATAATATTCCATTGCTAAGAGCATTTGCCCTAAAACTCTAGCTTTTTCAGCCTCTATCAGGTCATATTTATGTTGATAATTCATGGGTGCATTAACAGCCCAATACCGCATTTTTTCCTGATTTGCTAAAACTTGTTTCATGGACTCCAGCTGTTCATGTTTTGACTGATAATTATATGCAGACAAAAGAGACAAAGAATAGTAAAAATTATGTTGGCTGACAGTAATTTGTCCTGGCACAGATGCTATATATTCTTTAGCTAAAACAGCACTATCGATGGCTTTTTTATATTCTTTAAATAAATAAAATTGCATGGTTTTAGTTAGATGAAATCCAAAGAGAGAGTGATAATTTTTATTATTAACTAAAAATAGAAACAAGTCCTCAGTAAAAAAATCACCATTAAATTGGCATTTATCCTGATTTATTTCTCGCAAATTAAATATTATTTGTTGCCAAGTTTTGATATTTTGAGTATGCCAATGGAGTTTTCTATGAGATATTAAAGCGGCACAATTTTCTAGATATTCAGATACAGTTATTAAATTTTCTCCAGCAAATAACATCATGAACATATTAAACGTATAGGCAAAACCTAAAAAGTCTGTTTCACCTATTTTCCACCCATATTCAGCAATCTCTTGTAAAGGAACTATAGATCCTCGAAAATGCTGTTTCCAATAAATAATATGAGAATACCATAACATTAAAATTCTGAATCTGATCACTTGATTATCAAACTGCTCTGATAAATTAAGAGCTAATTTTCCATAACTATATCCAGTATTAATATCTGAAAATCTATCGCAGACTATCAAACCATAACAAATATAAGTATAAGCAGACTCTACAGAATTGCCATATTTAATAGCCAGATTTATTATAGTAAGTATAATCGGCAATTCCATCTCCAATTGTGAGAAATAGGCTATAAAACCAAGTCCCATTAGTATCTCCATTGCTGCAAGTTTATAAAGATCTGTCATTTTTGGTAAATGTATTAACTCCTCAACGTTAATATTTGTTATGGGTACTTCTTCTACAGTAACTTCTAGTTTCTCTAATAATTTTAACCCTGTATCAAAGGTTAATTCCATATCATACATGAGCATTTGCTTTTTGTATACTTTAACTTCATCTAATACACTAATTGCATTTTTATTAACTATTTCTATATAAGTTATTGCTTGCTCAGGATAAATATTTAAATATGCCGCCTCCACCGCTTCTACATAAAGGTTTAATGTTAGATTATATTCATGCTGCCAACTATCTGCTGCAAGTAATGATAAACCTGTTTTTAAATACCTGAAAGCAGCATCATAAGCTGTAGCTGATTTGGCTTTAGAACCGGCAATTAAATTTAGTCGAGCTACTGCATATTTTTCTGACTGAACCGTAATTAAATCTATACCAATATTCAACTGATTAACAATTTCAAATATATTTTCTTCTATGTCCTTTTCCGAGGTATTTTTTAAGAGCAATTGTCCAACTTTTAAATGGGTAGATTGTTTTTCCTGGTCAGGAATCAAAGCATAAGCAGCTTGCTGGACACGGTCATGTAAAAATCTGTAACTAAATTTCTGTTCTTCGTAGTTATGAACCGCTGTTAACTGTTGACTATTAAATAAATCAGACTGAAAAAAGTTGTAAATTTTTGTTGTTGGAATTATAAATTCTTCTAACAATGCTTTCCACAAATCTACCGCTGTTTCTATCTGAGATTTTTCATTAATTTTTGCTAATGTATCTAAATTAAATTGGTTGCCAATACAAGCGGCCAGCTTTAATACTGATTGAGTTGATTCGGGTAATTTTTGTAATTGCAGTGCCATAAATTCTACCACATCATTAGTGATAGCTAAGGCTTGAATTTGTGCGATATCACACTGCCAATAACGACAATCAAAGTTAAAGCTAATTAAACCATCTTCATACAGAGATTTGATAAATTGGTGGCTAAAAAACGGATTTCCCTGAGTTTTTAGATAGACTAATTGAGTAAAAGGTAAAGCTACTGTAGTCGGACAATTGAGAGTATCAGCAATGAGTTGATTCATGTCAGATTGATTGAGAGAATTTAGGGTAATAGTATTAACTATAGATGCAGTTTTGCAGATATTCTCAATAGTTAATATTAAAGGATGTGTAGCAGACACTTCATTATCCCGGTAAGCACCAATTAACAACAAATAACTAATTTCATTTGTAGTCATTAGTAATTGCATCAATTTAAGAGAAGCCAAATCTGCCCATTGTAAATCATCAAGGAATATGACTAAAGGATGTTTTTGCGTGGTAAAAACATGAATAAATTTCTCAAATAGCAAATTAAAACGATTTTCTGTGGCCATGGTGGACAATTCTGGAACAGGAGGCTGTTTACCAATAATTTGTTCTAATTCTGGGATAACAGCAATAATAACCTGAGCATTTTCTCCTAATGCAGACAGAATTTTAGTTTTCCATTCTTGCAATTGAGCATCACTTTCAGTTAATAGTTGATCTATTAAATTTCGGAAAGCTTGTATAAATGCAAAAAAAGGAATATTGCGTTGAAATTGGTCAAATTTTCCTTTAATAAAATAACCCCTAGCACAAACTATAGGTTTATGCACTTCATTAACTACAGCGGTTTTACCAATTCCCGAATACCCAACTACCAGGATCATTTCCTTGTTATTAGCACAAATACGCTCAAAAGCTGTGAGCAGAGTTTTTACTTCTACTTCTCTACCATACAGTTTTTCAGGAATAGTTAGGCGATCGCTAATATCTCTTTTTCCCAATTCAAAAGTCTGAATATTTCCAGTTTCTTCTCCAGCTTTTATACACATTTCTAAATCATACTTAATCCCATGGGCAGACTGATAGCGATATTCAGCATTTTTTGCCATCAATTTATGAATAATTGCCGATAAAATCGGGGGAATATGACTATGAATATCATGTAATAATGGAGGTTGTTTAGCAATATGGTAATGTATCAATTCGATTATATCATTACTGACAAAAGGTAATTCTCCAGTCAAAAACTCAAAAAATGTCACACCTAAAGAATAAAAATCTGTGCGATAGTCAACCAAGCGGTTAATACGTCCAGTTTGTTCTGGAGACAAATATGATAGAGTTCCTTCCAGAACATGAGGACTAGCGAGAGTTTGAGTTTCTCTCTTAAGCAAGCAAGCAATACTAAAGTCAATTAGCTTAACTTCTAAGGTGCTAGGGTTAATCAGAATATTAGCGGTTTTTATATCTTTGTGAATCACCCTTTGATGATGCAATTCTTCTAAAATAGAAACTATTTGTAGAGCAATAGTAAAAAATTCTCTTAATCCTACCGCGCTGTTTCCCATACCTCCTTCTCCCCATTCTTTGATTTTTTCCTGGAGAGAAATACCCCCAAAATCCTCCATTACCAAAGCATAGCCGTTTTGATAATTTTCCAGACTATAGGTTTTAATAATGCCGGGAATATTCAGATTTTTGATAATAGTATATTCATTACGAAACTGCACCAATTTCTCGAATTTTGGGTACTCGTGACGTAAAAACTTGATAATTACTGATATTGCGTCTTTTTCTCTTATGCCTCGAAAGACCAAAGTTTCACTACTAGAATAAATTTTCTCAACTATTTTATAACCTGTTAATGTTACCATTTGCATATCCCATAAAATTGTTTTTCACTAAATGTTTGTTTGTCACAATAGCGAAATAAAATTGCTTGTGATAATGGCTGCTATTTTTTCATAATGCTCGCTGTAAAATAAATGGACGATATCAAAACTATTTCCATAATTCAAAATCAAAAATATCATAACGTAAAAGTTGCCATATTGCCAATAACCACAGAATATTATTAATACTTTATCCTTGAATTGCGGTGGTTAATTCATTTGTAACAATTTGTGAAGCAATAGCAGACAGGACTGGAAACCCCATATCTGTGCAACCTGCTTCTTTTGTGTTATTTACTACTTCGTAGTTCATTAGTTCGTAATTTTATTATTTAATTTATCCCTGAACATTAACTGTTACGCACCCAAATTGTATAATCCTACAATAGTTAGATATTCAAGGGTATTTAACCTTCCAAGTAATTATCTAATAAATTAAATATTCAATAATCAACAATAAAAAATTTGGTTCTTGGTTACTTACTATTAGTTCATATCCCCAACTTTTTTAATAAGTCAGGGATATTAATTTTTAGAGAGTATTGATATCAATACCTTTAGCTTCTAATTTTGCTAATAGGTCTTGATAATTTTGACGTTCTTGTTCAGCACGTTGATTTAATTCTAGAAATGTGAGAAACTTTTTTCCATCAGGATAATAAATTTCTAAATTACTTGATGTTATTTCCAACCGTATTCCTAAACGCGGACTTACCCAATTATTAATTTCCTCAATATCTTCTAACCACTCTTTTTGAAGAATAAATCCAGTTAACTCAATTTTTTCTGGATGATAAACATAATATTCTTCCACACCATGACGTTGATAAAAAAGGAGTTTCTTAGCCATTTCTTGGCTGCGATTTCCTGGAGATAAAATTTCAAAGACTACTTGAGGAGCAATATTATTTTCTTCCCATTGTTTATAAGAACCGCGTTTACCTTTTGGTCTACCGAAAATAACCATGACATCAGGTGCTTGACGGGTTTTTACACTTCCCTCCACCGGATACCACAGTAAATCACCAGCGATAAACACATCTTTTTCTGAAGCAAATAATAGCTCTAAATTTTCTTTGATTTTAACTATCCATTCATAATGTTCTGTATTATCAGCCATGGGATTTCCATCACTATCAGGGTAGATGATTTCTAATTTGGTTTCTGGTGTGAGTTGTTGTACCATATCTGTAGCTCCATTTTACCCAAGGTAAATAAATTTTTAACTTGACAGTGGTGCTGAACCTATTGACAATTATATAGCAGGTGACATTTGACAGATGACAGGTGACAGTTGACAGAGTTGAAAAGGTTTTAGTGTCAGGCTTTTTAGGTCAATTTTGTATCTCGTTCAAGTGCATACCATTATATGTTATTTATGAATCATTTGTCAAAAATTTTAGATAGCTAATGCGGAGGAAATACTTTACTTAAATGTAGCAATAAATCGGGAAAACAAGGTAAAGATATCACTTGATTTGGTAAAACAATTCGCCTATTTGCATAACCAAATTCACCTTCCCTTGGGGGTGAGATGATAAATAATTATCATCCCGATTTTTGATGATTGCAAAATCTGGTTCTGGTTCGCTTTTGGGTGGTATGGTAATAGGGGCTTGAGATTGTAAAGTTCCTCTGTCTCCTATCATTTTAGGAAGTTCCCGCAATAAATTACGTAAACAAGTTTCATGCGCTCTACCTTTTGATACCATTTCTATTAATTCTCCGTTGATTAATTGAATGTGATCATCTTCTTTGAAAAAGCCGATTTCGGTGAGTTGGTGATATTCTTCTAAAGTAAAACTTTTAACCTGAATGCTAGTCATATATTTTGCTCCTTGAGGAATTGCCATTACATATATTCTAAAATGTGCCAAGAATTGCTATGCTAGAATCATAGTAACTATTAAGGAAACAATGCGATCGCCTACTCTTACCCCGACAATGACTGCTTTTCCCTTGGCTGCTGTAGTCGGTCAAGAAGCAATTAAAATAGCTTTGCTGTTGACAGCAGTAGACCCCGTTTTGGGGGGTGTGGTAATTGCAGGTCGTCGCGGTACTGCTAAATCTGTAATGGCGCGTGCTATCCACGCTTTATTACCACCTATTGAAGTTGTCAAAAATTCCCTTAGCAACTGTGACCCCAACCATCCAGAAGAATGGGATGATAAGCTCTTAGCTGAACAAAGACAGGAGGTAGAAACGGAAATTATCCCCGCACCTTTTGTGCAAATTCCCCTGGGTGTGACTGAGGACCGGCTTTTGGGTTCTGTGGATGTGGAACAGTCGGTTAAGCAGGGTGATACAGTATTTCAACCGGGATTACTCGCTACAGCTAATCGAGGTGTGCTGTATGTGGATGAAATCAATTTATTAGATGACCAAATTAGTAACCAACTTTTATCGGTATTATCGGACGGACGCAACCAAATTGAACGGGAAGGAATTAGTTTTCAACATCCTTGTAAACCGTTGTTTATTGCCACCTATAATCCAGAAGAAGGGGCATTAAGAGAGCATTTACTTGATAGAATAGCGATCGCATTATCAGCAGACGGAGTTCTGGGTATAGATCAAAGAGTACAGGCAGTTGCACAAGCGATCGCCTATTCCAAATCTCCCACAGAATTTCTGCAACAATACAGCGAAGACATAGACTCCCTGAAAACCCAAATTATCCTCGCACGGGAATGGCTAAAAGAAGTCACCATTACCCCAGAACAAATTACCTACCTCGTCAATGAAGCCATTCGCGGGGGTGTGGAAGGACATCGTGCAGAACTATTTGCAGTGCGTGTAGCCAAAGCCGCAGCAGCTTTAGAAGGACGTAATACCGTAACAGCGGATGATTTACGTCGCGCTGTGGAATTGGTCATAGTTCCCAGAACCACGATAATCCAAACACCACCCCCAGACCAACCACCACCCCCACCACCCCCACCACCAGAAAATCAAGAGGAGTCAGAACAAGAAGAAGAACAGGAAGAAGAACAGGAAGAGGAAAAAGAAGAAGACCAAGAACAGCAAGAACCTCCAGACATTCCCGAAGAATTTATTTTTGACCCAGAAGGGGTAATTCTTGACCCAGAAGTGCTTTATTTTACTCAAATGGCACAACGTCAAGGTAAATCGGGAAGTCGCAGTATTATCTTCTCAGACGACCGGGGACGGTATATCAAGCCAATGATTCCCAAAGGTAAAGCCCGACGCATCGCCGTAGATGCCACATTGCGAGCCGCAGCCCCGTATCAAAAAGCACGCCGAGCTAGACAGCCAGATAAAAAAGTCATTGTTGAACAGGGAGATATTCGTTCTAAGCGGTTAGTGAGAAAAGCGGGCGCTTTGGTCGTATTTGTTGTAGATGCTTCTGGTTCAATGGCTTTAAATAGGATGCAATCTGCTAAGGGTGCAGTCATGCAGCTTTTAACAGAAGCCTATCAAAATCGTGACCAAGTATCTTTAATCCCCTTTAGAGGAGAACAAGCCGAAGTATTATTACCTCCTACCCGTTCCATTGCTTTAGCTAAAAATAGGTTAGAAAGATTACCCTGTGGTGGTGGTTCTCCCTTAGCACATGGTTTAACTCAAGCTGTGCGGGTGGGGATAAATGCCCAAATGGGTGGCGATATTGGGCAGGTTGTTATCGTAGCAATTACTGATGGACGCGGTAATATTCCTTTGGCTCGTTCTTTAGGTGAACCCATAGAACCGGGAGAAAAACCAGATATCAAAGCCGAATTATTAGACATTGCAGCCAGAATTAGGGCTTCGGGAATGCAATTGTTAGTCATTGATACGGAAAGTAAATTTGTATCAACTGGCTTTGCCAAGGAATTGTCAAAAACCGCTGGAGGTAAGTATTATCATTTACCGAAAGCCACCGATAAAGCGATCGCTGCCATGACTAGAGGTGCTATAGCTGACATGAAGGCAAAGTAAATTAACGTAAATAAACCAGTGGTAGTTTTGTTATATCAGTTGTTTGTAGTCAGGGCTTTAGCCCTGATAAAGGGGTTTTCATTCTCGAAAATTTAGCCGAAGAAATAGCAAAATTTTTACTTTTATCCCGTATTCCGCACTTAATTTTCCAATATGCGAATATTTCTCTAATTTGATTTTTTATTGTTTTTAACAATACATATTTTATTAAATATTTTCAGTTTAAATACTTAATTATTTAACCATTATTCAGAATAATTGTTGAAAAGGCTCACACTACATGATAAAGTACGGAATGTCGGTTTTCAAACACCCTCTCAGCCATACCTCCACAACTCGGCTTTTCTGACCAACGTAGCCAACCACTAATCGCGTTATGATAATAGATAGTCTGCTTGTAAATTATGATTGAGTGAATTATTCTGCCCCTGCTAATGACATTGACCTCAAGTCAATCTTCCCCTTTGAATTAGATCAATTTCAGAAGGAAGCTATTTCTTCCCTAAATGCTGACCGTTCAGTAGTGGTCTGTGCACCCACAGGTTCAGGAAAGACCTTAATTGGGGAATACGCTATCTATCGTGCCTTATCTCGCGGGAAAAGGGTATTTTACACCACTCCCCTCAAGGCGTTATCTAATCAAAAACTGCGGGACTTCCGCGAAAAGTTTGGCTTTGATCAAGTTGGACTCCTGACGGGAGACGCTTCCATTCATCGAGACGCGCCAATTTTGGTGATGACCACGGAAATTTTCCGTAATATGCTCTATGGCACGCCCATAGGTCAAATTGGCATCTCCTTGACAGATGTTGAGGCTGTAGTGTTAGATGAGTGCCACTACATGAATGATCGCCAACGGGGTACAGTATGGGAGGAATCCATTATTTACTGTCCCCGCTCTATCCAACTTGTAGCACTTTCTGCTACCGTTGCCAACAGTGATCAACTCACCAGTTGGTTAAATCATGTTCATGGTCCAACAGACCTAATTTACTCCGATTTTCGCCCCGTTCCCCTAGAATTTAACTTCTGTAATCCCAAGGGTCTATTTCCGTTATTAAATGAAACTAATACCAAAATTAACCCCCGCTTGGTAAAACGGGCTAAAAAGGGATATTGGGAAAAGGGTAAAGCTGGAAGACCAGAAGCACCGGGCATTATTTATACCCTAAACCAACTACAAGAACGGGATATGCTACCGGCAATTTACTTTATTTTCAGTCGTCGAGGCTGTGATAAAGCGGTTGAAGAAGTTGGTGATTTATGGTTAGTAAATAATGATGAGTCTCAAATTTTACGCCATCAAATTGATGAGTTTTTACGTAAGAATCCCGAAGCTGCCCGGACTGGACAAGTTGCCCCATTATACAGAGGAATTGCCGCTCACCATGCGGGTATCTTACCAGCTTGGAAAGGATTAGTCGAAGAACTCTTTCAACAGGGATTAATTAAAGTAGTATTCGCTACGGAAACCTTGGCAGCGGGAATTAATATGCCTGCAAGAACTACAGTAATTTCTACCTTATCTAAGCGGACTGATAACGGACATCGCTTACTCAATGCTTCGGAATTTTTGCAAATGGCAGGCCGCGCTGGTCGTCGGGGGATGGATCTACAAGGTTATGTAGTGACATTGCAAACCCCCTTTGAAGGGGCTAAGGAAGCATCTTATTTAGCTACATCTAAGGCTGATCCTCTTGTAAGTCAGTTTACACCCAGCTACGGCATGGTCTTGAATCTCTTGCAAACTCATACCATAGAAAAAGCCAGAGAACTGATAGAACGCAGTTTTGGACAATATATGTCTAATTTGCATCTAAAACCAGATTTTGAAGAATTAGGGCAATTTAAAGCTGAATTAGAGCAAATTCAACGACAACTGGCGGCTATTGATGAAAATGAATTAATGGTGTATGAAAAATTGCGTCAAAGATTGAAAGTAGAACGGCAAATTTTCAAAACATTGCAAGAACAAGCACAGGAGGACAGAAAAGCCCAATTGGCAATGATGCTAGATTTTGCCATATCTGGGACTATGTTGAGTCTCCAAGACAGAAGTTCCATGTCACCTTTACCGATAACAGTAGTATTAATTGATAAGGCTGTGAGTGCTGGTGAAATCTCTTACTTTGTCTGCTTGGGGCAAAATAATCGTTGGTATGTAGCAACTTCAGCAGATATATTAGATATGTATGCAGAAATGCCACGGGTAGAAGTACCAGATGATATGATCCCACCTTCAGAATTGAGCTTAAAAAGAGGACATTCTATACGTGGTGATGAAAGCACAATTGCTATTGCTCAAAGCATACCTAACCCGGAAGAATTTAATCATCTACCAACAGAAGTAAGAGAACAACTTAGCCGCTTAACCGCTGTTCAAGAACAGTTAGAAAATCATCCCATCTATAAATCGGGTAATATTGCCAAAATATTTAAAAATAGGGCGCGTTGTGTTGAATTAGAGGCAGAAATCGAACATTTAGAAGAGCAAATATCATTACAATCCCAAAGATACTGGGAGGAATTTCTTTGTTTAATTGAAATTTTGCAGTCATTTAAATGTTTAGATAATTTAATACCCACAAAATTAGGAGAGATTGCGGCGGCCATTCGCGGTGAAAATGAGTTATGGTTAGGTTTAGTTTTAGCCAGTGGGGAATTAGACAATATTGGTCCCCATAACTTAGCAGCAGTAGTAGCGGCTTTAGTGACTGAAAGCCCCCGTCCAGATACTAAAGTTGACTTTAATCTATCCACGGAAGCGGATACAGCTTGGTTAGCATTGCAACCTATTCGCCGTTCTGTGTTAAAAGTACAGTATCGTCATGGTGTGGCTTTACCAGTAGGCTTAGAAACTCGCTTTATTAGCTTGATTTCCTTGGTGGAACAGTGGGCGCTAGGAGTAGAGTGGAAGGTATTATGTGAGAAAACCACTTTAGACGAAGGGGACGTAGTGCGAATTTTACGCCGAACCCTGGATCTATTATCCCAGATTCCTCATGTGCCTAATTTACCAGATGTATTGCGGCGTAATGCTCAACGGGCTATGCAGTTAATTGATAGATTCCCTGTGAATGAAGCAATGGAGTAAATCGGAAACAGGAAACAGGGAATAGGTAACAGGTAACAGGGAACAGGGAATAGGGAATAGGGAATAAATTGGTTTGTACTTTATTAGATTGGGAAAGGCTATATTTTACTACTTATTATTAATTACAATTATTTTTAATTAAAGTAAAATACGCATAAGCGCAAGAATAGACACACTAGGAAATTTTTCCCGCCCAGATACTTAGTTACCTTTAATCAGGAAAATTCAAGATCTCCAACTCTGCGACTTTGCGGCTACCCTTCGGGATCTCTAAGAAAGATGGCGCGAAACATAATTTATACTACCACTAGAAAATCCCTCTTCGTCTAAATAGTAACTAAAATTACCCGCTTAATGATGGTACTAAAGCCAAAGTTTTCGTCTCAGCCAGGAGAAAGCGATCGCAGATAGTAAATAATTCTACCTCTGTTTGTGCTTGTCGCATCATGCGGAGGAAATAACCATCAGTATCAACACTTAAAGCAATGTAGTTAAGAAACATTTTCAGATAGCCGACCCGCGCTCGTTCTGGCATAGTTGACGCTGTGGGAGTTTGCCACAAACGGTCAATATAATTACGTACTTTGACCAAAGAAACTGGTATAATAGTTTGTCCTGCTAAAGCCTGACGAATTTGATCAAACAACCAGGGATTGCCGATAGCCCAACGTCCCACCATAACACCCGCTGCACCAGTTTGAGAAAGCACTTCCATAGCAGTCGTAGCCGAGTTAATGTTACCATTAGCCAGCACTGGACAATCAACCCGTTTGACGGCTTCAGCAATTAAATCATATTTTACTACCCCGTGGTACATATCTTTGACTGTGCGACCGTGTAGACTCAATAAATCAATGTTTTGACGGGCAATTATATCGAGTATTTTATAAAAGTTATCCGTATTTTCAAAGCCTACGCGCATTTTAACGGTTAAGGGACGGTCATTGACAACAAATCTTAGTTCCGCTAAAATCCGCTCTACTTTTTCTGGTTCTCGTAGTAATCCACCTCCTACATTTTTACGATAGATTCTCGGTGCTGGACAGCCCATATTGAAATCTATTCCCGCAGTATTATATTTACAGAGTTCTTTTGCTGTTCTTGCTAAGTCGGGAACACTTTCCCCAATCATTTGTGCAAAAACTGGGCGACCTGTATCATTTTCGGTGATTGCGGCCAAAATTTTAGGGTTGAGTCGTGAGGTATCATTTACGCGAAAATACTCGGTAAAATAGTAATCAGGACTACCGTAATGGGCGATGACTTTCATAAACCAGAGATTTGTCACGTCTTGCATTGGCGCAAGGGCAGTGAGTGGTATTCCTTTTTGAATTAGAGACATAGAGATAGGTAACTTTTAATAAGGCATAACTGGAGCAAATAATTGTTTATAGGGAACAGGGAACAGGGAACAGGGAACAGGGAACAGGTGACAGGGAACAGGGAACAGGGAACAGGTGACAGGGAACAGGGAACAGGGCAACTTTACTTTTCGTTACTTATGTCGGGTTTTTTCCGTTCACTTACTTAGATACAAATTAGATACAAATTAGATACAAATTAGATACAAATTTCAATTACATATCTTCTTGATATTTTACCAGCAATGGGGAAATATAATCATAGCCGTCAATACCAATAATGGCGATCATTTTTTGGCGATTTTGTTGTAGTAATAATTGGAATTTATCTATACCAATTTGTCCTTTAATAATATTTAGTAAACTAGCTGGTTTTTGCCATTCTTGAGATGCAATTTGATCTAAAAGATACATTCCTAAACTACCATTGTAAACTGCCTTTTCATAATTAGCAAGATGATAATTAGCTTCGGCTAAATATGCTAAATTTCTGCCTTGCAAATACAAATCACCGGCAATTTGAGCAGTTTTGAAGGCATTTTCTAAATATTTAATTGCGGTTGGGTATTGTGCGGTAATTAAATAGGCAATACCTAAACTACTAAAACATAAAGCTTGACTTTGTAAATCACCTAATTTTTCTGCTAATTTTAACCCTTGTCCTAAATAGTTAATTGCAGTTTCATAAACTTCTGGTTCACTAATGTCTGTTTCTTTAGCTTGCATGACTTCGCTATAACCTAAGTTTACTAAAGCGTTAGCTTCCCCAGTTTTATCTCCTGTTTGTCTGCTATAAATTAATGCCCGTTGACTATAATTAATGGCTTCGCTATAATTTTGTTGTTGCACATAGGTGCGACTGAGGTGATTAAGATTAGCAATTTCGCAGATTTTATCACCCGCATTTCTAGCTATTTCTAGAGCTTGTTGATGAAAATTGAGAGAACGATCATATCTGCCTAAACCGCGCTGGGAATAACCCAATAAGGTCAAAATCCGAGCTTTTTCTTGAGTACCTGCGGCCGAACGCAAGGGGGCATCTAAATAATCTAAAGCATCACGTAAATAACTACCAGAAAATGAGGCAAAAATCCCTCCATATAGGGGAAAATAAGGGCATTGGGCAAAATTTCGCAAAATTTGTAGCATGATTTGAGCAGCAGCATTACTATATTTTACTGCTTGATTTTCAAAACCATTTGCTAATTGACTCCAAATTACTGCAAAGGTTAAAAATGTGGAAATAGATAATTTAGGTCCGGCTTGAATATCATAAGCTTGTTGATAACGAAGCGCTCCGTAGGAATCAAACCAAGTAATTAAACCTCTTTGTAAAAACTGTAAAACTATTGTTAATTCTACCCAATTACTTAAACTCATTCCCTGTTGTTTTTGGGCAAATTCTAAAGCTGATTGTTCTACTGCTAGAGTCCGAAAAAATACTTGGGGAATTTCGCTATTGACTACTTTAGCCCAACTTGCCCAAGGACTATTTTCTCCGGGTAAACCCCCAAATCCTAAAGTATTATTTTGTTCATACATCCAATTAAGTAAATTTGTCTGTATTCTTTGCCAAGAGGCTATACCATGGCTAATACCCTCAGCAATTTGCCCAAAATCTTCATTAGCACTTGCAAATTGTTGTAAAGACTTGGCTAACTGTTGCAGTTGGGATAAATTTAATGGATACTTTTGATTAGGATCAATAGCTCGTAATAAAGCTGTTAATCTCTCATCTGCCGTGGCTGTGGTAATTTCCCGCATAGATAAAGATATGGCTTCAGTGGCTTTATTTTGTTCTTGCCACCGTTGCCATTGAGTTTGAATCGTTTTAGCAGCGCGTAAACTTCGGGTAGCCTTGGCTTTTTTTAGTTCATCCGTTTCCGAATCTACTTGAGATTGTATAATATTGAGGCGATCGCTCAAAACTAACTCAAATACTTCCCCAGTTCCAGAAGTAATACCCTTGAGCAACATTTGATAAACCTGCTCTACAGAGCTAATCTTACCCTTGAGAGTGGTTTGGATAATGTCATCAATTAAAGTCAGATATTGATCACGTAATGGTAGAGAATTTGACACTTTAGCTAATTGTAGCTGTAGCAGCTTTAAGTATGGGGAATTAGAAGCAACTAAAAATCATTCAGGAGTCATTATAGCATTTCCTAATCCACCAATGGAAAAATTTATCTGTGTTTATCTGTCGTTAATTCCTGGTTATAATTTGCTAACTGCTTCCGCAATTTTCCCAGAAACAAAAGGTAAGATTTCCCGACTTTTTCCTTGTTCCTTCCCTTCCGTAAATACCACTAACAGATAAGGGCGTTGATTTGGTAGTTCAATATAAGCCGCATCGTGACGCACTGTGCTTGTCCAACCTGCTTTTGACCAGATTTGACTATTTTCCGGTAATCCACCGCCTAAGAAGCCTGTAACCTGGTCTTCTTCAACATTTTGGGGTAACTCATCAGCATTAAGACCGCGTTTAAGTAACTTCATCATTGCTTGCGATCGCCCACTAGACACTGCCACCCCACCTACGATACTATGTAATAGTCTAGCAGTGGCATCCGTTGTCAGCATATTGCGGTTTTCAAACATTTCCCCATAAAAAGCCCTTTCCCGTCCATAGGGACCATCACCCCAGGTTTTTTGACAGACATTAATTGCGTTTATTTCCTCCCAACCCAAGGACTGAAAATAGCGGTTAACAATCTGACGCTGATATTTCCAGGTTTCAAAAGGACCTGGGGTTAACACAGGACCGGAAGTAGTACCACTGAGAATATCAACAATTAAGCTAGTAGCATCATTACTAGAATCAACTATCATATCCGTCAAAGCTCGGTTTAGTTCCTCCGTTGTTTGACTCATGCCTTTTTCTAGCCATTCTTGCACCGCTACCAGATAGAATAATTTTACCACACTAGCAGGATAAATACGTTCTCCTCCACGATAGCTAAATCCCCGGACTGGGTGTTCCCAGAAAGCATTGGGAGTCAGCGCACCACCTGTATTAACAGGTGCAGGAGGATCATATACAACCCAAGTCAGTGCAATTTGGTTAGGTGCTAATGTGGAAAATTTTGCCCAAGTTGCTTCTAATATTTGATTACCAAGATTTTCTAGTTGTTTGTCTTGATTAAAAAAAACCATTTGTGAATAATTTCCTGATATTTCTCTAGTGTAATCTTATCATTATTTATTACTCATTGAGAAATATCTTTATTTTGCATTTTCTCTCTATTTTTTGTAAATAAGTCGTAAATAAGTTTTAAAGTTTAATAAAATCCTATTTCTCAAAATACTATTGTAGAGACTTTCTATTCTATAGTCTTTTTTTCTAAATAATCGAAAAATTCATATTCTCAAAAACTGGAATTTTGACGATCATAATTTATTTGATAATGCCTAATTAATTTTTAAAACCTATATTTTTAATTCCTTGTTATTCATACTATTTTTTCAAGTACCTAATGTTGACTAGAATCATCTTTTAGTTTTCTGCTTAATCATATATGTGTAAAATGGGATACAATGTAAATAAATATTACAAAATCTACCTTAGTTATTTACTAATTTCCCCGTAAGTTGGTATATAAAATAATTAAGATTTAATTAAAAAACAAATAAGAGGAGTTTAAATTATGTCCTCGACTAATATCAATAACCAGGAAGGTGAAAACTCAGTTAATCAGGAGAGTGAAAACTCAGTTAATCAAAAGGGTGAGAACTGTCACCAAAAACTAGTGTGGACTTGTGATCCAAATAGTTATCCTCGTTGTACTGCTCAATGGTTAATAGAGTGTGATCTAATATGCCATTTGCCATTTTCAGAAAACAGCAAAGATGGGTAATATCTTCTGGTTTTCTTGTCAATAGGTAAGGGCTAAAGCCCTTACTACTTAATACATATAAATTTATTGTCGCAATTTTTGACCTTTTAGCTACTCAAGCCGCAACGAAAAATACAATACTTTAGGTATTTTTATTTTGTTACCAAAATTTTGTAAAAACGTTTCATGAAACATCTTTAGATCATCCTTGATGCGATATGGGTACAGGAATCAGCAATGAACCGGAGATAAACGGTGATAGGTTTGTACCTCAGTAGACTAGAAAATAGTATATATGTTTTATCTCAACCTCTAACTAGTCACGACTTTCCCTAACTACTACAAAAAACCCTCCTCTACCATAAGTTAACCCATTTGTCAATAGGACATTTGTTCTACCAGTCAAAGTACATTATTTGCTGAATAATTTTTCGCCAATTGACTCTTTCAAACCACTGCTAATTTCTGAGTTTTTGTATTTTTGTTCAAAATTAATCTCTGAAACCACTATAAATAAAGACTTTTGCAGATCATCTTTTTAGCAGGGTAGAAAATTGACAATAGTAATCCAATTTTGAAATTCTCAATAATTCTAGCAAATCGCCGAAAGTATTGCAAGCTCGTTGCTAAATAAAAATAATTCTCAATTAATTGTTAAGAAAATCTAAAGTTGAATTTTCTTAAGTTATGAATATTAAAAGTATTATCCTATAATGATAATTTTTAATTATGATTTATGGCTAACTCATTCATACGCTGTGATAACGGAAACAATAAACTTAAAGCACACCAGGAAAAGAGGATTTTATAGAGATTATTTAGAATAATATCTGTGTCAGCGGTAAAGTATCTTGTAACTGATGGAATATGTTCAGGTCAAGAAATTATCTGCATTTAATTTGTATATAGCGTTTCCCAGTCTAATGAAGTCCAAAATTATTACATAAGACATTAATGGTAAATTACATAATGTAGAGAAGATAATCCTGATACAGAGAACATTTCTACAAAAAATCATCATATTACCGTTTGCCAAAACCTACTAAAATCTACTAATGTAGAAATGCGTAATAGTTCTTGTCTTTATAAAGGTAAAACCTTTAATGGTGCAACGGCTGCACTCGCTATCCCTTCTGTTGTATAAGCATTAGGGAATACTTTTCTCACAATTTGTAAAGAACCATTGACATCGGCGTTAATCTTGGTTCCTAAACTAGACTGAAATAAACCACGTTTTACACGTTTACCTAGATAGGTTGAATGTTTACGAGGTCTTTCTAAATCTAGCGCAGATGTTTTGGAGGTATAGGATTCTTCAGTGACTACAACTTTGATTCCCGCTAATTGACATTTATAAGTTATCTGGTCAATTAATCTTGCATGAGGAATCTGTGTAAAAGACTGATTATTCTTTTTACCTATATTGATGTTCTGCTTCCAGTTTTCATTCTTACCAATAACTAAAGTACCAATGTCACTAGCTTGGAGTAGGTTAACAATTATTCTACTAGTGTTGTGTAGATAGTTGTCAACGTAATTGTTTCTGTAAGAGGTCATAGATTGAATTCTCTGACTAGATTTACGCTTTTGGCCTAATTGACTTTGTAACTTAGCTTTAGCTTTGTTATAAAATTGGTTAACTGATTTTAGAGGTCGTCCATTAATCAGCAAAGGTTTAAAACCTGGCTGATTTGAAGTTAAAGCTACTAAATTAGTTAAACCCAGGTCAATACCCGCTACATAATCACTGGTAGATAGCTCTTTTTCCTGCTTCCTATATACAATTTCAACAACATAGCAAGTGGGGTGAGGTACTAAACGCACTTCAACCACATTATCTACCTGAGTTGGAATCTTAATGTCACTCATTGATAAGTGACAGATTCCCTTCTTCAGTTCAGCTTTGTAAACTGACTCATGATAGTAGATAACTACATTACGTCCCTTAGCTTTATCTTTGTAACCAGGTATTCTAGGTTCACTTAAAAACTTAAAAGGATTCTGCTTCCATTCTTTTTGGGCTTCAAAGTAACCAGTCCAGGTAGAAACTAATCTTTTGATGATTTGTTTGCTAACCTTAGTGGGTAAATTACGATAATCTACTAAATCTTTGGTTAAATGATAAAGGTCATTTAGACTATATTTCTTACCAGAAGCAAAGAAGTGTTGACGACAAATGTAATTAGCTGCGTTGTATAGATTCTTAGAAAGGAAGGATAGTTTATCAATCTCTTGCCAATGTTGGTGAGACTGTTTTATGATATGTCTTTCAACTAGAATCATTGTTTCTTCCTTTTCTCAGCACTACGTTTACCGTAAATCTTGGCGCTGAAGGAAGCCATCAGCGATAACATACAGCAAGTTCAGCTTGAATGAGGTACACCTTGTGCGGGCAAGATGCCCGCACCACAAGAGTTTTATTATTAATATCTGTACTTCATAAGATCGGAAACTGCTGTATCTTCTATTAGTTCAGCCTCATAAGTTTTAGGTAGAGTTTCTTCTACATATTCAACTTCTACTCCGTGAGATTCAAAGAATATCTTCAGTATGTTAAAGTTAGATCTTATCAGGCGGTCTTTATGTTGTACAACTATCTTATAACCTTTTTGCTGTTCATAGCAATTTACTCCAATACATATACTATAATATAATATTATCAAATTTTATTAGTATTTAGTATAATTTATTATATTTGTTGTTTACTGCTCCCAACCCATGTCCTTAAATCTAAATTCACAAATTCCCTATTCCCCTACAAATGAATATCAATGTACAACTAACCTCAATCTCTATGACTCTCCCGAATGTGTCCGGTTAGCAACTCAAGCTGCAACGGGACGACATTTACAAATAACATCAAATCATGAAAATAAAGCAGTTGAAGTCTATTTATGTGAAGACGACTATCCAGGATGGTTGTCTAGGGAAGATTTGCAGTTTATTGAAGGCACTCAAACATTATATCAACCCCAGTTGGTCTTAGCAACAGAAATTCAACAACGCATACCCGACATTATTGCTTTTACTCAAGCAGCAAAGGAACAAGATAATTATTATCTTTGGGGTGGTACGGTTGCACCTAATTATGATTGTTCTGGGTTGATGCAAGCCGCTTTTAAATCTGTAGGTGTTTGGCTACCAAGAGATGCTTGTCAACAAGAGGCTTTTACTCAAATGGTTGATATTACTGAATTAAAATTAGGGGATTTAATATTTTTTGGGACTTCAAAAAAAGCGACTCACGTGGGTTTATATTTAGGTAATGGTGATTATATCCACAGTTCAGGAAAAGATCAAGGCCGGAATGGTATTGGTATTGACCAACTTTCAGAACAAGGAGATAAAGTTAGTCAGTGTTATTATCAACAATTGCGCGGTGCTGGTAGAGTAATCAAAAGTTATCCTGGTCATGGATAGATGAACTCTATTTTCCGACTACCCAGGGGCGTTTTAGTGACATATAGATCAAGAGGATGAGAATCAATTATGGAAACCGATTTATTTATCAGCTATAAAAAATGACTAATCATCAATTACCAATTGTAGATGTATCCGTAGTTATACCAATTAAAGATGAAGTAGAAAGCCTACCTTTATTACTAAAAGCAATTTCTTCCACTCTCACAGATAGTAAATTGAACTATGAAATTATTTGTGTAGATGATGGTTCTAGGGATGGTTCAGCGGAATTTCTCAAAGAACAGGCACAAATTCGTACTGATCTAAAAGCGGTGATTTTGCGTCGTAACTATGGACAAACTGCGGCCATGTCTGCTGGCTTTAATTATGCTACGGCCAAAGTAATTGTGACTTTAGATGCTGATTTACAAAATGATCCGGCTGATATCCCCATGTTAATTACCAAGCTGGACGAGGGTTATGATTTAGTGAGTGGTTGGCGGCAAAATCGCCAAGATGGGGCATTAAATCGTCTACTTCCTTCTAAAATCGCCAATTGGCTAATTCGTGGTGCTACTAGCGTTTATATTCATGATTATGGTTGTTCTCTCAAAGCTTATCGGGCTGAGTTAGTCGCAGATATGAATCTTTATGGGGAATTACACCGCTTCTTACCAGCATTAGCGTATATTGAAGGGGCGAGAATTACTGAAGTCCCTGTACGTCATCATACGCGGCGTTTTGGACAGAGTAAATATGGGATATCAAGGACATTTCGGGTATTAATGGATTTATTAACTATTCTATTTATGAAAAAGTTCCTCACCCGTCCTATGCACGTTTTTGGAATGTTAGGCTTAATTTCTATGGTTTCTGGTGCAGGAATAGGAATATACTTAACTTTGGTTAAATTGGTTTTTCATGTAGATATTGGTAATCGTCCTCTGTTGATTTTGGCGGTTTTGCTGCTAGTAACTGGGGTGCAGTTGTTTTGTTTCGGTCTTTTGGCAGAGTTGTTAATGCGGACATACCATGAATCTCAGGGAAGGCCTATCTATCGTGTGCGGGAAGTTGTGGCAAAAAATGTTAAGTAACGTAACAATGGTAAAATCACACTTTATAGGATTATTGCGTCTACCGTGAAAGCTTTTGATACTTTTGACGCTGCACTGCGGAAAAACTTACTCATGTTATTTGCCGCAGGTTTGTTTTTCTGGTCAAGTTTGTCCTCATTATTGCCGACATTACCTTTGTATATTGAACACATTGGTGCGAACAAGCAAGAAATTGGCATTGTTATGGGTAGCTTTGCCATTGGTATAATACTAATTAGACCATCAATGGGTGCTTTAGCTGATAACCGAGGCCGGAAAATAGTCTTATTGATAGGGATGTTTGTCGTAGCGATCGCCCCTTTAGGATATTTAGTGGTAAAATCGGTTATTCCCCTTATGTTGATTCGTGCCTTTCATGGTATTAGTATTGCTGCCTTTGCCACAGCTTACACCGCCTTAGTGGCAGATTTAACACCAGAACACCGTCGGGGGGAAGTTATCGGTTACATGAGTTTGGTAAGTCCTTTGGGTGTGGGCATAGGTCCTGCCATAGGTGGGTTTTTACAAGCAACTGCTGGTTATACCCCATTATTTCTCTCATCTGCGGTCTTAGGATGTCTAGGTTTACTATGTATTATCCCCATTGTCAACCCACCTATTGCCATCCAACCAATTAACAGCAAAAATGATAACTTTTGGCAAATACTAACTAGTCCTCCCGTGCGGATTCCTGCTATAGTCCTATTATTGAGTGGTTTGACCTTAGGTAGTTTACATACTTTCATCTCCCTATTCATCAAATCAACAGGAGTGGATTTAAATCCAGGTTTATTTTTCTCCGTGGCCGCCATTTCCAGTTTTAGTTGTAGATTATTTACTGGTAAAGCCTCTGATCAATATGGACGTGGTTTATTTGTCACTATGAGTTTGATAGCTTATACTCTGTCTATCATCTGCGTATGGCAAGCAAATAACACTTTCATGTTTTTATTAGGAGCATTAATGGAAGGCGCTGCTTCTGGTATGCTAATTCCCATGATTTCCGTATTAATAACAGATAGAACTTTACCCCACGAACGAGGTAGAATATTTGCTGTTTCTTTCATCGGATTTGATCTAGGTTTCGCTATAGCAGGTGCAATTTTGGGAACATTTGCTCAAACCTTTGGTTATCGTAGTATGTTTGGTTTTATCACGGGTTTAACAGTTCTGTCGATTATAATTTTCTTGACTCAATCTAGCCGCAGTATACGGAAATCTCTGGGTTTTGCCTTTGGTCTTCATCAAGATGTCTATGCTATAAAATAATTTAACAGAAAAATAGCAACTTAAATATTAGAGGAAAATTACTGGCTGGATTAAATTTATTATGTCTCTAAAACAAGAAACAAAAAAATATTATAAATGGGTTTGGGATGTATCCCTGGGTGGTGAATTTGACGATTGGGGTACTAGTACATACTTCATGGAAATTGGCAATACTTTATATCCTCTTAGACAAATAGAAGTCTATGAAAATGGAAATGTTTTATTTTATGATCATAGCCACTTCTTAGACGATTATGGGATGTTGTGTGATCAGAAAATAGATATACTAGACATACAAGAATTTGAAATTACTCAAGCAGAATTTGATCAAGTATGGCAGACAAAAGTTCCCATCAATAGACCGCTAATGAAAAAGAATGTACAGTCGAGAATCCCTAACCAGATCAATTCTCTACAAACGTTCTAGGATACACATATCAACACATATCATCAGATATCTAAGAGATAATTTTTAGATTTAAGTCTATTTTCTGATAAGATGAATAATACAGAAATACAGCAGATTTCAACTTCGTGAGGTACAAACTACCCTGCCCTGACTTAAGGTATATCTTGTAAATCTAAAATAGGCCGTCATATTCTGCCTCCCAAATTCCATGCAGCACGAAACCCAACTAAGTCTCTTTGATAACTCTAGTTTAAACCAGCGATCGCTAATTCCTGTCAATGGACAAATTCCCATTGTCGCCGGAACTTATGAGAATATGGGAGAATTAGAAAAACACTGTCATAACTGTCACCGTTGTCCATTAGCAGCAAACCGGACTCATGCTGTAGTAGGCCGTGGTAACCCCCAAGCCGAAATTATGATTATCGGGGAAGCACCGGGAAAAAACGAAGACGAAACAGGTTTACCATTCGTTGGTAGATCAGGACAATTATTAGAAAACATCTTAGCATCAGTTAGACTAAATACAGATACAGATATATATATAGCCAATATTTGTAAGTGTAGACCACCGGAAAATCGCGTCCCTACAGGAGAAGAAATAGCGGCTTGTAAACCATATTTATTAGAGCAAATTCGCTTAGTTAATCCAAAAATCATTTTATTGACAGGTGCAACCTCAGTGAAAAGTGTCATTGGAGACAAACGACCTATTACTAAAATTCGTGGTCAATGGCTAGAATGGGCAGGACGTTTATGTATGCCTATTTTTCATCCCTCCTACTTATTGCGTAACCCTTCGCGGGAACAGGGAGCGCCTAAATGGCTAATGTGGCAAGATATACAGACAGTCCGTGATAAGCTGGATGAAATCAAAACAAAAGACAAAAATTAAGCATTACATCACCAATTACCATCTTTAACTCGTCAATACTCCTGTAACTTGGTAAAGTTAGAAAATC
>LJOT01000865.1 GCA_001672075.1 Anabaena sp. CRKS33
GGCTGATTATGGATGCTACCCACTATGGTGGGCTAGTTATGATAAAGCTGGAGATATTGATCCAGAAACGATGCCATTAAGTAAAGAAACTATTAGCCGCTTGGAAAAATGGGCAGATATTTATGATGCAAAATTAAACTGGGAAGATCCTAATTCATCAGGTTTTCCCAGTTTAAAGGCTAAAGCGGCTTTTGAAGCAGAGGGTATTAGTTTGTGGAAGCAACTACAAAAAGAACTTGCACCTAATTATGAAGTTTTCTATTTCAGCGAAACTTTACGTAAAGTTGTTACTGACATGAAGGAATTAGACTCTTTGCGTGTTATCTATGCTTAAAATACTTCAAGTACGTCAGTGTGAGCATAATGTTTAGAATTTATCTAAGTAGGTGAACGGAAAAAACCGAGATAAGTAACGAAAAGTAAAGTTGCCCAAAACCTCTTCCCTGTTCCCTGTTCCCTGTTCCCTGTTCCCTGTTCCCTGTTCCCTGTTCCCTGTTCCCTGTT
>LJOT01000468.1 GCA_001672075.1 Anabaena sp. CRKS33
TTGCATATTTTTATCTTTTTTCAGAACTAGGATTTGTTTAATTATACATGATATTTTTGGTCAGAATCAGGATTTTCAGGATGAAATTAACATCTTCTTGGTGTGTTCCTGTGTGTTATGTTTCGCGCAAAGTGGCAAAGGAGCAAAGACGCAAAGAAGAAATTAATTGTGAGAATAATAGAAAATTATCAAAATCTCATCAGTCAATTACAATTAAATATCCTGTTAATCCTTTAATCCTGTACTTCGACTTACTTCGACAAGCTCAGTACAAGTCGCTCAGTAACCATATATCCTGATTCTGACAAAAATACTATTGTTGTAATTCCCTAATTCTATTCAAAGCATTTTGGTAATCTTCATTTTCACCTTGTTGTTGATATAATTTCGCAGCTTGTTTAAAATCAGATATCGCTTGAAATTTGTCTTCTAAAGAAGCGTATACGTGTCCCCGGCCGTAGTAAGCATAAGCATGGTTAGGATTAATCTTGATAGCTTGGTTGTAATCTTCTATTGCACCCTGCTTATCTCCTAAATCATCACGGGCAAGTCCCCGGTTGTTGTAGGCATCAGCATAGTTAGGATTAATCTTGATAGCTTGGTTGTAATCTTTTATTGCTGCTTGCTTATCTCCTAAATCATAACGGGCATTTCCCCGGTTGTAGTAAGCATCAGCATAGTTAGGATTAATCTTGATAGCTTGGTTGTAATCATCTATTGCTCCTGGCTTATCTCCTAATTCAGAACGGGCAAGTCCCCGGTTGTTGTAGGCTAGGGCATAGTTAGGATTAATCTTGATAGCTTGGGTGTAATCTTTTATTGCTGCTTGCTTATCTCCTAATTCATAACGGACATTTCCCCGTCCGATGTAGGCATCAGCATAGTTAGGATTAATCTTGATAGCTTGGTTGTAATCATCTATTGCACCCTGCTTATCTCCTAAATCATAACGGACAACTCCCCGGTTGTAGTAAGCATCAGCATAGTTAGGATTAATCTTGATAGCTTGGTTGTAATCTTTTATTGCTGCTTGCTTATCTCCTAATTCATTATAAGCACTACCGCGATATAATAAAGCTTCAGAATTATTAGGAGTAAGGCGAATTACTTGGTTATAAGCTAATATTGCCCCGCGATAATCTCCTATTTCATACTTATCCGCAGCCTGAACTAAAAGATCATCAACTTTTTGTTTTGTCGTCTTTGGTGGTTCTGAGAAACCTTGAGATAGAATATCACCCTTTACAGTCACACTAGAGCTATTGATCTGATCAAAATCAATTCTACTATCTTGAGTACGGACAAAGGTAACAGGTATACCTTTACTCTTACCACAGTAAAAGGTATGACCTCTAGCGTGGCTGGGTTGGTTGGTAGTCGCAATGGTTGTTAATGCTGTCAGGGAGGCTAGGGTGACGGTTTGCGCCAACCCTATCCACCATTGACTAAATAACCTTTGTTTCATAACTTTAGGTAATTTGTGCAATATTAATTTAATACTTTTGCTATCCTAAATTATATCTAAATGTAAACAAGTTTAGTCAGGTTATGGACGGAGTTGTATTTAAAATTGCTTAATTGTGTGATTCTCTAGTCAGGGTTTAGCACTGCTCATTAGTGTCAAGCTACAGATAGTTTATTTGTTGGCTTTCAAACCCGCTCTCAAATTCATTATGGCTTACGCCACGCTACGCTATCAGGGCTAATAGCGAAAGTAAACTTTAGTTTCCTCAAAAATTCCTGGTTTATTTAGTCATCTTGAGATGACTTTTGCTATGAGACTGGGAATTCATTCCCAGGTGGGCTATCGGTTTTTATCTAAATTTTGATCTAAATATTGGGGTCAGATGAATTATCAAGGTTAATCAACGGTTAATCTTGCCAATGACTAATCCCCAAAACCAGTTAGGATCAAGGTAAGCGCAATTGATTTTTCAAGTATCCACTGGAGAGAATTGTTTATGAATCT
>LJOT01000469.1 GCA_001672075.1 Anabaena sp. CRKS33
TTGGAGAGAGTAACAGTATAGCTGACATTTTGAGGATTGGTGTTACCTTCAACAATGGTCTGGTTAGCACTGAGGTTAATGGTAGGTTGGAGGTCATTATCGGCAATATTAACCGTTGCTGCTGTATTAGTTGTGCTAACGGTATACCCTGTACCTGTGGCTAAAGTGAGAATGGCGGTTTCTGTGGCTTCAAAAATCGTGTCATTTGTGGGTGTTACTGTGACAATTGCCGTGCTACTCCCTGCTGCAAAGGTGACGCTAGTTGGTAAGCTGGTGTAGTCAGTGCCGTTTGTAGCTGTTCCAGTTAAGGTATAATTCACTGTTACAGCTTGGTTGATATTTCCTCCCAACCTTGTCAGGGTGAACTGTCCTGGATTAGCAGTGATACCTGTAGCAGTTTCTGCCGCACTAGCATCAGTAGCAGCAACGGAAATGACCGGAAGCGCGGAAGAGTCATCATTAGTAATAGTTCCAATTACCGCTGCTGGTGTGTTAATGGTGTAACCTGGAGCAGTTGCTAAAGTTAAAACAACGGTTTCATTAGTTTCAACGGTGGTATCTGCGGTGGGGTCAACAGTTAAGGTCGCGGTACTGCTTCCCGCTGCAAAGGTAATATTTCCAGTAGTTGCAGTAAAGCTGGCTGCACCTGTTTGGGTATAGTCGGTATTGAAAGTAGCGTTGCCACCTACGCCATAATTTACTGTTAAAGCATTAGCTGTAGATCCAGTGCGGGTGAAGGTGTAAACCAAATTGCTAAGTCCATCTTCGACCACACTAGCAGGAGATACAGCTAGACTAATACCAGGTAAATCATTATCAGCAATATTGACTACTGCACTGGTTGTGAGATTCAGAGCGTAACCTGTACCTGTGGTTAGGGTGAGAATAGCGGTTTCTGTGCCTTCAAAAATATTGTCGTCTGTAGGTGTAACAGTGACAATAGCGCTGCTCACACCTGCTGCAAAGTTGACAGTTCCCGGTAGACTACTATAGTCAGTGCCGTTGGTAGCAGAACCGCTTAAAGTGTAGTTAACTGTAATGGCTTGAGTTAAATCACCTGTCCGAGTTAAAGTGAAAGTACCAGGATTAGCAGTAACACCTGTAGTAGTTTCTCCAGCATTGCTATCGGTAGCCGCAAGGGTAATAATTGGCAGATCATCATTGGTAATAGTTCCCACACCTTGAGCTTTGGTAATCGTTGCGTTAGTGGCATTGCTCAGATTAACGGTAAAGGTTTCGGGGTTTTCGCTCTTGATATCACCAACAACCGCAACGTTGACGGTTTTACTGGTTTCTCCAGGGGCAAAAGTAACAGTGAACGTGGCCGCGTTATAGTCTAAATCAGCGGTGGTAGCTGTGCCGTCGGCGGTAGCGTAGTTAACTGTTATAGGTTGGCTGCTGGGGTGAGAGAGGGTAAGGGTAAAGGTGGCATTAGTAGTACCGCTATTACCTTCGGTGACGCTGACATCGTTAATACTAATACTGGGTTGGAGGTCATTGTCAGTAATATTAACGGTGGCACTGGTAGTAGTTCCCAAAATATAGCCCGCACCCGTGGCTAGGGTGAGAATAGCGGTTTCTGTGCCTTCAAAGATGTTATCGTCTGTAGGTGTGACGGTGACGGTGGCGCTGCTCGCACCTGCTGCAAAGTTGACAGTTCCCGGTAGACTACTATAGTCAGAGCCGTTGGTAGCAGAACCGCTTAAAGTATAGTTGACTGTAATGGCTTGAGTTAAATCACCAGTCCGAGTTAAAGTGAAAGTACCAGGATTGGGAGTAATTCCTGTAGCAGTTTCCCCAGCATTAGCATCAGTAGCCGCAACGGTAATTACTGCGGGAATCGCGGGAATAGATAACTGGTTGCCATTGGTATCAAATAAGGCTATATAGCTATCCTGCCCTCCCTGATTGGTGTAGGTAGGGAAACTGCCATCAGTCCAACCACTGATATAAATATTACCCAGGTTA
>LJOT01000866.1 GCA_001672075.1 Anabaena sp. CRKS33
GTATTTGAACTCACTGTATCGGGAGTCCTTGCATGAGGATCCTGAGCCCGTAGAGAAGAGATCATAATTCGTTGTACGATGTAAAGTAGTAATGAATTATCACTAATAGACAAGTAGTCGCATAGAGGTGATGGTCCCAGAGGGGATAATAGACCACCTGCTGCGTCTTCTAAGAGTTTATCAGACCCACACATCGAGAATTGCCTGCGGCAACTGGATGTGGCTCGGCCTCGACGTCTGGTCGAGGGAGAAGAGCATGTTGCGTCGGTGACGCGTCGGATTAGGATCCCCATGGTGCGATCATTCGATGAATTAGACTCTAAGGCCTGCCAAAGGCGATGATGAGTATAAATAAAATGGATAGAATGGTATGGACTAGGTTGTTTCGTCATGGAAATAACTGTCACCATAGAATAATTCAGTAGAACCATCTGAGTTGTGTTTATCACATTATTCTTAAAATTTGTAACTTATAGGCACCACTTTAGAATTGCATTCGACG
>LJOT01000183.1 GCA_001672075.1 Anabaena sp. CRKS33
ACCTGTCACCTTTTACCTGTCACCTCTTCCCTGTCACCTCCTCCCTATACCGTTTCTAGCCAATCATAAATTTGTTCTAACTGTTCTAGAGTAATTAAACCATATTGCCAAAGAGTCATTGTTAAAGAACCAGGATCTTGATCACGGTTACGCAATGCTACGGACAAGGAAGCAGTGGAAATTGCTAAATCTTCCTGGAGAAAATTAATCAGCCGAGAATATCTTGATATTACCATTTGTATCTCACATCCTTGGGGAAAATGTATAATTATAGATTGTTTATCTATTTTGCGGGTATTATGTAACCAGTATTTTATTTGTCACTTTGCTGCAAGTAGATCAACATTGGTAGGTTATATAGAAAATATTGCTTCTCCATAACCATTTTTCAAAGTTTTATATCAAAAGAGAGATTTTTGCTACTTGTATCTAATGTGGTAAGTTTAACCAGGAGAACCTAAAACTTGATCTTATTCAGACTAATACTAAATGTTAACCTCTTCCCTGTTATTTATGCTAGTTCACCTCATATTTTTTGACAATAAACCAAGTATTTGCGAAAAGTCTGGTATATTGATACCCTATGGTAGAGATTACTTACAAAAATAGAAGGAAAGTAAGTCGTTGCTAGTAGCCTGCATGGTGATAGACTAATGGAGGTATAAATTCGGAAAATTAAAAATCTTTTTTCCTTTGCACCTTGGACCCAAACATAACTCATACTGTCATTATGCAACGCCAGAAACGCTATAATTAGCAGTTAAATTACTGGTAACTTACGGGACTAACGAAATCAATTTTGATATTATCTCCTCTTTTTAAATTTAATTCTGCTGCTCGTCCTGATCTGAGTTCAATTACTTGATTTATAGGTACAGAAGGACCATAAGTAGGACAAGGCTCTTTACTACAAGGAGGAGCAGATTGTTGTATGTACTCAACTACACCTTTTCTGATAAAGACCATATCTAAAGCAACCGGGACGTTTTTCATCCAAAATCTTACCGGTTGTGACGAGGGAAAAATAAACAACATTCCCCGGTTATCCGCTAAAGTTGGCCTATACATTAAACCCATCATTTGCTGTTCTGGTGTTTCTGCTACTTCCAACTCAATTTTTACATCTTTAGGGAAAGTCGCAATTGCTGAAATTGGCAAATTTTGACCAGCATTTACTAGTATTTGGGCTGGAGACTCTGATATCACAGGGGGAGATTTAGCTGTGGTCGCTGGTGAACAGCCCATTAGTAAAATACTAAGTAATACTGAACATAAACTGAGCCAATACATCATAATTGCTATAGGGAAGAGGGCATGGGTAGTAATTAATGATTGACAGTCGACAATTAGTTTATTTACTGGGATTTAGATTTTAACTATTTTACTTAATTTCTGCCAAATTGTCCACAAATTTAGATTTTATTTGTAAATGTTCTTCAGTTTATGGATTTTAGGATTCTCTGAGTACGTAACCTACACCGCGTACAGTTTGAATCAGGCGTTTTTGACCCTCTTCTTCAATTTTGAGGCGAAGATAACGAACATAGACCTCAATCACGTTAGATTCACCCATAAAGTCGTAACCCCAAACATTCTCTAAAATTTGTTCGCGGCTTAATACTTCGCGGGGATGTTCCATTAAGAACTTTAATAGTTCAAATTCCTTCATGGTTAAGTCAATAGCTTTGCTATTGTAAATAGCGCGACGCGTTCCTATATCCAAAACTAAATCTCCAAAGCGTAACTGCTCTGTGGTATCAAGATCCGGTTTCAGATAGAGATGAATCAGCTTGAGAAAATCTTCCGAACGGTAAGGTTTGAGAATATAATCATTAGCACCAGCGTCTAAACAAGCTATTCGATCATCTATTGTATCTCTGGCCATTAAAATCAAGACAGGAGAACGATTACCCATATTTCTGATATTTTTACATAAAGATAATCCAGATTCTCCAATCAGCATCCGGTCTATAACAATTAAAGCAGGTTGATTACGGTTTTGAACACCACAAGCATCACCGCAGTATTCTAATCCATTGACCGCATCATGAGCTACAATTGCATCATAACCAGCTTCTTGTAAATCAAAGGCTAACTGATTAGCTAGAGTTTCATCTGGTTCAATCACCAAAACAAAAACAGAGGGATTGTGAATAGCTATCATTTGCTGGAAATTGGTAATCAATATGAGTTATAAGCTGTTACTGTACTACTGGCATTTCACACAATACTAACTCAAGTTACCAATTTTCTGGTGACATCTCTAGAGAAAGTTTCCCAACGCAATTAAAACAATAATAATTTTTAGTGAAGTGCTGTCATACATATAGATGTTTTGTAAATACAGAGACTAGACAAGCACTACAAAATCTTTTACAGTGCATTTTGGGTTGATAGATAATCCTGTCATTAAAAGAGCGATCGCAGTATGTAAATTTTATGAAACCAATTCGTTTTACTAAACACGCTTTATTGCAATGCTTAGAGCGTGGTACAAATGAGATAGAAGTCACTGAAGCAATTCTTAATGGTAGTCACAAGCAAGGCAAACAAGGCAGACTTGAATATCGTTACGACTTTCAGTTTAATGGAGAATGGCAAGGGCGCTCCTATTCTATTAAACGAGTTTCACCAATTATTGCCGAAAGTGAGATGGAGATTGTAGTAATTACTGTATATACATTTTATTTTTGAGGAAAGTAATGCTATGAAAATTAGTTATGATCAAGAAACTGATTCACTTTATATTCGCCTAGTTGATGGAGATCATGAATGTCGTACTTTACGATTAAGTGATGAAATAGCACTAAACATTGGCGCTGGTGAAGTTTTAGTTGGTGTGGAAATTCTTGATGCCAAAGAGGTGCTTGGATTGGGTCAATTACCGGAAATTGTGCTAGAGAATATCCCATTTCAGATTGTATCAACGGCAGCTTGAAACCGGAGGAACTAGATCCTCGACTTGTCTAAGAAGTCGGGGATCTGAAATATCAAAATCATCCTCTTATCAAAGGAGCGATAGCGAACCGCTCCGCAGGAATCACTATTACTGTTGAGTTTTGCTAAAATAGGACTAACTTAAGCGTGAAAGAAAAATCATAAAAATGACAACCTTAGAAATAGCTGGTAAATGCAAAGCATCCAAAGTTATTAAAGGGAGAGCAAACCTAGATATCTAATCTCTAGCTAAACGGTAATTTTGATTTTCCAATACAGCAGTTTCCGGTGTTATGAGGTACAGATATTAATGATAAAACTCTTGTGATGCGGGCAAGATGCTCGCTATGTGTACCTCACTCAAGCGATCGCCTATTTTGAATTATATATAGTGCGATCGCAAACCGCAACATAGGAATCGCCTAAAATATCCTATCAAAAGAGCGATCGCCCAAAATCATCAACACCGACTACATCTGGATTATTTGCTAAGTAGTAGCTAGTACAATGCGGCGCAAATACAAAGTGACAACTAAGGTAATTCCACAGAATTAGGTTTAGCAATATGTGGTAAACCCCAACCCAGTTTTTCCCGCAGAACGCGGAAAAACTCAGGTGGCTGTAGACGGATAAATCTGGCACTATAGGGCGATCGCTCTAAATATACCCGATCTTCTGCTAAAATATAACATCCACCATTACCATCTACCACCATCACCAATCGGGGAATGTTCACAGGATAGATATTAACCGGTTCACTATTGGGAAATACCAAAGCCCTAGAAGCTAAGGAATGGGGACAAATGGGTACTAACTGTAAAACGGGGACACCAGGAGTAATTACCGGACCACCCGCGCTTAACGAATAAGCTGTAGAACCTGTGGGAGTAGAAACAATAATACCATCTGCCGCAATATCCACTGGAGAATGTCGCCCCACTGCTATTTCAAAATGGCACATACAAGTTAAAGGTTCTCGATGTAACACCATTTCATTTAAGCAGAGAGCTTCCCATGTCACCGTATCTCCCCGGATAACTTTGACGGTGAGCATGACCCTATCTTCAACTTCATATTCATCAGCCATTACCTGTTCTATGGCTGCGGGTAACTGGTTGAGATAAGTTTCTGTCAAAAATCCCATGTGACCCGTATTGACCGTCAGCATGGGGATACCAGAGGGGGCAACTAAGCGAGATGCTGCTAACACCGTACCATCTCCCCCCAACACCACTGCAAATTTCATATCTGAGTCAAAGCCAGGGGGCGTAAGACCTTCGATAGGTGTGTGAAAGACAAGGCTATCCGGTTGGGAATAACCCAATATACCACCGATACTCGCAGTGATGTAAACATCCCAACCAGCAGCGGTGAGCTTGTCTTTTAGTTGGATAGCGACACTACTCGCTATCGGTTTCACGTCGTTATAGATAATGCCTGCTTTCGGCACACTCAAATATCCAAGTTTAAGGGATGCTTTTTCTGTATCTAATGGTTACACATTTTTGACCAATATAACCATTAGTTCCACATTTATTGAAAAAGTCTTTTTGTTAGCGATAGAAATCAGCAAGAACTCCAAAATCCAATTTATTGACTATTGGCTTTGGAAGATTGTTTAAAAGGAGTCTTTTGGCTTTTGAGCTTTTTAACTTTAGCTTTTTCGTAATCTAACTCTTTTAGCTTCTTCATAATCCGGCTGAAGTATTCTTGTAAGTAAACTTCCAAGGTAGTTGTTTGTTCTTTGTCCAATCCAAAGACAGTATATACTTCCTCCATATCTGCTGCATTTAAAGCTTTACCACTAGCTAAAACCTCTGTAAAAGCCAATCTATCCGCAACATTCCATCCCCATTGAAAAAAGCGGAGGAAATTTTGGACAGTCCTTAGTAAAGCTAAGGGCATTCGTGTAACTTTTGCGTCTCTATCAGATAATTTTTCACAAAGATTAATAATTTCCTCAGCACCCCAAGCGCGAGTTCCCACCACAGGGAAAGACTGCTTTTCTGTTTCTGGCACACTCAAAGCACGAACAGCAAATTTAGCAATATCCTGAGTATCCATGTAGGCGATTGGTGAAGACTTACCTGTTACCCATACAGGTTGTTTTTCTAAAATAGGTATCCCATATTGACCAATTAACCCTTGCATAAAACCAGCTAGACGTAAAATTGTATAGTTTAAGCCGGATTCTGCTAAAAACACCTCTGTACAGCGCTTAATTTCCATCAGCGGAACATTGGGGTATTGATCAGCATCTAAAATCGAAAAAAAGATAAACCTTTCCACCCCCGCAGCTTTAGCAGCTTGAATTAACGCTACTTTCCCATTCCAGTCTACCTCCTTAATAGTCAGAGAATCTGTGGCACGAGATGTGGCAGCATCAATAACTGCGGTTACACCAGTCAAGGCTTCTGTCAGGGTTTGAGGATTACATAAATTCCCGCGTACCAGTTCAGCGCCCCACTCCTTGAGAAAACCTGCTTTTTTAGGACTGCGAACTAAACAGCGGACTTTGTATCCTTCATCAATTGCGCGACGGGCTACTTGTCTTCCCAATGTGCCAGTTGCACCGACTATTAATAATGTCATGGGGTTGGTTATATATTTTAATGTTTATGAAAAGAATCTTAACAGAATTAGCTCTCTAAATAAAACTTTACAAATTTTTCAGAAAACCTAATTGAGGATTTACGTCAGTGCCACAAAAAAATATAATGTATTATCTGTAGTCAGGGCTGTAGCCCTGATTTTATTTAAGTAGTGTCCACAAGAGAGAACTAAAGTCCTGAGTACCAAATGTTTCCGAATTAATTCGGAGGTATTTTTCGGGACTGGTGCAAAATGTAAATATACTCAAATTTAAGTTTTCACATACTTACCTAAGAATTTTTCCAGTCCTTCGACACTGAGACGAGGAGAGGGACGAGGTATAGGTTGTTCCCTACCTTCATTGGTGACAAAATACAGTACGGGTATTTCATATTGATACAGTGCAAACCAATTATTATCAGTGGTAATATCCCGAATTTCTAGTTCAAAACTGAGAGTTTTGATTTGTACCAATTTTTCCTGCAATCCTTCACAAAGGTGACAACCGGGCTTGCTGTAGAGTATTAATCGCATAAAATCATACTTAGAGAACTATTTAACATCCACTCAGATCCCTGAATTTTTTAACCTGAATTTTTTAATAAGTCAGGAATCTCAAGGATATAACCTGTATTCTGACCATAATCCACTATAATGGCCAATAAAATCAGAATTAGGATCTCCAGAACTATGGCTAATCCCTTCTTCGCCAAGACACCAGTTCCTCCAGAATATTTTATCGGTCGCACATCTGAAATCACAGCCGCTTTTGACACAATTCATGCTCGCAGTCATTTAGCTATTTGGGGTGGTCCAGGAATGGGGAAAACTTCCTACTTAGACAAAGTTGCTTGTCCCCAAACCTGGGGAAAATATGGACTAGATTCATCTCCCGCTGTAATTGTATTATTTAGTTGTCAGAGTTTATACCCCTTTACTCCTGCAAAGTTTTGGGCAAAAATTTTGACGATTATGGATGATAAATTAGACAATGAGCCAGAACTACAAGCAGAAATTAGAAACTTAAAAGGGAATAATATTACAAATGATACTCTACGTCAAGCTACAACAAGGTTAGGTAAAAAAAATAAATTTCTGGTTTTGTTGGTAGATGACTTTGACGCGGCCTTAGAAACCAATGAGGAATATAAGGAATCTGACAGAGAAACATTTTTAGCTCAATGTCGTGGTTTAGCCGTTCATGGTGCTAACAGGAAACTTACCATGATTGTCACCTCACTTCAGCGCCTCAATGAAATTGGTCCACCACTGCGGCCAAATGCTTCTCCCTGGTATAATCACTATATGTATCAATCTTTGAAAAAATTTGATTACCAGGAAACAGAGCAATTATTATCAGTATTTCCACTAAAATTAAGAGATGGAATTAGAAATATTACTGGTAGTCACCCGACTTTAATACAAATTGCTGGTTTTTTACTATACATAGCAAAACAGCAAGGAGAAGAAATTGATATCAATAAATTTAATAGTGATTTTGAAAGGGATACTAAACAGATTTTTGAAATAATTTGGAAAAGATGTAATGACCAACAAAAAACTTTGTTAATGCTGATTGTTTTGTTAGATCTAGAGGGTCATTTAGGGCAGAAAGACTTTGATTTAAAAGGTATTGGTCGCATCTTGAATCAAAATGAACGTACCTTAACTGAATTAGAAGAACAGGGGGTAATTGTTTCAGAAATCAGGCCAAAACCAAAGTTACCAAAAGAACAGGAAAAGATATATTTATTCACTTCTTCAATTATGAAAAAGTGGGTAATGCAGGAGATTTGGAATACAAAATCTAGTGAAATCACAAAACACGAGAAAGTATTTCTCAATCTGATGAGTCATGAACAAGTTAAGGAGATGAAAAAAGCAATTACTTGGTTAGGTCAGCATCAAGATACGGTTATATCCCTCCTTAAATTTGGTCGTGAGATATTATTTGGATAGGACTTACCCAAATCTCACAAAATCTCAGGTACGTTACGCTGACGCTAACACACCCTACTGCTGTAAAATATATAGTAGGGGTAATTCATGAATTACCCCTACACAAAAATAAACTAAAATAAACAAAAATCTTTAGTAAGATATTGCGTAAATTCTCCAGAAAATGTATAGTATCAATATCCCATTTTTACTTAAAACCAGGTGTATAACCTGTGAGGAGTACAAATAATATGAATAATCCACAACATCAGAGAAATCCTTATATTGTAGGTTCTGTTATTGATGAACCAGATAAATTTTTTGGTAGACAAAGTGTATTTGATTTTATTAAAGATAATTTACAACAAAATACTCCACTAATTACCTTATATGGTCAAAGACGGATTGGTAAATCCTCTGTACTCAAACAAATTCCTCAACAAATTCCTCAAAAGATCAGTGAGGATCAATTTGTTTTTATTGATTTTGATATCCAGGTTTTTGTCGGTGATAATCGGAAACATCCCATCAATGAAATCCTACACTATCTAGCACAGAGAATTGGAGAAGAAATAGAAAGTAGTCTTATTCCTACAGCAGAAGATATAGAAGATGATCCTACAATTTTCCATGAGGATTTTTTAACTCAAATATACAATATATTAGGTGAAAAAAAGCTAGTTTTATTGTTAGATGAGTTCGATGTTTTAA
>LJOT01000470.1 GCA_001672075.1 Anabaena sp. CRKS33
TGAACCTCCCGTGGAAACAGAACTGCATCTTGAACAAATAATGCTCTTAATAAAATCTCTCAAATGGTTATGGAAAGAGAGAACTGATTTTTATGCTGTCGGAAATCTGAGTATTTACTATAGTCCTCATCAAAAGAAATCAGAAGATGTGAGAGGTCCAGATTTTTTCGTAGTTCTAGGAACAGAACGAAAAACTAGAAAAAGTTGGGTTGTATGGGAAGAAAATGGTAAATATCCTAACCTGATTGTGGAAATTATTTCACCAACCACAGCGAAAACTGACAGAGAAACTAAAAAAGAACTTTATCAAGATACTTTCCGTACACCTGAGTATTTTTGGTTTGATCCTTATAGCTTAGAATTTGCAGGTTTTTATTTAATACATGGTAAATATGAACCTGTAGAACCCAATGAAAAAGGACATTTATGGAGTCAAGAATTAGGTTTATATTTAGGAATTGTTCAGGGTTTATTAAGGTATTTTACATCTGCTGGATCTTTAGTTCCTACACCAGAAGAAAGTGCAGAATTTGAAGCCCAAAGAGCAGCAATTGAAGCTCAAAGAGCAACAATTGAAGCCCAAAGAGCAACAATTGAAGCCCAAAGAGCAGCAATGTTTGATGAAAAAGCTCAACGGTTAGCAGCAAAGTTGCGAGAATTAAATATTGACCCAGATAAAATTTAATTTAAATTTAGATCCCTGACTTCTTTGAGAGGTCGGGAATTTGGGGATTTAATTATAATCTAGTTTATGGTAAAATTTCCTAATCACAGATGAAATCTCTAAACTCACTTCTGCATTTATCTGTTGGGTAGAGATAAGGAAACGCCTTTTTAGGGATTGAATACTGCTAAGTATTGGCTCATAAACTTGATAATTATTTTCTAGTTCACTTAATAAAATTGAGCCTTTTTGACTAGCTATAAAATGTAATAATTCTACTTCTAATGGTGTTAAAATATCTAAACTTTGCTCTAAAAAAGCCGTTAATTCAATATCTAAAAAAGGTTGAGCTAACTGCAAAAATTTATTGGTATCACCTGCAAATAATTCCTGAATAAGATAACCAATGATTTGTAAATATTGGGGAGTTCCTTGATAAATATTCAGTAATTTTTGATAATTTTCCTCATTTTTCAAGCCAAATTTTTTAAGAATGTTTACACCATCATTATCTAATCCCAATAATTCCAGGGTGAAAACATGACTATGATCATTTTGTGGTTTAGATAATTCACGAATTTCCTCACTACTATTAATAATTACACAACTTTGATGTTTGGTTGTTGATAATAATTTAAATAGATTCCCGTATTCTTCATACCCTTGTTGATATTTACCTGATACTTGATACTTTGAAAAAATATAGTTAACATCGTCAATTATAATCAGATAAGAGTGTTTTTCTATGGCTTTTTTAAATTGTGAAAGTTGATGAAGTGAATTATCTTGAATAAGCTGATCATTAAGATGAATTGTTTCTATAATTAATTGTGTTAAACTGGGTAGAGATTTTAAACTTTTATAAATAACGAACTCAAAATTTTCTTTGATATGATCAACTAATTTTAAAGCTAAAGCAGTTTTGCCAATGCCTCTAATACCCAGTAAGGTTATTAAATTACATTTTCCTTGGAGGATTTTTTGTTGTAGTAATGATAATTCTACTTTGCGTCCATAAAAATCACCGATTTCAGGTGCATCTTTTAAATCTAGATGAGAGATTATCTGTTCTTGTTTATGGATAATTTCATCATTTTCTGGTGATGGTGCAGATTCCTTAAATAGATTACCACTATTGATTGTGAAAATATTAGTTGAAGAGAAACTACATCTACCTTTTGAAGAGAAACTACATCTACCTAAAGTTGACTTGACATTAAATTTATTAACTTTTTTTCCAACTGCTTGAGATAAGGATTTCCACAGTTTACTGGCGCTATCCTTGATGTATTTTT
>LJOT01000013.1 GCA_001672075.1 Anabaena sp. CRKS33
TCACAAAATCAGGACAAATAGGTGCAAATTTTTTCTGTTGTTTTGGTGTAAGTTGATTCCATCTTTCTAACTTTATCCAAGCAGCATCAGGAGAACGTTCTGCACCCGTGGAAAGTTTAAATCCTGTACTGGGACTAAAAGTTATACCTGTACCATCTTTTTCTGACCATACCCATAACTGTCCAAATATATTACCTTCTCGGTTTCCTGTTTCTGAACCTGCTGGTGACATAATTGATATTTCTCCAAATTGATTTCTCTCAATACGTAAATCACGGTTTTCTTGACAGAATTGAAAAAATTGATCATCTGTCATTTGCATTGATGAGGGAAAATGTAATATCAAAGGTGATGAAATCATAATTATTTCTTCCATAATTAAAATTAATTTTACCACAAACCTTTGCTGAAATTAGTTAATACATAATTATTAACAATTGAGCAATTAACAACATAATTAAACGCAAGTTTCCTGAAAATTCTTGATTCAGATATAAAATATAAGAATTGAATAAAGGGTAAATATGCGATTACTACACACCATGCTCCGAGTAGGTAATTTAGACGAGTCCTTGAAATTTTACTGTGATATCCTGGGAATGAAGTTACTCCGACGGAAAGATTATCCAGGGGGAGAGTTTACCCTGGCTTTTGTCGGTTATGGGGAAGAAAGTGACCACTCAGTCATAGAACTCACCCACAATTGGGGCGTAGAAAAGTATGATTTAGGAAATGCCTATGGTCATATCGCTTTAGGTGTGCATAATATTTACGCTACCTGTGAAGCCATTGGCCAATTGGGTGGTAAAGTGGTTCGAGAACCAGGACCGATGAAACATGGTTCAACGGTAATTGCTTTTGTGGAAGACCCGGATGGTTATAAAGTTGAATTGATTCAGTTAAAAACTCCAGAATAATTTAAGGTAGGGGTAGGAAGATAAAAACTTCTTTACCCTTTACCCATTCCACTTCTAAATTTAAGTCACAAATCTAAAATCTAAAATCTAAAATCCTCAAGATGCAGCCTACAGATCCTGATAAATTTACTGATACAGCATGGGAAGCAGTAACAAAATCCCAAGACGTGGTTCGCGCTTATAAACAACAACAATTAGAGGTTGAACATTTAATTATTGCTCTTTTAGAAGAACCAACTAGCCTAGCTACAGCCATTCTCACCCGCGCGGAGGTTGATTCAGTCCGATTTAAACAACAATTAGAGGCTTTTACTCAACGTCAACCGAAAGTTGCCAGAAGTGATCAACTTTACTTGGGGCGTAATTTGGATTTGCTTCTGGATAAAGCCAATGAAATTAGAGCCAAAATGAAAGAGGAGGAAATCTCGGAAGGACATATAATTTTGGCCTTTGCTGATGATGAACGGATTGGTAAACGTTTATTTAAAAGCTTAAATATAGATATCGCTCAAGTAGAACTTGGAGTTAAATCTGCTCGCAATAGTCAAAAACTGAAATCATCTCCTAAAGCAGAAGCAGATGTACCTGATGAAGCTTTAAAAAGATTTGGACGAGACTTGACAGAACAAGCAAAAGCCGGAAAATTAGATCCGGTTATCGGTAGAGATGATGAAATTCGCCGGGTCATTCAGGTGTTATCTCGTCGTAGCAAAAATAACCCTGTATTAATTGGTGAGCCAGGAGTCGGTAAAACTGCGATCGCTGAAGCCTTAGCGCAAAGAATGGTGAATGGTGACGTTCCTGAGTCTTTAAAGAACCGCCAATTAATCTCTTTAGATATCGGTAGTTTGATTGCCGGTGCCAAATATAGAGGTGAATTTGAAGACCGTTTAAAAAATGTTCTCCGTGAAGTTACGGAATCAAATGGGCAAGTAGTTTTATTTATTGATGAACTCCATACCGTTGTCGGTGCTGGTTCTAATCAACAAGGATCTATGGATGCTGGTAATTTACTCAAACCTATGTTAGCCCGTGGTGAATTACGTTGTATTGGTGCAACCACTTTAGACGAATATCGTAAATTTATTGAAAAAGATGCAGCATTAGAAAGACGTTTTCAACAGGTATATGTAGACCAACCAACAGTAGAAAACACAATTTCCATTTTGCGGGGTTTAAAAGAACGTTATGAAGTACATCATAATGTTAAAATTTCCGATTCTGCTTTAGTGGCTGCTGCAACTTTGTCAGCGCGTTATATTGCGGATAGATTTCTACCAGACAAAGCCATAGACTTGGTTGACGAAGCCGCTGCGAAATTAAAAATGGAGATTACATCCAAACCTGCGGAATTAGAAACCATTGATAGACGATTAATGCAGCTAGAAATGGAAAAGCTGTCATTATCCAGAGAAGAACAGAGTATTTCCCCCACTAGAGAACGATTAGAACGAATTCAGGCAGAAATTGCCAGTTTAACAGTTAAACAGGAAGTATTTAATCAACAATGGCAAGGAGAAAAGCAGTTATTAGAAGCTATTAGCGTTTTGAAAAAAGAAGAGGATACACTAAGGGTACAAATTGAACAAGCAGAACGAGATTATGATTTAAATAAAGCCGCCCAACTCAAGTATGGTAAATTAGAGGGCGTACAAAGGGAACGAGAAAGCAAAGAAACCCAACTATCGGAAATTCAAACCCAAGGTTCTACCCTGCTGCGGGAACAAGTCACAGAAGCCGATATTGCCGAAATTGTGGCAAAATGGACAGGAATACCCGTAAATCGGCTTTTAGAATCGGAAAGACAAAAATTACTCAAATTAGAAAGTCATTTACATGAAAGGGTAATTGGTCAAGAAGAAGCCGTTTCCGCCGTCTCTGCGGCGATTCGCCGCGCCCGTGCGGGGATGAAAGACCCCTCTCGACCTATTGGGTCATTTTTGTTTATGGGACCAACTGGCGTGGGTAAAACTGAACTAGCCCGCGCTTTAGCTCAATTTCTCTTTGATTCAGAGGATGCTTTGGTACGCTTGGATATGTCCGAGTACATGGAAAAACACTCCGTTTCTCGTTTAGTCGGTGCGCCTCCAGGATATGTGGGTTATGAAGAAGGGGGACAACTTTCCGAAGCCATTCGCAGACATCCTTATTCGGTGGTGTTGTTAGATGAGGTGGAAAAAGCTCATCCAGATGTATTTAATATTTTATTGCAAGTCTTGGATGATGGTAGAGTTACTGATTCCCAAGGACGGGCTGTGGATTTCCGAAATACTGTCATAGTAATGACTAGTAACATTGGAAGTGAACATATTTTAGATGTATCCGGCGATGATTCCAAGTATGATTTGATGCGGAATAAAGTCATGGAAGGTTTACGAAGTCACTTCCGTCCTGAATTTCTCAACCGCGTTGATGACATTATTCTCTTCCACACTCTTAATCGTTCAGAAATGCGGCATATTATCCGTATTCAACTCAAACGGGTGGAAAATCTACTTAAAGAACAAAAAATATCCTTGGAAATATCACAAGACGCTTGTAATCATCTTGTAGAAGCTGGATATGATCCAGTGTATGGCGCACGTCCGTTAAAACGGTCAATTCAGCGAGAAGTGGAAAATCCTCTGGCTACCAAATTACTGGAAAATACTTTTATTTCTGGTGATACCATCTTGATTGATATGGGTGAAGCCGGTTTGACCTTTAAGAAAAAACCGCATAATAAGGTGACAGTGACACAAAACACTGTGAAGTTAATAGAAGCATCTTCAGATATATAAGAGTTGATTTTCTCACGCAGAGACGCAGAGGCACTGAGATAAGATTGTGTTTTATATCTTACCTATTTTTTTGCGTCTTTTGCGTTTTCTTGGTTCATCTAATCCATTTTCTTTTTGGTGGGGCGTTTCCTTTCTGATTTTTTTTTAAAGCCTACTGCTTGGGCTGCATCACTATCTGACCCAAATTGACCTTTTACTGCTTCTTTCATAGCTAGAACAGCTTTATGGAACTCCCATTCTGCTTGTTTTGCAGCATCTGCGGCGGCTTTAAATAATGCTTGTTTCTCGGTTTCTTCTTGTTGTTTTGTTACCATTTCTGTATATGCTTTTTGTAATGCTTCCGGTGTGGCTTCTACGCGACCAGTGGCATAACCAATAACGGCTGTGAGTCCATTATAGGAGTCTATATCTTGTTGAATTGTGTTAGGTGTAATTCGACGGGTTGTATCTGGGGCTGGCATATTAATTTTGTTGTTATAAATAGTTTTATTAGTCTACTATACGATGTTTATTTTGACAATGTCTTATTTATATTTTTTATATAATTATTTTTTGTTTACAAATTTGTCTTTATGTATTGTCATCTGATGCTTTTGTTTATTCTTGCAATATTTTTGGAATTAATAACAGTAGTTTAGTATTAAGTTCTATTTTTTTTGTCAGGCGTTTTTTTATTTTTGCATAATTTTATTTACTGAATATGATTTATTGATAAATATTTTACTTTAAAATTATTTTTACTGTAAGTAAAATTTTTTTGTTTTTTAAAACAAAGTATATTCACTATATAATCTTTATTATAAATATAGAAATAATATTTGATTTATGAAAAAATATCTAGTGTGCGTCAGATATTACAAATTTGTTTATTGATAAAATTTATGCAGTAGTAAAGCACTTTACAATACCTAATTTTTTTCAAAAATCAAATATGAGTTTTATAGGAATTACAAAATATCAATTTAATAAGCTTAAATAGTACGATCAATCTTGACTTTTTTAGTAATTCACAAAATCTGTAGAGGCCGTCCTTAATTATCTTCCATCTTAAACACAAATACTATATCTTTATCTTTGTCAATAAATGTTCTCCCACCCGTAAAGCATTAGCAATAATAGTTAACGAAGGATTTACCGCAGCACTAGAAGGAAAAAAACTCCCATCAACAACATAAAGATTATCAACATCATGAGTCCGACAATTGATATCCAAAACTGAAGTATTTGCATCTTCACCAAAACGACAAGTACCACATTGATGAGTCACTTCTCTTAACCCCATTTTTTGAGGAATATGTAAAGTTCCCGTTGATTGAAAGACAGAAATTGATTGTAAAACCTGAATCCATTGCTGAATTAATTTATTAAAAGCCCTTTGATTATTATGAGTATATTCCAAGAAAACCTGCCCATTTCTCCTCAAAACCCTATTATTAAAATCTGGTAAATCCTCCGTTATCACTAACCAAGATAGAGAATGATTAGCTATAGACTCAGCTATAAAATTAGGCATTAAAGGCGGACCATAAGCAAGTATTTTATCCTTATTCGCCCCACCAAGTAATTGCACACTCCCCATAGGATAAGCAAAATCTTGAGTTCCCCAATAAAAATCAGTAATAGCCAAAGTTTTTGGGAAAACCGGATGATTGGGGTGGGTATTCAAAGTCATAACCACAGCAAAATTATGTGCCATGTAATTGCGTCCCACAAGATGAGAACTATTCGCTAATCCATGAGGGTATTGATCGTTAGCAGATTTCAGTAACAGCAATGCTGAATTAACTGCACCGCAAGCTAATACCACAATATCCCCAGAAAATATCTGCCGTTGATTTCTTATTTCTACTTCCACTCCAGTCACTTCTCGACCCGACGGGCTAGTATGTAAACATACTACCTTTGCTTCAGTTATTAATGTGATATTTGCATAATTCATTGCTGGACGCACACAATTAATATCCGCATCAGCTTTACCATCAATTAAACACGGAAAACCATCACAAGTATGACAACGAATACAAGCACTTAAACTCCGATTTACCTCATTGAGTTTGATAGCAAGTGGTTGATAAAAGGGATGAAAACCTTGATATTTTAAAGAATCATGGACTTCTTGAATATAAGGCTCATGACTCAATGGTGAAAAAGGATATTCTTGATTAATCTGCGGTTCAGTAGGGTCAAGTCCTCGCTTACCATGTACATCATAAAGTTTTTCTGCTTCGTCATAATAGGGAGCAAAATCTTGATATTTTAATGGCCATTCTGGAGAAATACCATCTTCATGAATAACCTGTTCAAAATCTCGTTCACGCAATCTAAATAACGTCCCACCGTAAAATTTAGTATTACCACCTACATAATAATGTGTGAGCGGTTTAATAGCTTTCCCGTGTTTGTCATACCATACTTCACTAGTACGATAGCGTTCTTTGCGAGAAACTTCTTGAGTATCCCAATTAGCTTTTTCTTTAGGTAAAAAATTCCCCTGTTCTAAAACTAAAATTTTCTTACCACTGGATGCTAATTTGTAGGCTAAAGTTCCACCTCCAGCACCAGTACCAATGATGATAAAGTCGTAATGATTAACAGTCATAGGTTACTATTTTGTATTTAGGAATTAATAATGATAAATTTAAAAAATCCTTGACTAGTAGGTTGGTTTGAGCGAAGCAAAACCTAATGTATTTATTGATTTTCGTTGATTTAACTCACATTAAATATATAAATCTACAGTGCATAATTAGATCAAACTTTACTTATTTTAAGCATCACGTATTTGATTCTCTGCACAAGTTTTATTCAGCTTAGTTAAACCAATCCACTGATAAATCAAATCACCGAATTGAGGAAAAAGTTGGATATTAGAAAATAACAATTTGGTTAAAATTCCATCCAGCATTAATTCTGCTTGATTTTGCTTAATGGCTGTTAGAACAGCATTAGCTACTTCCTCTGGTTGAGAAATACGCGCTAATTTAGGTGCAGGTAATCCAAAAGCGTGAAACATTCCAGTATTGGTATATCCTGGGCAAACAATAGATATTCCCACATTACTATCAGCTAATTCCTGTCGCACTGAATCAGTCCACATAATTAAACCAGCTTTGCTGGCTGAATAAATGCTATTGTAAGGCGCTCCTTTTTTACCAGAACCAGAGGCAATATTCACAATATGCCCACTATTATGAGCTAACATATCTGGTAGCACTAACCGTGTTAACTCCATACCTGTAATCAGATTTGTAGTCAATATAGACTGAATATCTGCTAAGGTATAATGCTGAAAAGGGCGATATTTTTCGATAGCAGCATTATTAATTAAAATATCAATTTTTTCTGTTACTTTATAAATTTTATCTAGTAAGGTTGGTAATTCTGTAACTTGGCTAATATCAAAATTAATGCCGATTGCTTTACCTCCAATATCCTCAATTTCACCACATATTTTATCTAGCTTTTCTTGGGAACGAGAAACGGCAATTACTGTTGATCTTTCTTGAGCTAAAATTCGCGCAATATATACTCCTATTCCACCAGTTGCACCAGTTAAAAGAACGGTTTTATCTGTAATTAATTTCATGATAAATTTTGTTAGCAAGGGTTGATTAAATATTATATTTTGTAGTAATTCAACAAAATATAATATATCTGTAATTTCAAAAAAACAAATAAAAATCTTAAATTATGTATTTTGAAATTAAAGATTAGTTGTTAATTTATAGTATTATGATTCTGAATTCTGTATTTTAAATATCATTATTTCTTCTCTATTAAATACTAGGTAAACTTTAGTCAACTCACTACTGTAATAAATCTAACCCTGATTGACATTAGGGCTGTAATAGAGTAATTTCCAGAATACTTACCCAGTGACACTTTTAGCTTGAACATAAGTTTGAGTATGACTGCTCAATTACCTCTTGTAACTTCCTGGCACATTTTGTAGTAAAATTAGTGCTTTGATCTAGAGGAAAACAAAAAAATGACCCGTGTGATCATCGTGCGTCATGGCCAAAGTACCTACAATATAGAAAAACGTATTCAAGGGCGTACTGATGCGTCCTCTTTAACCCCAAAGGGCTGTGATGATGCCAATAAAGCAGGTAAAGTCCTCAGTAGTATTTCATTTCAAGCTATTTATAGTAGTCCCCTGCAACGCGCAAAATCAACAGCGGAAATTATCCGCAGTCAATTAGCTACACAAGCTCCTATAATTCAAATTGATGAACAATTGGTGGAAGTTGATTTACCTCTTTGGGTAGGAATGACGACGAGTGAAGTCAAAGAACAGTTAACAGCAGATTACCGTACCTGGAAGGAACTTCCCCATGAATTTCGCATGGTTTTACAGGAAGATTCCGGGACTAGAGAACATTTCCCAGTTTTAGCTTTATATGCTCAAGCTAAACAATTTTGGCAAGAGATTCTTCCCCAGCACCAAGGTGAAACTATCCTCATTGTTGGTCATAATGGGATTAATCGCGCCTTAATTAGCACAGCCTTGGGCATTTCCCCCAGTCGTTACCATTGTTTACAACAGTCTAACTGCGGAATTAGCGTTTTAAATTTTGCTGGTGGTTTGGGTGAACCAGTACAGTTAGAATCTATGAATCAAACCCAACATCTGGGTGAAACTTTCCCTTCTTTGCGTCCTGGTCATCAAGGGGTAAGATTATTATTGGTACGTCATGGTGAAACTGAATGGAATCGTCAAGGTAAGTTTCAAGGACAAATTGATATTCCCCTCAATGATAATGGCAGAAATCAAGCCACAAAAGCCGCAGAATTTCTCAAAGATGTGAATATTGATTTTGCTGTTAGTAGCACTATGTCCCGTCCCAAGGAGACAGCGGAAATTATCTTAAAATATCATCCTAGTTTAAACTTGCAACTGTTTGCTGGTTTAAGAGAAATTAGTCATGGACTGTGGGAAGGTAAATTTGAATCGGAAATTGACCAGGAATTTCCGGGAGAATTAGAAAGGTGGCGCACAATACCCGCAGAAGTACAGATGCCAGAAGGAGAAAATTTAGAACAGGTCAGAGAACGCAGTGTTAGTGACTGGAATACCATAGTTAAAAATGCCGAATCTCAGCAATTACAACTAGGTTTGGTAGTCGCTCATGATGCTACTAATAAAACTTTATTGTGCCATATTCTGGGTTTATCTGCGGAAAATTTCTGGAATTTCCGTCAAGGTAATGGTGCTGTGAGTGTGATTGATTATCCTGCTGGTAGTCAAGGTTATCCGGTTCTGCAAGCAATGAATATTACTGGACATTTAAGTAATAGTGTACTGGATAAAACTGCCGCTGGAGCGTTATAATTTACGCTTTATAATTTGCTAAGTTGTTGGGGTAATTGATGAATTACCCTGACTCGTGCTTTTCATTGATCTAGCTGTGCATAGATTTTAGGATTTACACAGGAGTTAGGAAAGAATAAATCATGTATCGCTAAACCGAAAAATGCAGCGTATTTTCACTAACTATAAAAATCTTCATCCAATATTTGCTCAACAGAAAATGGACAAATATCAGGATATTCACTATTAACCTAAGTTATAGAAATTTGTGAATAAATGATGATTTCTGGCTAGAAGTCGGAAATGTGAATCATGAGAATACAAGTTGCAAAAAACACTTATATTATATTTTAATACTGAAGTTATTGCTCAAACGTCTAATTTGCATGATCAAACAGTAGAATAGACAACGGTTAAAAGACTGATAAGTAATATTTTTCATGACAAAAGAACTATTAAAGCAAGTAAGAGTAATTGATCCTCTGCAAAAAACTGACATAGTAGCCGATGTTTTAATTATTGATGGTTATATTCAAGATGTCGCCCCACAAATTACAAATTTTACTACAGATACTTCTGTCCGCGATTGTCAAGGCTGGGTTATCGGTCCTGGACTGGTTGATTTATATAGTCATTCCGGTGAACCTGGTTTTGAAGAAAGAGAAACTTTAAGTTCTCTTTTACAGGCTGCTACTGCTGGTGGTTTTACTAGAATTTGTGTTTTACCTGATACATTACCAGTTATTGATCAACCTGCTTTGGTAATAAAGTTACAACAATACCGAAAGCGGGAAAAAGTCTCCCCTAATCTTCACATCTGGGGAGCAATTACTTTAGATTTGGCAGGTAAACAATTAACAGAAGTAGCAGATTTAACTGCTGCCGGAATAGTGGGTTTTACTGATGGTAAACCTTGGGAAAATCTGGGGATAGTTAGACGGGTTTTGGAGTATCTTCAATCTTTTGGTAAACCAGTGGCTTTTTGGCCGTGCGATCGCCATTTAGCAGCTAATGGTATGATACGAGAAGGTGCAGAAGCCTTGCGTTTAGGTTTACCCCCAATGCCAACTAGTGCGGAAACAACGGCTATTGCAGCTTTATTAGAATTAGTCTCAGATATCGGTACACCAGTCCACATCATGCGTGTTTCTACTGCTCGTAGTGTAAAATTAATTGCTGAAGCTAAATCCAATGGTGTGCCTATTACTGCTAGTACAACCTGGATGCACGTTTTACTTGATACAGAATCCATGAGAAGTTACCACACTTCCTTACATTTAGATCCGCCTTTGGGAAATTACCAAGATATGCTATGCTTACGGGAGGGTTTGCGAACGGGTATAATAGATGCGATCGCAATTGATCACGCACCCTATACTTACGAGGAAAAAGTTCAGGCTTTTGCGGAATCGCCACCGGGAGCAATTGGTTTAGAATTGGCATTACCCCTATTATGGCAAAATCTCGTGGCTACTGGAGAATTTACACCTTTGGAATTATGGCGCGTTTTGAGTCATCAACCAGCGACTTGTTTACAACAGGAGATTAAAGCCATTCAACCGGGTGAAAAAGCTGAATTGACATTATTTGACCCTCGGCAAATTTGGAACGTAAATCAGGCAAATCTCCAGACACTTTCTGCTAATACCCCTTGGTTTGGTCAAGAAATTATGGGTCGGGTTGTACAGGTTTTTTTGTAAAAATCTATTTTGATTTTTGTTAACGAATCAACGGAAAAATAGATATTATCGGGTACTTTACAGGAACGTCTTTTTATTATTGAATGTCTGATTTAATTTTGTTTTGGCATCGTCGAGATTTACGCATTTCTGACCATACAGGACTAGCTGCGGCCAGAAAAAAAACTCCCAAGATTGTAGGTGTATTTTGTCTAGATCCCCAAATTCTTGAAGGTGATGATATTGCACCTGCTAGGGTAAAATATATGATTGGTTGTTTACAATCACTTCAGGAAAGATATCGGCAAGCAGGTAGTCAATTATTAATTTTACAAAATGATCCCGTTGTGGCAATTCCTCAATTAGCAGTGGCTTTAAATGCTAAAGCAGTATTCTGGAATTGGGATGTTGAACCTTATTCACAAATTCGGGATTTAGCAGTAATTGATATGCTAAAAACCGCAGGAATTGAGTTTCTTAACTACAATTGGGATCAGTTGCTTCACTCTCCAACGGAAATATTTAGTGGTGGCAAAACTCCCTATACTATTTATACTCCTTTCTGGAAAAATTGGTATAGTAAACCAAAATCTCCACCAGTTAAAACTTTAGAAAATTTGCAAAATCTCACAGCAGAAGAACAAGAAATAGCGGAAAAATCTGGAATCATCAATTTACCTACTGCGGAAGATTTAGGTTTTATTTGGGATAGGGAATTAATAATTAATCCTGGAGAGTTAGCAGCACAAGAAAAATTAGAAAATTTTACCCATGATCCTATTAATGAATATCAAGAACAGCGCAATTTCCCCGCTATTGAGGGAACATCTCAATTAAGTGCTGCTTTGAAGTTCGGTGTTATTGGTATTAGAACTATTTGGCAAAGTACCATAGAAGCCTTAGCAAATAGTAATAGTGAGGAAGTAAATGCTAGTATCCAAACATGGCAAAAAGAACTAGCATGGAGGGAATTTTATCAACACGCTATGTACCATTTCCCCACATTAGCTAATGGTGCATATAGAGATAATTTTAAAACATTTCCCTGGAGAAATAACGAAACTTATTTTCAAGCTTGGTGTGACGGTAAAACGGGTTATCCTATAGTTGATGCTGCTATGCGTCAATTAAATGAAACTGGTTGGATGCACAATAGATGTAGAATGATAGTTGCCAGTTTTTTGACTAAGGATTTAATAATTAATCCTCAATGGGGAGAAAAATATTTTATGCAGAAACTCATTGATGGTGATTTATCTGCTAATAATGGAGGTTGGCAATGGAGTGCTTCTAGTGGTATGGACCCCCAACCATTACGCATTTTTAATCCAGCTAGTCAAACCCAAAAATTTGACCCAGAAGCAGAATATATTCGTCAATGGATACCGGAATTACGTTCTCTAGATACGGCTTATGTAGTAACTGGAAAAATTCCTCCTCTAGAATATCATCGCGTCAACTACCCTAAACCAATTGTTGATCATCAAAAACAGCAAGCTTTATTTAAGCAAATATATCAACAACAAAAAGCCGTTACTTAATTTCTTTGTCTGAATCAGGATTTCCAGGATTTAAAAATGTACAGGATGTGATTTTTTGATAATATTATGTTCATCTGGATATTTCCGCTAATGCTAGGTCTGATATCTTTCATCTTCTTTAAAAAAAATAAATTTTCCCAAATTGGACAAAATTACTATATATTGTTAGATACAATTAATTTTTTGTCTCTTCTCAAAACCTGCTATTGTATATGTCCAAAACTTACACCGTAGAAATCAACCACGAAGGTAAAATATATACCCTACAAGTTCCCGAAGGTGAAGCAGTCTTATCAGTAGCCGAAGCAGCGGGTTTAGAATTACCTGCTTCCTGTCATGCCGGTGTTTGTACAACCTGTGCTGGATTAATATTAGCAGGATCTGTAGACCAAAGCGAGGGAATGGGTGTAAGTCCAGAACTGCAAGAACAAGGCTACGCGCTTCTTTGTGTTTCTAAGCCATTATCTGATTTGAAAATTGAAACAGGTAAGGAAGAAATAGTTTATGATAAGCAATTTGGCAAAGGGTAGATATAGTTGCCAATTACCATCAAGTCCTTCTATACTCAAGATTACCAATAGAAAGGATTTAGAATAATGACAACTCATTTTATTACCGCTGAAATCGAATTACAAGAAACCCCCACTGAATTAGAAAAAGCTATTACAGCGGAATTACAAAAACAAGGTGAACCCCTACGTTGGGCTATTACCGCTATTAACGAAACCCAACAAACCGCAACAGTAGAAGCTGTAGTTACCGCTTAGATTATTCCTCGCGTCTACCGCGAAATAAAGAACCTGTGATACCCATTCAAAAACCATACACGGTCATTTTAATTATACCCACCGGCATTGGGGCAGCAATTGGCGGTTATGCTGGTGACGCATTACCAGTAGCGAGAATTATATCACAGGTATGCGATCGCTTGATTACTCACCCCAATGTCATGAATGGTGCAAGCTTATACTGGAATATTGCCAACGCTTTCTATGTAGAAGGTTATGGTTTAGACAAATTTGCCGCTGGAGAATGGGGTTTACGTCCTGTTCGTAGCAATAGGGTAGGTTTACTTTTAGACCAGGGTATTGAGCCGGAATTAATGCTGCGACACTTGCAGGTAGCCGACGCAGCCAGGGCAACTTTAGGGTTAAATATTACAAATCATGTAATTACCGACGCACCTTTAAATGTAGAATTACGGACTTCTCCGTCAGGGACAAGTTGGGGAACAATAGGTAATCCTGATAGTTTATTACGGGCTGCTGAAAAATTAATTGTACAGGAAAAAGCCCAAGCGATCGCAGTTGTTACCCGTTTCCCAGACGACATGGACGAAACCGCCATGCAAAACTATCGCCAAGGTCAAGGAGTAGACCCTCTAGCCGGTGCAGAAGCCGTCATTAGCCATTTATTAGTCCGTACCTTTAAAATTCCTTGCGCCCATGCTCCTGCCCTTTCTCCTGCGCCTACAGCCAATAATTTATCACCTCGTGCTGCGGCAGAAGAATTAGGTTACACATTTTTACCTTGCGTTTTAGTTGGCTTAAGTAACGCTCCGCAGTTTATAATTAATACAGAATCTTATCAGCCATTATCAACGGATCTTTGGGCAGACCAGGTTGACGCTTTAATTATTCCTGACACATCCTGTGGTGGTAGTGCTTTATTGAGTTTAAGTCAAAATCAATGTCAAATAATTACAGTTACGGAAAATAAAACCTTGTTACAGGTTTCTGCTCCGATGCTAAAAATTCCCAGCTTACAGGTAAACTCGTATTTGGAAGCTGTAGGCTTATTAGTAGCGCATAAAGCAGGTATTAAATTGTGTACTTGGGTTTCGCTGTAGGTCTACCCAATCTACAATGATTCTGATTCAGTTAAAATGAGACTCCAGAGAATACTTCTTCTAGAATAATTAACCGCAGATGAACGCAGATGAACGCAAATAAGCATAAATTAATTAATTTGATGTAATTTATTTTATGTTTGATGACCTACGCTGAGGAAGCTTTGTGAAGTTTGTCAATTACCCATTACCATTATTTATTTAAATTCCTGTGATTGAACAGCAAAATCAAGAACCAGAAATTCCTTATTTAACACGCACCCAAGTTTTAGTAGCAATGGGTGTAACAGCGATTGTTCTTTGGATAGTTGCCAAATTATGGTTACATTGGGGTAACATCATTCTTTTTAAGTGGTTTTGGGACGAGAAACATTTACTCTTAGGAATTGCTTTGGGTGTGTCCATTACCCTATTAAGTGCTTTAGCTTATAGCTTTTCTGTTCCTTACCGCAAAAGTGCGGATTATTATTTAGAAATAGTTCTCAAGCCTCTAGCAATACCCGATTTAATCTGGCTAGGATTATTACCAGGTTTAAGTGAAGAATTATTATTTCGAGGTGTAATGTTACCAGCTTTGGGCGCAGATAATCTAGCTGTAATAGTATCTAGTCTTTGTTTTGGAGTCTTACACCTTAGTGGTCCTCAACAATGGCCTTATGTAATTTGGGCGACTATAATTGGTGTAATTTTAGGTTATAGTGCTTTACTGAGTGGTAACTTGTTATTACCAATAGTCACTCATATTGTGACAAATCTATTTTCTAGCTATTTATGGAAAATGAAAAATCCTTAGATACAAACCTGGGTATTTTTTTGATTTTTTACTTTTGAAATGAAATATCCCACCAATATACTAAAGTAAAATAGTTTAGTGGTGGGACGTACGGTAGTCTAATTAAAGGTATTTTTCAAAGCAAAAACCACTAAAAATCTGGTCTTTTCTTAGAAATCATCAAGAAACTGACCAATACGACTGATAACAGGGTCTACTTCTTGAGGCTCAGGTTCAGGGTCAGGTTGGGGAGGAATATAAGTAGGTGGTTGCTGACTTAACATGGTTGTCAACTTTGCAACTTGTTGCGTAAGTTGCAACATTTGACTTTCTATAGCCTCCAAACGACGAGACTCCTTAGCAAAAAAACGTTCCTCAAAACTGGCTATTTGCACTTGCATCTCACTGATTTTCTGTTCAATCGTGGTTATGTCTGCTGTTTTAGAGACTGGTTGTACAGATTCCGGTAAGAAAACTTTCCATAGAGCCTCTTTACATAGGTCACTGAAAGTTTTATCTCGTTGAGTCTCTAAGTAGTTTTCAACTTGCGCTAACAAGCTCTCATCAGCAATTTCTGGATTGAACGTAATAGATTTAACTACTTTTTTTGACCATTGGAACATTAGTTTTATGATTTAGCAGGGCGAACAGCAGCGGACGCTTGAACTTCTCCGTAAATATACTGACCTAAAGCATTAGCCTGCCGAGAAGGTGCAGCCAAGTAAGCATTGATTTTAGCCTCTTTGAGTAGACGTTGGACATCTTCCCAGAAAAACTCCCCACCGCCACCTGTAATAATTACATCTGTCACACGCTCTGGTAGCCAAGCTAACACACGAGCGCAAATTTCTCGTGAAAACTGCTCTATCAAGTTAGGGAGAAAATCATCTAGATTAGTAGGTTTACTAGCACCTTTAGGACGGTAAAAGCGACTGCCCTTGGGCTTATTAACCGCAGAAATCAGTGCTAATGATTGACTATCAGCATTTGGATCTTTTATTTCCGCAGCTACCAATTCATAAAACTTGCTCATCCCAAAGTCTTCACTCTTAGAAGCCCCTCTAGCAAACCGGAAATTGTCCACCATGATCATATCAATAGTTTGGTGGCCAATATCTACAATCCCCACTGACATTTTCGTAAAATCGGGAACTGCTGTTCCTTTATTAGGTTGAGTTTCTGACCACAGCAAACTACCATATCCTTCAGGCATAATCCAGACTTTGCTAATGTTCAAAGATAAAGATTCACCTCGGAAATTCAATACATGAGGTCCTGTTACCAAACTAGTTAACTGCGCCTTTTCTTTTTCAAATTGTTCCAAAGACAAAAAGGGGAGACCCAGAACCACGGAAATTTCATCCTTGAGCTTAAAGTAGCCAGCACAGGACAAGACTTTGATCAGTGCGTCCTCAACCTTAGATTGGCCTACGCCAAGATTTGCACCAAAATCTGCGGCTAATTGCCCCACAGCATAGCCACTACCTTGATACTCTAACCACAAATCCATCAGTGGGTCAGTTGCCTTAGCCTCAAACACACCGCCACGAATTTCAGTAACAGTCATCTGCTTCACATTAGCAGGAATGAAGGCCACACTGGCGGGTTCACGGCTTACACAAGTTTTTGTGGAGGTTCTGCCTAAATCAACGCTGAGAATGGTTTTACCCCCAACATTAGTTGGCTTGAAAGAATTCATTGGTGTAGCTGCCGCAGGGCGGTTCATAGGAATGGCAGCGGCATTTATGGGATTAGCTGCGGAGGGTTGGTCTGTCATGAAAGCTCCTCTGTAAAAAGTTATCATGCTCATCTTACAAAAAGGTGAGCTACAAAAAATTTTAGATTGGGTTAAGTGTAACTAGAAATACGTCAGAATTGAGAACAGGCAATGGTCAATTGGCGATGATTTAGCATTTTTTATGGCATTTATAACCAGATGTCAAGCTTTTTTACCGATTTGCTGTTTTTGCGCTTGTCTTGAGTTGCCAAGAAATGAACAGTATAGTAGTCCTTTTAATTCCTGAAATTACCCGCAGAAGATTGTTTATATAACTCCGCTTTTGCCAAAGTGGGAGAAAAAACCGTTCCTTCCCCCACTGCTAGTTGGCGTTAAATAGTTGATGTCAAAGATTGAACTCTCGATTCTGAAGACCATTCTAATGGATTCCAGACTCTTTCCTCTAAAGCCATTTGCTCAATTAAACTAGCCAAGCGCAGAGCTTTGAGAGCTTGTTCACCACCAACAGAAGGTTGATTGCCACCGCGAACACAGTTGACAAAATGCTCTAACTCTGCACTCAGAGGCTGAACATTAGTGGTATAAACCTTTTCGATTAAACCATCTTGTCTATATAGGACTTTTTGCTGATCGATCAGGGGGTTGACAGGGGTTTGCCTGTGTACCATAATTTCATTATTGAGAAAATCTGCTTCTGTAAATGAATTTTTACAATGGGCAACCAGACGGCGAATTTTTCGGTGGGTAACCTTGCTGGCTGTAAGAGTAGCAACAACTCCATTGGCAAAGCCCAAGGTCGCAGTTACATAATCTAAATAACCTGAGTCTAAGGAACGAGTCCCACTAGCCGTTAATTTCACCACCGGTGATGCGGCTAATTCTAGCAGTAAATCAATGTCATGGATCATTAAATCCAGCACTACGGAAACATCACTCCCCCGCGCTGAATAAGGACTCATGCGGTGCGATTCTAAAGCCAAAACTTCTTCGGTTTTGAGAACTTGACTCAGTTCCCTAAATGCGGGGTTAAATCGCTCAATGTGACCGACTTGCAAAATACACTGAGATTCAGCAGCAGCATTCACTAGAGACTCGGCCTCAGAAATACTAGCCGCTATTGGTTTCTCAATTAAAACATGGATTCCCGCTAATAAACAGTTGATGCCTACGGCATAATGTAGCCTTGTCGGTACTGCAACACAAATTGCGTCTACATGGGGTAATAAGTCGCAGTAATTTTCAAAAAAACGAGCTTTGTATTTACTGGCCGTTTCTAAACCACGTTCAACGTTAATATCCGAAACCCCTACTAGTTCCACATCTTTCATGGAACTGAGAACGCGGGTATGATGTTGTCCCATGTTACCAACCCCAATCACACCTATGCGGATATGATGCGGCTGGCTGCGCTGTGAATATAGATTTAGTTCTGACACTGATCTGCTATTTTGCACTATTGTCCTCTCCTCAACCACCAAATTTAGAGACTCTAAGGTTTTTAACCTTTATACTTAAATGCCAGGTTTTATTTGTCTTTAACCATCAAGATGGTAACATAGTGATTGTCTTTATGAAGAATTTCAAAGTTTAGGTTCAGTTCCCGTTATCTACATGGGATTTTGGTTCAATGGTTGTTAATTTCCCGGTTTTGTTGATATCTTCAAAAAATTATATGTTTCTTTATTGACTTGATAAATGCCCTAGCTTATCAGTATAAATTCTTGGATATGTCGTTAATCAATTAACTAATCAAATAAATATCCGATCTTGATCAGGGTAATTTTATTTTTATTGTGTAGGTATTTTAACTTATAAACAAATAGTTGAAACTTAGAGTATAATTTGCTGGAGGATCTCTAAAATTGCTGTTCCCTTGTCAGGGAATTTTTGCACATATTTAATTTTTTCGGTGGCATTTTATTGATTTTCCCATTTTTTGAATGGAATTTGTGAAGGAATGGGTAATTGATCAAATTATCCCCTGTTTTCCCTGATTTTATTGACTTTTGTTATCCCCATTGCTGATTTCGATATGAAAGCTGTAATTCTATTATCCGGTGGCTTAGATTCTTCGACGGTGCTTTATCAAGCAAAGGCAGATCGTTGTCAATGCTATGCTATTTCTTTTGATTACCAACAACGACATCGGAAAGAATTAAATTGTGCTTTAACGCTTGCTAATACAGCCGGTGTAATTGAACATCAAGTAGTTAATTTTGATTTACGGCAATGGGGTGGCTCTGCACTGACAGATGATAAGATTAATTTACCTCAACAGCGATCGCTCGCTGAAATGGCCGATAATATCCCAGTCACCTATGTTCCTGCCCGTAATACCATCTTTTTAAGTTTTGCTTTGGGTTATGCAGAGGCGATCGCAGCGGAACGAGTATATATTGGGGTTAATGCCCTAGATTACTCTGGCTACCCAGACTGTCGTCCTGATTATATCCAAGCTATCCAGGAAGTTTTCCGCTTGGGAACAAAACAAGGACGTTCTGGAGAACCAATTAAAATTATCGCCCCCTTAATTGACTTAAAAAAAACAGAAATTATCCAACTTGGTAATCAATTAGGAGTTCCTTGGCATCTCACCTGGTCTTGCTATGCTGGTAATGATATTGCCTGTGGTGTCTGTGATTCCTGTCAATTGCGGTTAGCAGCTTTTGCTGAATTGGGGTTAAAAGATCCTCTTGCCTATGCTAGTGCTTAGAGAATCAACAACTTTCACTCCGCAATTCAGATTTTATCCAAAGATGTCCATAATTCGATTTAATCCTTGTGGTACACAATGTGGGAAATGTCATTGCTGTAGTTTTAAATGAAGGTTCTCATGCTGAAAAACCTTTAATTTGCATAATTCGGGCAAGATGCCCACTCCACAAGAGTTTTACTTGTAAGCAATATACAAGTTAAATGTGCAACAGCTTAATAAATAAAAAAATAATTAGTATATTCAAACATGGCAATTTTACACGGAACTTGGATAATCAATCATCAAAATAGCTATTTCTTTATTTGGGGGGAAATTTGGCGTTCTTCACAGGTGCATACTCAAGTATCTGCTGAAATTTCTTTACACCCATTGGCTATGACATCAGGAGAATTAAATGAATGGTTAGAAACATCTAATTTATCAATTGCTAATTTAATTCAGTCAAATACTACTAATAAACAAAGAATTAAAAGTAAACCACAAATAGAAATAAAATTACCTATTCACTCACAAATAATTTCTTTACCAACTGATTTTGTAGAGAGTAATAAATCTGAATTAACAACAATTTCTCCAGTTGATTCGGTCGGTGTTGATATAAACTACTCATCTTCACAATATTTACATCCTTGGAAAATTGAGGGTTTTTGTCTCACTCCAGCATTAGCAATTCAATTTCTTAGCTCTTTACCTCTGAGTCCAAATGACAGTAAAGCAGCTTTATTAGGAGCAGATATTCATTTCTGGATACATATTTTTAGATGGCATTTAGATTTGATTGCTCGGTGTAAATTTTTGCCAAATATTGAGAAAAAAGATAGCAATTTAATTGCCAAATGGCAGGTACTTTTAGATAGTGCCATAGATGTCACTAGATTAGAAAAATTTGCTTCAAAAATGCCTTTAGCTTGTCGAACCTATCAACAAAATCCCGAAAATCTAGGAATTGATTTACCATTATTACCTCAAGAATTAATATTATCATTCCTCAATCACATTACAGATCATCAATTACGGTTAATGGTGGGTTCTCAATCTCCCCTTGAACCGAGAATCATCATGTCTTTACCTAAGGCATTACAGCAATGGTTAAAAGGATTAATTAATGAAAATAATACAATTAATGGAGCAGGAGGAGAACGTTTAAAAACTACTTTAAAAGCCTGGACTTTACCCTTACAATATCAACTTACAGGGAAAGCATCATTTAAAACTTGTTTCCAATTACTTCCTCCAGAAAATCAAGAACCAAATTGGACTTTAAAGTATTTTCTCCAAGCAGCAGATAACCCGGAATTTTTAATAGAAGCAGCGATAATTTGGCAGCAACCGGTAGAAAAATTAGTTTATCAAAATCGGACAATTGAACAACCTCAAGAAACCTTTTTACGAGGTTTAGGTTTAGCTTCTCGATTGTATCCCAAAATTACCACGAGTTTAGAAACTGCATCTCCCGAATTTTGCTACCTGACTCCTACAGAAGCTTATGAATTTATAAAAACAGTAATTTGGAGATTTGAAGATAGCGGTTTAGGAGTAATTTTACCTCCTAGTTTAGCAAATCGGGAAGGGTGGGCAAACCGTTTAGGATTAAAAATTATGGCCGAAAGTCCTCAACAAAAATCAGGACGTTTAGGTTTACAAAGTTTATTAAACTTTGAATGGAATTTAGCAATTGGTGGACAAACAATTTCTAAAGCTCAGTTTGATAAATTGATAAAATTAAATAGTCCTTTAGTAGAAATTAATGGTGAATGGGTAGAACTGCGTCCCCAAGATATCAAAACAGCCCAAAACTTTTTTAGTTCCCGTAAGGAACAAATGTCTCTTTCCTTAGAAGATGCTTTACGTATTAGTAAAGGAGATACTCAAGTTATTGAAAAATTACCAGTTGTTAGTTTTGAAGCTTCTGGTGCATTAGCCGAATTAATTGGGACATTAACTAATAATCAAGAAATTCAAATTTTACCAACTCTTGGCAATTTTACCGGACAATTAAGACCTTATCAAGAACGTGGTGTAGCTTGGTTAGCGTTTTTAGAAAGATGGGGTTTGGGCGCTTGTTTAGCGGACGATATGGGATTAGGTAAAACTATTCAATTCATCGCTTTTATACTTCATCTCAAAGCAGAAAATGTTTTAGAAAAACCAACTTTATTAGTTTGTCCTACTTCGGTTATGGGCAATTGGCAAAAAGAAGTAAGTAAATTTGCCCCTACTCTCAAGGTTTTAGAATATCATGGTGATAAACGTCCTCAAGGTAAAGCATTTACTGAAACTGTGAATAAACATGATTTAGTCATTACTAGCTATGCACTCATTCACCGTGATATTAAACTTTTAAAAACCGTTGAATGGCAAATAATTGTTTTAGACGAAGCCCAAAATATAAAAAACTCAGAATCTAAACAATCCCAAGCAGTTCGACAGTTAGAAACTACATTTCGCATTGCTTTAACCGGAACACCTGTAGAAAATAGATTACAAGAATTATGGTCTATTTTAGATTTCCTAAATCCCGGTTATTTAGGTAATAAACAATTTTTTCAAAGACGGTTTGCTATGCCTATTGAAAAGTATGGTGATACTGCTTCTTTAAATCAATTACGTTCTTTAGTGCAACCGTTTATTCTCCGTAGATTAAAAACTGATAAAGATATTATTCAAGACCTGCCAGAAAAGCAAGAAATGACGGTTTTTTGTGGTTTAACTTCCGAACAGGCTACACTATATCAACAATTAGTAGATCAATCTTTAGTAGAGATTGAATCTGCGGAAGGTTTACAACGCCGGGGTATGATTTTAGGATTATTAGTGAAGTTAAAACAAATCTGTAATCATCCTGCCCAATATTTGAAATTAGCAACTTTAGAAAAACATTACTCTGCTAAATTACAACGACTAGAAGAAATGCTAGATGAAGTTGTAGCAGAAGGAGACCGGGCTTTAATTTTCACACAATTTGCTGAATGGGGTAAGTTATTAAAACCTTATTTAGAAAATAGATTAGGACGGGAAATATTCTTTTTATATGGTAGTACCAGTAAAAAACAAAGAGAGGAAATGATTGATAGATTTCAACATGACCCCCAAGGATCACCAATTATGATTTTATCATTAAAAGCTGGTGGTGTGGGTTTAAATTTAACTAGAGCAAATCATGTTTTTCATTTTGATAGATGGTGGAATCCCGCAGTGGAAAATCAAGCCACAGACCGAGTATTTAGAATTGGTCAAACTCGCAATGTTCAAGTCCATAAATTTGTTTCTACTGGAACTTTAGAAGAGAAAATCAATGATATGATTGAAAGTAAAAAGCAATTAGCAGAACAAGTTGTAGGTGCAGGAGAAGATTGGTTAACAGAAATGGATACTGATCAATTAAGAAATTTGTTAATATTAGATCGTCATGCAGTTATCGAAGAAGATGAAGTTTAAAAAACCGTTAGTTCTTAAATCATGTAAATTTTAACTTAGATAAAAATATGAAAGAAAACATAGACCATGACCGCTTATTCAAAGAACTAATATCAACCTTTTTCATAGAATTTATAGAATTATTCTTTCCTCAAGTCCTCGAATATATAGACACGGAATCAATTATATTCTTGGACAAGGAAATATTTACTGATGTTACCGCAGGAGATAAATATGAAACCGACCTGATAGCCAAAGCTAAATTTTTAGGTCAACCTTCTTATTTTGTGATTCATATTGAGGCAGAATCAGGTGCAAGACCGAAATTTAATCAAAGAATGTTTCGTTATTTTGCCAGATTAGATGAAAAATTGGACTTACCAATATATCCGATAGTGATATTTTCCTACGACTCACCGAAAACCGTAGCTGTGAATAACTATCAAATCAACTTTCCTGATTTTGAGGTGCTAAAATTTAATTATCAGGTGGTGCAACTAAATCAACTCAACTGGAGAGACTTTTTAACCCGTCAAAATCCAGTTGCATCGGCTTTGATGTCGAAAATGAGCATAGCACCAGAAGATAGGCCAAAGGTCAAAGCAGAATGTTTAAGGTTATTAGTCACCTTAAAATTAAATCCAGCCAAAATGCAATTGATATCAGGTTTCATTGACACATATTTGAGATTGAATAAAATTGAAGAAGATAAATTTCAAATAGAAGTAGGTACATTAATAACAGAGGAAAAGGAGGAAGTTATGCAAATTGTTACCAGTTGGATGGAAGCAGGAATTGAAAAGGGAATTGAAAAAGGAATTGAAAAAGGAATTGAAAGGGGAATTGAAAAGGGCATTGAAAGAGAAAAAAATTTAATTATTCGTCAAATTAATAGGAAATTTGGACAGATTGATCTAGAATTAGAAACCAAAATTAGAAGTTTAAATATAGAAATTATTGAAGCTTTGGGAGAGGCAATATTTGATTTAGATGATGTAGAAGATTTGCGAAATTGGTTAGAGAATTGTTGAGCCATGAGTTTTCAATGATACTTTGAATAAATGGAGAAGGTCTATTGCTAACACCACAAAAAGATGAAAGATTATGAGTAACGAAACCTTACAAGCAAGTCGGGAATGGTGGTCACAAAGATGGTTAGATCTACTAGATTCTTACCGATTTAAAAAACGCTTAGAACGGGCAAGAAATTATTATCGAGAAGGAAATGTTCTCAGTATTAAATTTAAAGCTGGAAAGGTATTAGCTAGAGTGCAGGGTAGTGAAGTAGAACCTTATAAAGTGTCTTTATCTCTTGATGCTTTTAGTGATGAAGAATGGGGTTATATTGTGGAAACAATGTCCCAAAAAGCGATTTTTGCCGCTAAATTATTAGCAGGGGAAATGCCACAAAATATTGAGGAAGTTTTTATCAGTAATGGTTTATCATTATTCCCCTTTACTCTAACTGATATTCACAGTAAATGTTCTTGTCCTGATCAAGCAGTTCCTTGTAAACATATCGGTGCTGTATATTATCAATTAGGCGATCGCTTTAGCGAAGATCCTTTTGTATTATTTCAACTACGTGGACGCACAAAAGAGCAAATTATCAGCGATTTACGTCAATTACGCAGCAGTAAAAATGTAAACATAATTCAAGAAACATCAGAAATTCAAACAGAAGTTTCTGAACATCAATATCCTGTTAAAATAAATGATTTTTGGCGATATAATGAACCATTAGAATCTTCTCTAGTGGTAATTTCACCTGCTGTGAGTGCAACAATATTAGATGTATTAGGAACAATTCCTTTAGCAAAAGATGAGGAAAATACAACTAATTTACCTGCTGGTGAATTAGTCATGAAATATTTAGAAGCAGTGTATAAAGATGTCAGTCAAAAGGCTTTTTTAGCAGCTATGAATGTGGGATGATCATCAAAAACTGCTAATTACACACAAAAATAAGGCTTCAGTCCACTCCACCACAGCGCCATAAGTATCTCCCGTATGTCCACCTAATTTATAATTAAACCAAGCTGGGGTAACAACAGAAATCAAACTCCCAGTTAAAACCATCCCCACAGCTAAAACCAAATTATGGGGATTGATTACCCAAGCAATACCACTTAAACCAATTAACAAAAACCAACTGGGAAATAAATCAAAATAAGAACGAATAGCTTGTTTATGAAATGCACCCTTACCAGTAGGTTTCAGATAAGGATATTGACAAATAGCTATTTGTTGTCCCCAACGTCCCCACCCACAAGCAGCCATTAGGACTAAATAATGGTTTTCCGCTATATCTGTTAAAGCAGTTATTTTCAAAATAATAATTATTATAGCGGACATTGCCCCAAACGCACCTGTGGCACTATCCATCATGACCTGTAACCGTCGTTGAGGATCACCCACTGCTAAACCATCCGCTGTATCCATTGCTCCATCTAAATGCAATCCTCCGGTAATTGCTATCCATGCACCCACTACCAAAGCATTACGGGTTAGCATGGGGATACCCAAATAATTCATACCTACATCTAACCCACCTAAAATACCACCAATGATTAACCCAATTACTGGCGCGAAACAAGCAACCTTTTGGAAGTCCAAATTTTGCACATTAGGTAAGGGAATAGCGGTATAGAAAATGACAGATGCAACTAAATTTAAGCATTGCTGTTGCCACCAGCGTAATATCTTAGCCAAAAAACTTGAATTATTGATGAGTATTAAGTTTTATAAATGTTCTGATCATCAATTACTCCCAAACAGATAATTTATCACAGATGATGAGATGTGCATTAACTAGTCGAGAAAATGTTAAGTTAGTGGATAAATTTAGCGAAATCCTATTTTTGTCTTGAGTGCCAATTTTTCCTTTGAATGTCTCGCTACCTGTAGCCAGACCAAAGCCAGAGCCGGAATATTTTCTACTCCCCACGGACCAGTAGAAACGCCCAGGTTTATGCCTGTGGGAACATTAGCTAATGTCAAAACTATCACCCCTGCCCAATTGGCCGCAACGGGAGCGCAAATGGTTTTGGCTAATACCTATCATTTACATCTCCAACCGGGAGAAGCCATTGTTGCCGGTGGTGGTGGGTTACATAAGTTTATGGGTTGGCCAGGTCCCATGCTCACGGACTCCGGTGGATTTCAGGTTTTTAGTTTGAGCGAGATGCGAAAAATTACGGAAGAAGGTGTAACTTTTCGCTCACCTCATGATGGGCAAATGATTAAATTAACTCCAGAACGCTCTATTGAAATTCAGAATATTCTGGGGGCAGATGTGATCATGGCTTTTGATGAATGTCCACCCTATCCGGCTACTCGTCAGGAAGTGGAAGCCGCTACTGACCGTACCTATCGCTGGCTAAAACGCTCTATATCAGCCCATAAACGCCAGGATCAGGCATTGTTTCCCATTGTCCAAGGGGGAGTATATTTAGATTTACGCGCCCGTGCTGCGGCGGAATTGGCGCAGTTGGATATGCCTGGATATGCCATTGGTGGTGTTAGTGTGGGTGAACCTACGGATTTAATGGCGCAAATTGTCCAAACTACAGCCCCGTTGTTACCTGTGAATAAACCCCGTTATTTGATGGGTGTGGGAACTTATCGAGAAATGGCTATTGCGATCGCTTCTGGGGTAGATTTATTTGATTGTGTGATTCCTACTAGATGGGCTAGACATGGTACTGCTATTGTTGACGGTGAACGTTGGAATCTGAAAAACGCTAAGTTTCGTGAAGATTTTACCCCACTGGATACAAATTGCCCTTGTTACACTTGTAAAAATTTCAGTCGTGCTTATATATCTCATTTGGTGCGATCGCAGGAAATATTAGCTTATACTTTGTTGACTATTCATAACATCACTGAATTGATTCGCTTTACTCAAAAGATTCGAGCTTCAATACTAAGCGATCGCTTTGTCACAGATTTTGGTCATTGGTGGCAACATGATGCTATTGATTTAGAAAAAACCGAGGACTGATCATGATCCCGGACTCTGTAGTCAATCCAAAATCTAAAATCTAAAATCCAAAATCAGATTACCAAACCATGTTAAAATGTGTATCGCATATAAAAGCTGTATTTGACTATTAGGTGGATTTAAACAAACATGGAAGCAGCACTATTACTAGCAAAATTGCCTGAAGCTTACCAAATCTTCGACCCCTTGGTAGATGTTTTACCTGTTATTCCCGTTTTCTTCTTGTTACTTGCATTTGTTTGGCAAGCAGCAGTGGGTTTCAGATAACTTACCCAGCTGCAATTTTCTGGACAGGTAATACACACCTGTCCTATTTTTTTTTGTTTTTTGCATGAAATTAATATTTCTTAATATTTTGCAATAAATCAATATAATTAATCCAGTCACATCCTAAATCAGCAGGAATCTACTATGGGAAACATCAAATTTGTTAAAGAGAATAAAGAAATAGTGGCCGCAAACGGTGCTAATCTCCGACTCAAAGCCGTAGAAAATGGGATTGATATTTATACATTTCTCAGCAAAATCACTAATTGTGGTGGTGTGGGACAATGTACTACTTGTGTTGTCCAAATTACTGAAGGACTAGAAAACCTTTCTCCCCGCACAGATTTAGAAAACCGCAAATTCAAAAACAAGCCTGATAATTACCGTCTAGCTTGTCAAACCACAGTTAATGGACCTGTTAGCGTTATCACCAAACCCTAAGTTAAATCGGTAGTTAACAAACGTTTATATAGAAAGATAGCCCACTTATGTGGGTTTTAATTTTTATTTATTCCAGGTCTGGGGATTTTAGTTGTTTAGCTGGAGATTTGAGTTCCCAGTTATCTATTCGAGTTTCAGAAAATTGGCTTCACTTTGTCATCTGTGATGCTATTCTAGAGTAGTTGAATAGAAAAATTACACAAAAGGCTATTTTCCTATGCAAGTTAATGATTTGGGCTTTATAGCGAGCATTTTGTTCGTACTAGTACCTGCTGTTTTTTTAATCATGCTTTACATCCAAACTGGAAGCCGTGAAGGCAATTAACTAGTTAAATTGCCAATTACATTGGGTAGGGTGGGTCAGAACCTAATAACTTGGGTAGTCTAGTCATGAATTAGTTTAAATTAGTTTAAATTAGTTTCAACTTCCCTCAACCGCCCTTTAAAAATCTCGTTCCCAGTCTCAGACTGGGAATACTCATCATCTACTCACAGAAACAGGTACAGGAATTTCTATGTGAGGATATAATGGAAAGCGATCGCACAATGCCGCGACTCGTCTCAAACAATCCGCAGTTACTATTTCTGAATCTGGAGAAAGTAACCGATCTGCAATAATATTACCAATTTCTGTAAATTCTGCCATACCTAAACCTCTGGTAGTCATAGCGGGAGAACCTAATCTTAAACCACTGGTAACAAAAGGCGATTTAGTATCAAAGGGAACTGTATTTTTGTTGGCGGTGATATTAACGCTGCTGACTAGCTGATCTCCTTTTTTCCCAGTCATGTCAATACAACGTAAATCTACTAACATTAAATGATTATCTGTGCCATCAGATACTAACTTAAAGCCTCTGTTTTGCAGTTGGGTAGCTAAAGCGCGGGAGTTTTCAATCACTTGGGCAGAATATTGTGTAAACTCAGGTTTCAGAGCTTCTCCAAATGCTACGGCTTTACCAGCAATGACGTGTTCTAAAGGTCCCCCTTGAGTTCCTGGGAAAACTGATTTATCTAGCTTTTCACCCAATTCTGGATCACGAGTCAAAATCAAGCCGCCACGGGGACCACGTAAGGTTTTATGGGTTGTGGTGGTGACGACATCACAATAAGGTAGGGGGTTAGGATGATGACCTGTAGCGACTAAACCTGCAATATGAGCAATATCAGCGAGTAAATAAGCGCCAACTTCATCAGCAATACTGCGGAATTTTTCAAAGTCAATAATTCGAGGATAGGCTGAATAACCACAAATTAACAGTTTAGGCCGTTCTTTAATAGCTAAATCCCGAATTTGATCATAGTCTAATTGTTCGGTGTCTTTACTTACGCCATAATGACGAACTTGAAACCATTTACCAGAAACATTCACGGGTGAACCGTGGGTAAGATGTCCTCCGTGAGACAAGTCCATACCCATAATTGTGTCTCCCGGTTTTAACAATGTCAGGAAAACGGCAAAATTAGCTTGCGCCCCAGAATGAGGTTGGACATTAGCATGAGCCGCACCAAATAACAGTTTGGCTCGGTCAATGGCTATTTGTTCAATTTTGTCAACAAATTCACAACCGCCATAATAACGTTTACCTGGTAGTCCTTCTGCGTATTTATTGGTTAATACTGAACCTTGGGCGGCTAAAACAGCAGCGGAGGTGAAATTTTCACTGGCAATTAATTCTAAGTGATCACGTTGTCGCTGTAGTTCTTGATTAATTAGTTCGTTAATGGTAGGGTCTGAGTTTTTTAAGAAGTCTGAGTTAGTTTTGGTCACTTTGATTATCCTGTTGGGAATTTGTTATGGAATTTGACGAAAATCGAGATCACGGTTAAACCTAAGCTGTTACGCCTCTAAATTTTATAATCCTCATCTGGCTAGATGTTGTGGTGCGGGCATCTTGCCCGCTAGAATCATACAAATTCCTTGCCCGCTAGAATCATACAAATTCCTTGCCCGCTAGAATCATACAAATTCCTTGCCCGCTAGAATCATACAAATTAAATGCTGTACAGCACGGTTACTAGGCAACCTGTCTATAATCAGAATTTAGACTGAAATTCTTTAAAGAACTGGAAATGTCATCATATAGGAATTTTTGATTTTAGTAAATGTGGTGATCTAAATTTATGTATTTTTTGGTACTCAATTTAACAAAAGTTTCAGACATCTAAGATACAATCAAATCAAGTAGATTTAGCAACCTTCTAAGGTGTCCAGAATTTTTTTCTCAATCATTTCCTAAATCATTCATATAAATTTCTCCTAATTATAACAAAAAGGGATTTAGATGTTAGTTATTTTCACCGATAATCAAATCCTTAGCCCAGAAACAGTTTGTCAGTCTTGTTTACTGGCAAATGGTAAGGGACAACCTCGCTGGAGTGGGGGAAAACTGGGCTGTGGTCAGGCAATTAATAATTTTACCCAACAACAGCCAGATCAATATGAGTGTATGATGGGTTTTCGGGTTGCCAATATAGAATAATTGGATTCGTTATCAAGATCAAGCATCTGCGTTATCCTAAGCTCAATAGCTGTTGAAATTTAGCCACAGGAGAATATAAAATGTCTTGGCGCGGGTCTACAACTTTCCCTGATCGAATTTTCGCTTGTTTACCTTATTTATTGCCTTTAATTGAGGTGTTTGCCTTCGGTCAGTTCTTTCTTAATGATTTTCCACTGCTGGGACTGATATTTTTACCGCTTTTACCTCTGTTAAGAATTTACTATGGTGTTCGCTATGCAGGAATGATTATTTTCTTTGCTTTGTGGCTTTTAGTGGTGAGAAATGAGAAAATTAGTCATTTTATTCGTTTCAATACCATGCAAGCCATCATTTTAGATATTGTGATCTTTTTATGTAGCATTTTGACTGATATTGTCAAATTTGTTCCTGGTAGTGGATTTGCTATGCAAACACTCTATACAACCATTTTTATGGGAATAGTAGCGGCAGTTGTGTATTCCGTTGCTCAGTCGTTAATGGGGAAATATGCGGAAATTCCAGCGATTTCCGATGCTGTTTATATGCAGGTACGCTAAAGATTAACTGCGGATAACTGTGTTTTCTAGGCGACCAATACCTTCTATTTCTATACAGATGCGATCGCCTATTTGCAAAGCTCCTACACCCATAGGTGTACCAGTTAATACTATATCCCCAGGTAATAAAGTCATCACTTGACTGATATAAGACACCAAAAAATCTGGGGAAAATACCATTTGATCAATACAAGCAGATTGGACAGGCTGGGGATGATCATTTAAAAAAGTCTGTAATTTAGCCCCTGGGTTTAATTCTCGGACAATCCAAGGACCCAAAGGACAAAAAGTATCAAAACCTTTGGCTCTTGTCCATTGCTGGTCTTTTTGTTGTAAATCCCTGGCTGTGACATCATTAGCAATGGTGTAACCCCAAATTTTACTTTGGGCTTGGGCTGGGGCACAATTAATTGTGCGATCGCCAATCACAATGGCCAACTCTCCTTCATAATCTACCCTTTGAGATTGGTGGGGATATTTAATTTCTCCATCTGACGCAATTACAGATGTAGGCGGTTTCAGAAATATAAGCGGTTCAGCGGGTACTGATGTTCCCATTTCCGCTGCATGATCAACATAATTCCTCCCCACGGCGACAATTTTGGAAGGCGCACAGGGGGCTAGAATTGTATAACAATTGGGTTCTAGGGTTAAATTCGTAGGTTTACCCTGCAACCAAGGTGGAGCGTCTAACACTTCCACGTTCTGGGATAACTGGAGCAACCCATAATAAATTTTACCTTCTTGACTTTGAACTCGCACATATCGCTGCGCCATAACCTGAATAAATATCCTTAAATCTGCTTTATTACACCAGAATTTGACTAATGATTGTCATTGAAAACTGGTTATATTATAAGATAAATACGGAAAACGTCCTAAATTTACTCCAAAAATAAAGTCTAGCGGTAACGGATTATTGGTTAAAATTGTGCTACAATCAAAAAGCTAAAAAATTGTCAAAATTCCTTGTTGTTTGAGACGTTGATTAATAAAAGTATCGCTAACAGCAATATTAGTATGAATTAACACCTCTTCAGCCATTTTGTCCAAAAGGTGAATTAACGAATATGACCACAGTTTACGAAACCATGTACATTCTGCGTCCTGATTTGGGAGATGAGCAAATAGTACAACAAATTGCCAAATATGAAAACTTGATTCGGGAACACGGGGCTGAGAATATTGAAATTCAAAACCGTGGTAAACGTCGTCTGGCTTATGAAATTAAAAAGCATCGTGATGGCGTTTATGTGCAAATGAATTATACAGGACCTGGAACTGCGATCGCTATTATGGAACGCGCTATGAGATTAAGCGAAGAAGTGATTCGCCATATGACAGTTAAGCAAGAAGTTCCCAAGCAGAAAGCAGAAGCAGAAGCAGCAGCCTAATAACAACATTGTTAGGTGACAAGTATCAGCCGTTCACCTACCGCTTAGGTAGGTAATGGTCTAAAAATATAGATATAGTCAATAGTTTCAGTGAACTGGAAATCAAGGATATTTTTAAACAACGGGAATGTTAATATTACAGTTATATACAAGAGGTATAAGTGACTGTGAACCAATCTGATATACCAAACATTCCCGAACTGTCTACCGAAATGTCCCGGTTGCGAGAAGAGTTACAACTGCGAGATCAATTAGTAGAGCAATTATCTCAAGAACTATTCCGGCTAGTTAAGGGTAACATTACCTTTACACCACCACAATCCGAGCCAGGGATAGATTTGAATCAATTGCAGGCGTTAAGAGATCAACTTCAATCTGTGGAAGAGCAGGTGAGATGCTACGAAGAGGAAATTAGGACTCGTGACACAAAAATTTACCAACTACAAGAGTCAGTGCAAGAGCTAACTGATCGAAATAGAATGCTCCAGCAGGTAGTAGAAGAATTACCCCAAATTTACCGACGTAAGTTTGAGGAACGCATAAAACCAGTGAGGGATCAAGTAATAATATTACAAAGGGAAAATCGCCAATTAAAAGCCGAATTGCAGAGTGTGAGTTATCGTTTAGCGCTCAAAAACCGGCACACAAATCATGGTGGTCTTGATTTACCTACTTTTCCTCGTTCAGAAGTTGCAACAGATCATATATCTGCTCCTCAAAACACTTAAAATTTGTGACTGTATTGAAACTAAATCAAAACCTTTGTGCCGCAGTATTTAGACTTTTAGATACTGCGGATTATAAGTATTGACTGGGAAAATACTGTAAATTAGCTCGCTAATAACGAGTGTTGATCTTGAGTGGAAGTAAAAATATCTTCATAATTTGGGAAAATTTCAAATACTGAATCAAGTTGGGTCAGTTCCAAAATCAATTTCACAGGGGCTTTGACATTGCAAAGAACTAACCGACAACCAATTTTACGCGCTGTAGTCAGACCCTTGACAAGGGGAACTAATCCAGAACTATCCATAAAATCTACATCTGCTAAATCTATAACCCAAAGTTGATGGCCTTGAGGTTTAATTTGGTCCATCTGTTCACTCAAGTTCGTACCACTGTCTAGGTCTATACTACCCTGGGGTTTAAACAAAATCACTTGGCGTTCTTGTGTAAGAGTCATAAATTTAACCGAGTATTTGAAACACGAAGAAAGAAAAAACTGACATTAATACTGTTTATAATTCAACCGCAAAATGACTATTTTCGCAAAGTTATCTGAATTAAAAGCAACGCGGTTGAGAATTTTTTCAATATTTATGTCGTATAATTTGTTGATATGTTTTTCTAGTATAGGCATAATTCTTTCCCAATTTCAGTAACAAACTTATCATTATTGAAATAATTTGACTGAAATAGTTTGACACTCTCACCAAAAATAAGCAAAGATATGGTACAGGTAAAAATTTGTAAACTCGGTGGTAGCGGATGTCTTTTGAGCTAATTTCACTAGAAAACATCCAAGAAATTGCTCATAATTATGGTTATTTAGCGATTTTTTTGGGAATATTGCTAGAAAATTTGGGTATTCCTCTTCCTGGGGAAACCGTAACCATTGTTGGTGGTTTTTTGGCTGGTAGCAATGAATTAAATTATTGGCTGGTTCTTGGTAATGCGGTCGGAGGGGCTGTCATTGGTGGTAATTGCGGCTATTGGATAGGTAGAGTGGGCGGTTGGCCTTTTCTGCTGCAAGCTGGGAAGATTTTCCGCATTTCAGAGGTACGACTGTTGAGTATTAAGGAGCAATTTACTGAAAACGCCGCTAAAGCTGTATTTTTTGGCCGCTTTTTTGCCTTATTGCGAATTTTTGCTTCACCACTGGCAGGTATAGCAGAAATGCCCTTTGGTAAATTCCTCATTTATAATGTAGCTGGGGCGACTGCGTGGGGTGGTGTGATGGTGACTTTAGCTTTTTTTGCGGGGAGAATTATTTCCCTAGAACAATTGGTGTCCTGGGTAAGTAAATTTGCGATTTTGGCTTTACTTATTTTAGTTGCTGTCATTGTTATCCCAATTTGGTTGGAGTCCCGCACTGTGAAGCAGCAAACGGAAGAGTAGGTAATTGACTTTTTAAGTGCTTTTGATGGAATCAAGGTATCATTATTATTAGATAGGTCCGATTGACAATACTTGACCTATCTTTTTTTATCATTTGTTACTCCTAATGGAAGTTGGGAAATTAATCCTTGATTATTTCCGGTAGAACCATATCCGGGAGAAAGTCTGAGTCATTTTTTGAGACGCTAGAACCGGTGTCATCGGTTTTTTACGCCGTTTGGGGAAATGATAGAACATCAGAAGAGAATTTAGAATGTTGAAAGCGATCGCTTGCTATTTTCTGGTACACATTAACGACAATATTAATTCTGCAAAAAGAGAAACAGAAATAATCAAAGTATTTCCTAAACTTTTAACTTCAGTAAAATCACGATCACCTGTAATGAAAAAATCAGCATCAGAAGCGATCGCACATTCCAGAAATTTAGCATCTTTGTAATCTCTAGGAAAATCTATTTTTGTCAAAACCTCAATAAGCTGAGTTGAATTTTGAATTAAACCTAGCCATTTGTTTCTTTTGTCATCAGTTAATTTTAGTTTTTTTCTAGCTAATACCTCCTGATACTCTGCTAAAATATCTGCTGAAACTATCCATTGATAGTCAGATTGAGCGATAATCCAAATAATAACAGATTCTGGTTTTCTACCAGCGATCGCCGCAGATACTAAAATGTTAGTATCTATAACAACTTTCATTCTCCTCTCCTATAAGCATCAATTTCTTCAGCAATTTCTTCTTCAGTTAAAGGGTTATCAGCGTGTAAAACTTGCGTTTCTTCACATAATGCCATAAACTCTTTTGCTAAAGTTTGTTGATGTGCATCTGGTTGGTAATTATTGTTAATTTCCTGCATCATTTTAACTTTCACCTCTAGTAAATTTTGTGCTGCTTCTCCTGATAGAATAGTTACTGCTGACTGAGATTGATTAAGCTGCTGTTTTTCTGACAAAGCCTTTAAAGCATCAGTAATTACATCATCAGGTTTTTGATATTTCCCTGTTTCTAGCTGTGCTTGCAATAATTTTTCTTGTTCTGGATTGAGAATGATTTGCATCATACATTTCTACTCCTAACGTTCATTAAATAACTTAGATATATCTTGTCTTAAACCTTGTCCGATATAGAATTTCAGTAAAACTTCTACAGACATATCTTTATTATCAGCTACTTCTGTTAAAGATGCTAACGTATCCGTTGGTATATTGAGAGAAACAACATCTATTATTATTAGATAGGTCTGATTGACAATACTTGACCTATCTTTTTTTTACCATTCGTTACTTCTAATGGAAGTTGGGAAAATTAATTCTTGATTATTTCCGGTAGAACCATATCCGGGAGAAAGTCTGTCATTTTTTGGGACGCTAGGGCTGGTGTCATCGGTTTTTTACGCTGTTTGGGGAGATTATAGAACATCAGAAGAGAATTTAGAATGTTGAAAGCGATCGCTTGCTATTTTCTGGTACACATTAA
>LJOT01000867.1 GCA_001672075.1 Anabaena sp. CRKS33
TCAAGATGAGTGATTTGCGATCCAAAATGGATGTGACGCATTTGAACTTTGAGCGGCGGTTTTTAAGGATACTCGGCCATGAACTCTGGCCGCTACATCCTCTCCCAAGTCCTCGAACTCGTTCATCGGCAGACGCTCGACAGGCTGGTTCAGCGCTACGATGCGGAGAGCAAAGTTCGGCATTTCGGTTGCCGACAGCAGTTGATCTGTATGGCTTTTGCGCAACTGACCTGGAGGGAAGGACTGCGCGATATCGCCACCTGTCTCAACGCCCGAAGCGAAGCCCTCTACCATCTTGGTTTTCGAGAACGAGTTGCCAAGTCCACCTTGGCCGATGCCAACGAGCAGAGGGACTGGAGACTCTGGGAAGATCTCGCCAAAGGGCTCATGCGCAAGGCACGTGTCCTCTACGCCGGAGAGGATCTTGGATTGGAACTGGAGAACACGGTTTACGCTCTGGATTCCACCACGATCGATCTCTCGCTGAGTCTCTTCCCA
>LJOT01000184.1 GCA_001672075.1 Anabaena sp. CRKS33
TTCCGCTTTTTGCTTTTGTTTTAAAATTACCTCACGCTCCTGTTCTAAAGCTGTTTTTTGTGCTTGAAATTCTTTAACCTGTTGTTGAGCTTTATTTCTATCTATTTCTAACTGTTTCAAATTACCTTGAACAAAAAGTAATTGTTGATTTGCTTGTTTGGCACGTAACTCAATTTGACTGCGTTCTTTTTTTGTATTAATTAATTCCCGCTTTGCTTGATTAGCTTTTTGAGATTCCCTTTCAGCTTTACTACCTTGGATAAAAGCAAAAATCAATGTGCCAGTTAATACTAATAAACTAGCAGTTATAGAAACAATTAATAACCTGCGGGCTTTTTGTTTTTCCTGTTCGGCTATTTTTCTATCTTTCTCAGCTTGTTGGTTAGCAAGCTCTAAAATTTGTTTTGCTTCATTTTCGATTGCGAGTTGTTTACCAAATTCAAGGGACTGTTGAGTTAATTTACTATCACTTAAAAATTCTTCATCATCTTTACTAATACTTTTATTCTGTTTCCAAGCTAAAGCGTGAATCAGAACTTCTCCGGTTAATAGATAAGCTGGATTTTTACCAGAACTTAACCATAAATTAAAGGACTGATAATAAGGTCGTATACTATCTAACTGTTCCTGAACCCAATCTTGATTAAAAATTTCTTGATAAATAGGATTAAAAACTTCTAAACCTCCATTCCTTCTAACTACTAACCCAGACAGTCTTAGTTCTGATTCAAATTCTTTTTCTTTTCCCAGAAAAATTCCATGTTTGAGAATATATTGATAAATTTCTAATAATTTTCCAACCCGGTTTTCATTAGCAATCAATCTAGTTTTAATTTGATCAAAATGTTGATAGTCATGGTAATTATTGATAATTTGAGAATGGACAAATTGCTGAATAGTTGCTTGTTCTTTTCCCTCAGATACTTCAATATCTGACTTAACTAATAAGTCACACACAGTTTGAGTTAAAAAAGGTTGTCCTCCAGTCCAATATAAAACTTGTTTTAATGTTTCATTTTGGTTACTAGCTAATCCCTTTAATCCTTCAGCTAAAACTAAACTTTCATGAAACTCAAAGCCATTTAATTCCACAGCTTTACCAATATTAAAAGGACTCTCTACTGGATTTTTAATTAGGTCACCTGGAGTCGCTACTCCTAACAAGCAGAAAGTTAATCTTTGGTAATTTATATTTTGATTTCTCTGATTATAAAAAAATCGGATTAAGGCAAAAAAATTATCTCGAAATGGTAAACTAAATGAGCAATCAATTTCATCTATAAAAATTACAATTTTCTTGTGAACTAAAGTTAGTAATTCATGGGAAACAAAATTATTTAACAATTGACTAGGTGATAGATATGATCTTGATTCTATCCAACTACCTAAATCTATTTCTATTTGCTGTTCTAAAGAAATTGCATTCAAGAGATTGTAAATAAATGAAACATACCATTCCTGCTGAGTAACTTGATTTCCAATACCTTGTAGGTCAATGTCAATACAAAAAAATCCCTCTTTTTTTAACTTATATTGAGTTTGATCTTTAATTGAAGATTTCCCCATCTGACGGCTGTTAAATACATAGCAATATTCCCCTTGCTTCAGGAAATTAAACAATTCTGCATCTGCTGTTCTGATCACATAGCTAGGACTATTTGTTGGTAATGTTCCTCCAACTTTATAAAATGAAATACCCATTTTTTATCCTCCAATAATAAATAGATTTTCTAAAGAAACGTAGTAAAATATTCCCGATATAACTGACATCTAAGTTCAACTTTGTTGTCTGTTTTTGTGACTAAACCAATACTATATAGTTGGAAAATTTCTATTGGATCTAATTGAACTGGGGTAAAACTATTAATAACTTTTTTTAAGCTCTCTGTCAGATGAGAATCACGAATAATTTTCAGTAATCTACCTAAATGATTACTATAAATTCCTTCATTGGTAGCAGCTTTATTTAAGATTTGTGTTAATGTGATTTCTTCATGACTGATATAATACATAGCTAACCTAACTAAAAAAGGATGTCCACCTATTATTTTTTGTAAACTTTTCACTTGAATAATCTGCCAGTGAAGACCGTACTTTAAAGATAAATTTTGAATTTCTTCTGTATTAAATTCTCTTAATTCTTGTGGGTTACCTACATTATGTAATGAAGACAAATTTAACTGAAATAAAGGATATCTATCGGTAGAATAGGCTAAAATAAATGCTAGTTTACGCCATATTTGATTATTTTTAGCATTTTCATGTCTGGTTCTTAGCCAAAGCAGAAAGTCTTGTAATTTGCGGTCAGGAAAAATTCTATGCAGATTATCAATACCTAAGAAAATGATATTTTGACAATTGGGAAAAATGAATTTTTCAAAAAAATTAGTACAATTAACATTGTTACCTAAAAATGGTTGCCACTTTTTTTCTAAATAGTCGTTAATATCTAATCCTAATTGGTTGCTGACATTGGCACAAAACCATCGGTAAAACATATCCTTATTTAAAACTTGTTCATCAGCATCATCTAAGTTTATATAGACAACTTTTGCTTGGATATTTTTTATGTATTCATGATGCAATAATCGGTTCATTAATGATGTTTTACCCATTTGAGCAGGAGCTTTAATACGTAGTAAAATAGCCTCTTCTCCCACTTTTTTAATATAACTCTCACATTTCTCTTCTATGGGATGGCGATATTGATAATAAAGAGAGTTAGTTGCACCAGATGGAAATTGTGTGGTTTCTAATAATTCAAATTGCTTTAAGGTTGTAGATGAAACTAATTGAGGACGGTATCTAATAAATTGTTGTATTACTTTTGATAAATCAGCTAATTCAAATTGTTCACAAATTGTTCTTAAATGATGAGATAAATTGCTTTGATCTATTAATTTTTTACCTGATTCCAAATCTTCTAGTATTGTGCGTTTACTTCTAGGAAGTTTATCTATTTCTTTACCTGCATAAACTTTGCGGTCAAACCAAACGGTGACATCTCCCCGTATTGCTGTATATGATTTGCCTTTTAAAATCCGATGTAAAATTCTTCTTTGAATTGGGGTCAATTCTTCTTCATAAATACGTTCAAATACTTCTTGTTTCATCACTAATTACTAATAAATTTTTCATTACTTACTGACAGAATTCTGAAAATCTCTCCATTATTAATAATATACTACCTTTCTATGTCAGGGCTATTTCATTCTAAATGAAAGGTAGTGTAAATGTAAATGTCAAGTGGCATGGGAATATGTTGTATTTAAATTAGCTGGCACTAGAATATGTTCTTGCTAATTATGTATAAACAGAGACTATGTATACCCTAGCGATCGCTACGCTCCCCGCAAGCATAGACCAAAGATCCAAGATGAACTTGATAAATCTAAACGTTTAGATTTGGACTGATCAATTCTGGGTTTTCTCTCAATGCGTGAATCGGACTGAGACGAATACATCTTCATCTGATTCGCGTTGTCCATGAAATTCTACAAGATCAATTAACTAACTGCTAATGACTTTTTACTGTAATATTCAGTTTGCGGGTAAATGCTAATAATGGTATTTCCAATTTCGTAAAATGTTCCTTTTTGTTCATGTTTAGAAAATTGCAAATGGGGATATTTAGCGGCTAATTTTTCAGCAGTCATGGCTTTAGCGGTGATTTTATTGGGTAAATGTCCTGTAACACCAATATAAAATACTAAGGGAGAAATATTTTGTTGATAAATTTGCTCAACAACTGCTATTAATTTTTTATAAGCTGTTGTCATGGCTGTAATTAAGTCTTCTTTATTGACTAATTTACCAGTGTGTTTTTTATATAATAAATATGCTAAATTAGCATCACCCACTTGATTGAGAATTTTCCCTACTTTACCATTAATTTTAATTCCCAAAAAGTCATCAAAAATCGGTTTCATTAAGTCATCAACTTTAGTTAGTTTCATTCTCCCAGTAATGGCTTTTTGTCGGAAAGCGATATTTTGATTTAAACCCATTTCTAAGGTTGGTTTAGGAAATATCTCCCCAGTTTCTTGGTTATAAACTTCATATCTCCTCCCTAAAAATTGATTAGCAGCATATAATTTACTCAAGTTGAGAATATCCTGATTACCAAAATCAATTTTATAACTAGTATGAGTCTCAATTGTATTTGCATATTCTTGAGTTGTGGGGAAGTTTAAATACAGGTTTTTTGACAAATAATTTTGTTTTAATTCCTCTATTTGATCACTCACAAATACATCAGATTGATGGCGTAAATAAGCAGATAAAATACTGGTAAGGACTTTGATTTCTGCTACTTGATTAAACAACCCATCAAGATTGCCAAAATTTATATTAACGGGAACTAATGGTAAATTATCTAACCTAATTGTATACTCACAATTGAAATCAAACTTATCAGCAGTAATTACACCTTTAGCTTGCAATAAATCAAAAACTTTCTTATTGCTAATTTTGATATTTAAAGCCGAAACATGAAGCTTACCATCTTTAACAATAGTATAATTATTAAAATTATATAAATCATCAGCCAGTAAACCAGCAACTTCAATAATATCCGTATTATCTTCAGCTTTTACCAGCTTAACCTTCCGCTTGACCAACATATTAATAGTAGCAGTATTGCGATTTATAGCAAATACACCCATTTGCACAAAATCACCACCATAGATATCTTGAGTTTCTAAACAAGGAGTAATCAAATCACCATTAATATCCCTTATACCCCTGACTCGCTTAATACCAGTTCTCTGATAATCTTCCTTTAAATTATGTAAATTCAAAATGATATTTTGACGATATACCGATAAAATTTGGACAACTTCTAACAGAGAAATCTTGTTATTTAACTTCAACATAAAACCCCCTAATTCTCTCTGCGCCTCTGCGCCTCTGCGTGAGAAAAATACCTCTTTTCCTTAATATAGTATATTTGTACTAAAAAGTCAACTTATCCAAATCAAGACTAAGATAAAAATAGCTTTACACTTCTTCATAAAAACAAAACCATGGCGCGAGATTTACGGGGATTCATTAAAATTCTAGAAGAAAGAGGACAATTAAAGCGAATTTCGGCTTTAGTTGACCCCGATATGGAAATTGCGGAGATTTCTAACCGAATGCTGCAAAAAGGTGGTCCAGGCTTATTATTTGAAAACGTCAAAGGTGCATCTTTTCCCGTTGCGGTCAACTTAATGGGAACTGTGGAAAGGATATGCTGGGCTATGAATATGGAAAAACCAGAGGAATTAGAAACCCTGGGAAAGAAGTTGAGTATGCTTCAACAACCCAAACCACCAAAAAAGATTTCCCAAGCCATAGATTTTGGTAAAGTGTTATTTGACGTGGTGAAAGCCAAACCGGGACGGGACTTTTTTCCCCCTTGTCAACAGGTGGTAATTCAAGGCCAGGATTTAAACTTAAATAAGTTACCTTTAATACGTCCTTATCCGGGAGATGCCGGGAAGATTATTACGCTAGGATTGGTAATTACTAAGGATTGTGAGACAGGAATCCCCAATGTAGGGGTGTATCGTTTACAGCTACAATCTCAAAACACAATGACCGTACATTGGTTATCGGTACGGGGAGGGGCGAGACACTTGCGGAAAGCCGCAGAACGTGGTAAAAAGTTAGAGGTAGCGATCGCTCTGGGTGTAGATCCTTTAATCATTATGGCCGCAGCCACACCCATTCCTGTGGATTTATCAGAGTGGTTATTTGCTGGATTGTACGGCGGTTCTGGGGTCAATTTAGCGCGGTGTAAAACCGTAGATTTGGAAGTTCCCGCAGATTCCGAGTTTGTCTTGGAAGGGACAATTACACCGGGGGAAGTTTTACCAGATGGACCCTTTGGCGACCACATGGGATATTATGGCGGTGTGGAGGATTCCCCTTTGGTGCGGTTTCAGTGTATGACACACCGCAAAGACCCAGTTTATCTTACCACCTTTAGCGGACTGCCACCAAAAGAAGAAGCAATGATGGCGATCGCTCTGAATCGGATTTACACCCCCATTTTACGCCAACAGGTATCAGAAATAGTTGATTTCTTCCTACCCATGGAAGCCTTGAGTTACAAAGCCGCGATTATTTCCATAGACAAAGCTTATCCTGGCCAAGCACGACGGGCAGCTTTAGCCTTTTGGAGTGCATTACCACAATTTACATACACGAAATTTGTGATTGTCGTTGATAACGATATCAATGTTAGAGATCCTCGTCAAGTGGTTTGGGCAATTAGTTCTAAAGTAGATCCTACCAGAGATGTATTTATTTTACCTAATACTCCCTTTGATACCTTAGATTTTGCCAGTGAAAAACTCGGTTTAGGTGGGAGAATGGGTATAGATGCCACTACAAAAATTCCTCCAGAAACCGAACATGAATGGGGTTCACCCTTAAAGTCAGATCCTCGTGTAGCTGCCATGGTGGAAAGACGTTGGCAAGAATACGGTTTAGCTGATTTACAATTAGGAGAAGTTGATCCTAATTTGTTTGGTTATGATATGCGATCGGGTAGTTAAACCTTGATTGTGACTATAAACTATCCCTGTAAATATACGGGATAGTTTATAAATTACAAAACTTGTAGCTATAAATTTAGCTATAAATTAGCCTTCAACAGTGATTTTACCAATCATGCCAGCACCACGGTGGGGTTCGCAATAGAAGGTGTAATCACCAGGAGTAGCGTCAGCAGGAATAACGGTGGTTTCGGTTTGTCCAGGACTCATTAATAACTTCTTGTGGGACAAAGATTTTGCTAAATCAGCACTTTTAGCAGGATTCTTCTTAGCATCAAAAACAACGTTGTGGGGGGGAACTTTGTTGTTTACCCATTCGATTGTATCACCGGGCTTAACAGTCAATTTCTTAGGTTGAAAAGCCAACGCACCTTTATCAGTACCCAGCTTAACTGTATATGTTTCCGCAGATGCAGTGGGGGTAAACACAGCAAAGCTACCAAAAATTACAATAACTGTCAATACAGCTAGGCTCAAACGTCGCAAAGTTGCTGCTATAGATTTCATACTTCTGTCCTCGGAAATAATTTTTATTGTTCTCATCCCATTTTAAATACAATTAACGCCAAATATGACAACTTGTCATAGATTTATTTTTGTTAATCATCATCAGCAGCCATATTTTGGAGATCAGACAGGGGTAAGATGTTTGTAAGTCAGACTTTATGAGTCCGCTTACCTGCTGCGAATTTATATTCTCAAAGATAGAGTTAGATTAAATACAAGTGAACATAAACACCTCAAAGTGATTAAAGCCGCTATGCAAAGTACAGAAACAAATCTAGAATTGCGTTTGTGGACGGTGGAAGAATATCACCGCATGACCGAAGCGGGTATTTTTGCTCCAGATGAACGAGTGGAACTGTTAAATGGGAGAATTATTTGGATGATTGCAAAAGGAACAGCGCACCGTTCAGCAGTAGGAAGAGTAGATAGACTACTGCAAGATTGTTTAAAAAATCGGGCTTTAATATGTGTTCAAGACCCAGTAAAATTAAATAATAGGTCTGAACCAGAACCGGATATTTCCGTCGTGAAAATTGATCCTTTGGACTATGCAGATCATCATCCTACACCATCAGAAGTTTATTTAATTATTGAGGTTGCCGATAGTAGTTTAAAATTAGATTGTGAAACTAAGGCTAAAGCTTACTCTTTAGCAGGGATTAAAGATTATTGGGTACTAGATGTGGTAAAACGTGAATTACACATTTTTAGAAACCCAACTCAAAATGGTTATGAAAGTGAGGTAATTATTGGGGAAAATGGAATAGTCTCAGCTTTAGAGTTTCCTGATTTACAAATTCGTTTATCTGATATGTTACCCCCTTGTCAAAAATGATTACCCAAATACCCGACTTCTTGAAAGTGTGGAATCTACATGATGATACAAGTAAGTGAACGGAAAAAAACCGACATAAGTAACGAAAAGTAAAGTTGCCCAAAACTTCTTCCCTGTTCCCTGTTCCCTGTTCCCAGTTAAGAGTTCCCTGTTCCCTGTTCCCAGTTAAGAGTTCCCTGTTCCCTGTTCCCAGTTAAGAGTTCCCTGTT
>LJOT01000471.1 GCA_001672075.1 Anabaena sp. CRKS33
AGTTATCGCTGAAGCAATTGTGGCTGGTGGCCTTTCACTCCTCCATCAAGAGCCGTATGATGTCTGTATTACCCCAGAATGGCTTGAAACTTACCGTCAAGGGCAAATTCGGGTAATGAATGACATTAACACGGAATTCATAACTCAGTGTCATCAGCAGATGTTAAGAGACCTTGATATTCGCGCTAAACTCTTAGCTCCCATTGTTGTTGAAGATCGCCTTTGGGGACTAATGTTAGCAAGTTACCGCGATATTCCCCACAATTGGGAACTCGAGGAAATCGAATTGGTACAACAAATATCACTGCGAGTCGCAATTGCTATTCAACAAGCAAATACTTATCAACAGACACAAATTGAAATTCATCAACGACAACAAGCAGAAGAATTAATTAAACAACAGTTAGCAGAATTGAAAATATGGAAAAATCGTTATCAATTAGCAAGTAAAGCCAGTGGACAAATTATGTATGAATATAATTTGCTCAATGATGCTCCTGCTTGGGTAGCTAATATGGCAGAAGTTTTGGGTTACTCAGATTCAGAATGTCCGAGAAATTTAGCTGAATTCATGGATATAGTTCATCCAGAAGATCGAGACAGACTGTATTCTTTGATTCAAAAAACCTTAGATCAAAAAATTCCTTTGTTCACAGAATATAGACTGCAACGCAAGGATGGTCATTACATCTGGGTTGAAGATCGCAATCAAGTAGTTTTAAATGATCAGGGTGAGATTGTCCTTGTGATTGGAACTATGGTTGATATTACTGTTCGCAAACAGTCGGAGGAAAAATTATGTAAATTAGTCCAAAAATCAGAAAAACTACAACAACGATTATCTCTAGTTCTCAAGGGTGCAAATGATGCTTGGTGGGATTGGGATATTCTAGAAGATAGTATTTATTATTCTGCTCGTTGGTTTTCCATGCTGGGTTATGACCATGAAGAATTTCATCTCCAATCTGAAACTTTATGGAAGAATTTTGTGTATTCAGAGGATATAGATCCTATCCGCGACAGCTTCAATCAAGCATTAAACGATAAAAATATAGAATTTATTGAGTTGAAGTTTCGGCTGCGACATAAACAAGAATATTTTATCTATATAAACTGTAGAAGCTATATTCTCCGGGACGAAACTGGAAAAGCAGTGCGAGTATCTGGTGCAAATACTGATATTACTAAACTAGTCCAAAAAGAAGAGGAATTACAAGCAACCTTAAATCAGTTGTCTCAATTTAATCAAAAACTAGAAACCAGAGTACAGAAACGTACAGTACAACTGCAAAACCTCTCCAGTCGTTTAGAATTAGCAATAAAAGCGGCAAAAATTGCCATTTGGGAATGGGATCTCCGCACTAATCATACAATTTGGGACAAGAAGATGTATGAACTCTATGGGGTCGAACCATCAGAATATAGAGATTGTATGGAAATTTGGCACAGATCACTACATCCAGAGGATGTAGTCAGAGTTAATGAAATTTTACAAAATAAGCTCAAAGATGGCAAAGAGTTTGATATTGAGTTTAGAATAATTTTGCCGGATGGTAATATCCGTATTATCCAATCTTACGGCATTATTGAGCGCGATTCCCAAGGAGAAGCAGAACGGGTGATTGGGGTGAATAGAGATATTACGGAGTTGAAACAAGCAGAACAAAAAATTAAGCAGCAAGTAGAAAGAGAACATTTACTTAGGGAGACAACCCAACGCATTCGTCAATCCCTAGATTTGCGTACTATTTTTAATACGGCTGCGGCAGAAATACGACAATTAATTAATGCTGATAGAGTGGGAATTTTTAAATTTGATACAGACAGTAATTTTAATTATGGTGAATTTGTCTCAGAATCTGTAGTTCCTGGGTTTATATCCGCCCTAGAAATGAAAGTTCATGATCAATGTTTTGGTGAAAGATTTTCTCAGGACTATGCAGCAGGGAAA
>LJOT01000472.1 GCA_001672075.1 Anabaena sp. CRKS33
CCAATGAAAAGGTTTTAAAACCTCCATATCCGCAATATTTAAAACCCGTTTAACAGGTTTACCCTTTAACTGCACTTCCTCATACTTAATCTTTAAATTCCCAAATTCATCTAACAATAATTGATTTAACTTAACCAAAGATTGCCGGTTAACATCATTAATATTACGTTTTAATCGTTCTAAACGATCTTCTTGATCAGTTCCTTCAACTTCTCCTATAATAAAAGCGTGTTCCTTATACATCTTAATACTTGCATTTTTCTCCTTTAAAATAGCTTGATAATTTTGAGAATTTAAAGATTGTAAAATATTACCTTGTTTAGTTTCTCCCATATAATCAAAACGTTGATCATCAACCCGAATCAAACCAATTAAAGAATTACCCGACATAATGTTAAAATCAACATTAGGTAAAGGTTCTAAATCATCAACAGTTTCCGCAGAAGCCACCAAACTTAAAAACAAGCGTAACTTAGCAATTTCCACCGCTTCCTCCATGATATCCACACCATAGAGATTATCAGTAATTACCCGTTTTTTGATATAATAATCCAAGGAAGGATGATCTTGTTTAATCTTCCTTAATCTGGCTTGATTTTCTGCATTTCCCGAAACTTGAATAAAGTCAAAAATGGCAGTATATATCTTAATTAAATGTTGTAAAGCAGCAACTAAAAACGCCCCACTACCACAAGCAGGGTCTAAAATTGATAGTTGTGGTAAAATATCATCTAGTAATTGCTGACATAATTGATTATTGAGATGATCAAATATTTCAATATTACCAATTTTCCCACTAATAAACTTATTAATAGTCCGTTCACAAAGATAATTAGTAATTTCCGGTTTAGTATAATAAGCACCAAATTCCTTTTGGTTAATATACTTCTCAAAAATGTACCCCAAAACATCAGGATTAATTTCATTATCCTTCCCGGTTGGAGTATCATTCAAATGCCAAGTATAACCAGAAAATAAGTTAAATATATCCTCAAAAGCAGCATCATTAATTTTAATCTGACCGCGATATTTCTCTTCAATAATATGAGGTAAAAATAAACCACCATTAATATATTTAATTTTACCAATTAAAGCAGGAGTTTCCTGTTTTCTAAACTTTTCAGCTTTACCAAAACCATCAAAAAACAAGGTTTGTAAAAACTGTTGATAATATAAGTCCTTACCTTGAGTTTGACTAACTTTTAACTTATCTTGTAAATAATTAGTGTTACCATGATCTAAAAATCCCTTTTTCTGGAGAAAATAAATAAACATCAAGCGATTTAAAACCACGGAAGCGTACCAATTAGCATCCTTTGTATTTTCTATCCCTTGAATAACAGCAGCAAATTTAAAATGTCTTTCTTGGAACTTATTAAAAAAGTCTTTAGTAACTTTTTCAATATCAAAAGCCTTTTCAGTGCGTTGAGTAACATCAGTTAAAGTGAGATTTTCCTCTTCCGCAAAATCAATAAATAAAGATTCTAACTTTTGACTTAATAACTCTCCCGACTGGGTAATATTAAAGGTAGTTTCTTTAGCTTTAGTTTTAGTTGCAGACTCTCGTTTTACCCATTGCCAAATTTGTTTTTGTTGACCTTTATCTGTGTAAATAATTAAATGTTCTTGACTATAGCTAGTAACTTCAACATCAATCTTTTTTCTGACTTGAGAATTGGGTAAAATCCCTTTTTCCGGTAAACAATGATAAACCATTAAACCACGTTTTTGACAAATAGCTTCTATCGTATAATTTTCGTCATTGACGTTTAAATAAATAGGAGAAATATCAGCATAATCCCAACCTAGTTCTTCAATAAAAAGCGATGTAAAATCAGCTAATTGCAGGTATTTTTTAACTTGACTGCGATTGAATTTCATAAAATGCACTCCTGGGATAAATCTGGTATAAACATAGATAATCTAATGTGATTATTATAGTGCTTC
>LJOT01000868.1 GCA_001672075.1 Anabaena sp. CRKS33
TGATAAAATGATGAAAATCATTCCTAAATCAGCTTGGAAATCATGTCCTGGTAAAGCTGGAACTGTGATTTTTGCAGATGTAAGAAATATTTTACATCACGGGACTGTGAGAACCCAAGAGCGTTCAACCTTATTTTTCACATACACTGCTAACTCTCCTAAACGACCTGAACTTTGTACACAATATCATGATGATACTTTTACCAAAATAAATCCTCAAGTGGGATTACAATTAGGATTAAAGGTATAAACCTAAAATCAAAAATAACTCTTTTATCCTTCACAAAAACTTTCTCAACAGCCATGATTTTTACATCCACTAAACTCGCTGGTGCTTTCATTATTGACTTAGAAGAAAAGCCTGATGCTCGCGGTTTTTTTGCTCGGACTTTCTGCGCTGATGAATTTATCGCTCATGGTTTAAAACCCACAGTTGCCCAATGTAACCTTTCTTTTAATCATAAAAAAGGTACATTGCGAGGAATGCACTATCAA
>LJOT01000869.1 GCA_001672075.1 Anabaena sp. CRKS33
CCTACATAAGTACCAATCTTTTTACCAGCGGTGACAACTGCTTTAGCAATATCGCCAGTTTGAAAACCAAAATGTATTTTTTCTCTCGGTACGTGCCTATTCGGAAAACCGTACTTGTCGGTTCGGCAAGATTGTCTGGAACCGTGACCGTTAGCTGTAATTAGCAGTGGTTTAACACCTTTGATGTTGAGAATTGGCGTTGATTTACCAACACAAGCGGCATCAATCCAGTGCGTTTTTTCTAATTGTTGTTGGCTACGATTAAATTTAGTTAAACCTCCTGAACCTGTTTCTACAGGTAATCCAGTTGCTTTGAGAACTTCTAGTAATGACCAGCGAGTCGTGTTTACTGCGGCTGCATCAGCAAGTGGTCTTTTAGCTTGCTTCAAGATTTTTTCTAACTTTGAAGGGTCTTTTTTGAGAAAATCTTTGATGTCTTTCGTTCCCTTTTTGGTGTTACACTTTTCACAACTTAAAGTGAGATTTGTAATTGAA
>LJOT01000870.1 GCA_001672075.1 Anabaena sp. CRKS33
TGTTGCACCATCACGCAAATTTTCAAATAATGCAGTAACGGGAACTCTTGTTCCTCGAAATACCCATGCACCACTGACTTTATCAGGTTGTCTTTCTATAGCATCTAAAGTTTCCCATCCTTTCATTGTTTATTCCTCCTTGGTAAATGGAAAAGTTACATTTAGATTAATTATAAACTAGCAATTGTCAGAATCAGGATGTCAAGGATTTGAGGATTTACAGGATGTGATTGATCACTATATGCTATACTCAGTGAATATGCTGGGAATAAGCAAAATCTTAAAAGAGTTTAAATTGTCTTGATTTTGCTAGTTTACAGGTTGATTGTCGAAGATTACAAATGATGTCACTTAAAATGAAATTAGGTCATTTAGAGGGTTTACAGCAATGACACGAACACCAATTGCAGTATCTTTGTATGAGCAAGACTATTTACTCTGGATTGAAGATATTGTCCACAAATTACGGAATAGAGATATAGAGGGACTAGATAT
>LJOT01000871.1 GCA_001672075.1 Anabaena sp. CRKS33
TTCAATTACAAATCTCACTTTAAGTTGTGAAAAGTGTAACACCAAAAAGGGAACGAAAGACATCAAAGATTTTCTCAAAAAAGACCCTTCAAAGTTAGAGAAAATCTTGAAGCAAGCTAAAAGACCACTTGCTGATGCAGCCGCAGTAAACACAACTCGTACTGCATTACTAAAAGTTCTCAAAGCAACTGGATTACCTGTAGAAACAGGTTCAGGAGGGTTAACAAAGTTCAATAGAAGTGAGCAAAATTTAGAGAAAACGCACTGGATTGACGCAGCTTGTGTTGGTCAGTCAACTCCAATTCTCAATATCAAAGGTGTTAAACTACTGCTAATTACAGCTAACGGTCACGGTTCTAGGCAATCTTGCCGAACCGACAAATACGGTTTTCCGAGTAGGCACGTACCGAGAGAAAAAATACATTTTGGTTTTCAAACTGGCGATATTGCTAAAGCAGTTGTCACCGCTGGTAAAAAGATTGGTACTTATGTAGG
>LJOT01000872.1 GCA_001672075.1 Anabaena sp. CRKS33
CTTGGGAAGGAACTATAGACCGGGAAACTGCAATTTGGGCGCGGTTTTATGATGTTGCTGGTAATCTAGTTTTGTTACCAGAGGAGGCTGCTAAATTACGAGAGGAGAAAGCTAAATTACGAGAGGAGAAAGCTAAATTACGAGAGGAGGAAGCTAAAGCAAAAGCGGCTAAGTTAGCGGCTAGATTACGAGAATTGGGTGAAAATCCAGATATATTATAATCTCTTTGCTCTGGGTTAAATGTAGGTTGGGTTTTCTAGGGTCAGCCTACATTTACAACACATTCGGCTTAATTGAAATACAGTATTGACGGGCAAGATGCCCGCCCTACAAGGGTTTTATGATTAATATCTGTACTTGATTATGCCGATAACTGCTGTAACTTTTCTGATCATTAACTCGAAGCACTAGTATAAAAACGGAGAGCAAATCGCCAAAACTGAGTAGAAATGAAAAATAATACAAAAGCTAATAATCCTGCACCTAGCAAAGAG
>LJOT01000473.1 GCA_001672075.1 Anabaena sp. CRKS33
TTAAACAAATATTAGACTATAACCAGAGTGGTCTTCAAGAAAAAATCAAATTTTCTACAGTAATAGGTTTACATAAATGGTTAGTGGCTTTGTTCCCAGGGAGACAATGGCTATTTAATTACTACAAGTCATGGTCAGGAATATAAGAAAGCAATTCATTAAAAAAATCTTTTTCATCGGGATTTAATTCGTTATCCAAGACCACTCCTAAAAAATTTCCAAACATATCGCATACTTGTTTATAGCCTTTAGTAAAAGATATATCTTTATTATTTATCTTTCTTTTTATCTCGGCACAAAATAAAACCATATCTAATATTATTTTAGGCATTTTAGCTTCTGGATTATGGTAGTAATTATAGACATAATCTCCTAAATCATATCCTTCTAGCATTGTTTCAGACAGGCGATACATTTTCATTTTTTTTAATTAATGTTAGTAAAAGTGACAGTTTTAACAGTTGCACCACCAGGAATAGTGATGATGTTATTGGTGAGGGTATAATCTCCGGTAATGGTTTTACTGAAAATTAAAACCCACAAATTGACACTGGTTGTAGGGGGCATTGTTTGGAGATAAGTAGATTTTCCTCAAGGTCAAGATCAGTCAAATTAGTGAGATTAGACAAAGGTTTAATATCGCTGATTTGATTTTCCTTAAGGTCAAGATCAGTCAAATTAGTGAGATTAGACAAAGGTTTGATATCGCTGATTTGATTTTCAGAAAGGTCAAGATCAGTCAAATTAGTGAGGTTAGACAAAGGCTTGATATCGCTGATTTGATTTTCCTTAAGGTCAAGATCAGTCAAATTAGTGAGATTAGACAAAGGCTTGATATCGTTAATTTGATTTTGATCAAGGTTAAGATAAGTCAAATTAGTGAGGTTAGACAAAGGCTTGATATCGTTAATTTGATTTCCCCAAAGGCCAAGAACAGTCAAACTAGTGAGATTAGACAAAGCTTTGATATCGTTAATTTGATTTTGATAAAGGCTAAGAATAGTCAAATTAGTGAGATTAGACAAAGCTTTAATATCGTTAATTTGATTTACTGAAAGGTTAAGCAGAGTCAAATTAGTGAGATTAGACAAAGCTTTAATATCGTTAATTTGATTTCGTAGAAAGGAAAGTGTAGTCAAATTAGTGAGGTTAGACAAAGGTTTAATATCGTTAATTTGATTTCGTGAAAGGTCAAGACTAGTCAAATTAGTGAGATTAGACAAAGGTTTAATATCGTTAATTTGATTGTGATCAAGGTTAAGATAAGTCAAATTAGTGAGATTAGACAAAGGTTTAATATCGTTAATTTGATTTCGTGAAAGGAAAAGTGCAGCCAAGTTAGTGAGGTTAGATAAAGGTTTAATATCGCTGATTTTATTTTTTTTAAGGTCAAGATAAATTAGTTTAGTTAGTATTTGATTAGCTTGATTACAATTTTGCGTTTTAGCAACATTTAATAATGCTTCTACAGTGTGTTTTGTCTCTTGAGGTAAGCTGGCTTTTTGTTCACACCATTCTTTAAAGGTTTTAGGTGTTGCTGTTACCTTTGGGGTGTAAAATCCTAATGTTGAACTAAAAATGGCGATCGCTACTACTGGGCTTAATTTCATGGTTTTGGCGATAAGAATTTAATTCGTAAAGATTGTTGTGTTTTTTATGTAATCAAAGTTACAATAAATTAACAGAAAGTCAGTGTCATCTATCTAAAGATAGATATTAATATACCAGCGAGATGTACAGGTAATATTGATGGCGTTTTAACTGGTTTTATTGATCAATTTCTGTAATAGCAGATTGTGACAGTTAAGGGTGCGGAATGTGTGCCAAAGTCCAAAAATCCGATAGCGAAGGGTGGTGTTAGCGATTCTCAAGTATTATGCTAGTGCTGTTGTTTTGTTAATTTCTGTATTTTATTCTGTGTTTTATTATGCTGGGAACTGCTG
>LJOT01000474.1 GCA_001672075.1 Anabaena sp. CRKS33
CATCAAATTACCAACGCCACCATTAGCGCCTCCACCACAAAAACCGGCAATGCAGCATTAGGGGGAAATTGGCAGTTAGAGGTGAATATTCCCGTTACAGATGAAATCAACCCAGTAAAAAACCTCTTTCCCACAAAGAGAGAGGCTTTTTACATTCCCCCTTCCCTCGTAGGGAAGGGGGTTAGGGGGTTAGGTTCTGTTTTCAATGCAGACACCCTCCACAGCTACCAGGGAGTATTTGCACCCACATTAGTGGGAGAGTGGGATTTTCTCAGCTATGCCAATGCTGTGACAGTGGTGGGTAACTATGCCTACGCTGTAGGGGATAGATTGGAGATCATTGATATTAGCAACCCTGCCATACCCGTTGTCAAGGGAAGTTACGATATTTCTGGTGGTCAAGGTGTGCAAGTAGTCGGTAACTATGCTTATGTAGCTGATGGTTATTCAGGACTACAAATCATTGATATTAGTAACCCCACAACCCCCACCCTCAAGGGCAATTATGATACATCTGACTATGCTAGAGGTGTGCAAGTAGTCGGTAACTATGCTTACGTAGCTGACGGTAATTCAGGACTACAAATAATAGATATTAGCAACCCCACAACCCCCACCCTCAAGGGCAATTATAATACATCTGGCTATGCTTCTGGTGTGCAAGTAGTAGGTAACTATGCTTATGTAGCTGATAGTGGTTCAGGACTACAAGTCATTGATATTAGCAACCCCACAACCCCCACCCTCAAGGGCAATTATGATACTTCTGACTGGGCTTATGGTGTGCAAGTAGTCGGTAACTATGCTTACGTAGCTGATAGTGGTTCAGGACTACAAATAATAGACATTAGTAACCCCACTACCCCCACCCTCAAGGGCAATTATGATACATCTGGCTATGCTAGAGGTGTGCAAGTAGTCGGTAACTACGCTTATGTAGCTGATGGCGATTCAGGACTACAAATAATTGACATCAGCAACCCCACTACCCCCACCCTCAAAGGCAATTATGATACATCTGACTATGCTCAAGGTGTGCAAGTAGTCGGTAATTACGCTTATATAGCTGATAATTATTCAGGACTACAAATCATTGACATAAGCAACCCCACTACACCCACCCTCAAGGGCAATTATGATACATCTTACTATGCTTTAGGTGTGCAAGTAGTCGGTAACTATGCTTACGTAGCTGATGGTGATTCACTACAAATCATTGATATCAGCAACCCCACAACCCCCACCCTCAAAGGCAATTATGATACTTCTGGCTATGCTTCGGGTGTGCAAGTAGTCGGTAATTACGCTTATATAGCTGATGGCGATTCAGGACTAAAAATAATAGACATCAGCAACCCCACAACCCCCACCCTCAAGGGCAATTATGATACATCTGGCTATGCTGAGGGTGTGCAAGTAGTCGGTAACTATGCTTATGTTGCTGATTGGAATTCAGGACTACAAATCATTGACATTAGCAACCCCACAACCCCCACCCTCAAAGGCAATTATGATACATCTGGCTATGCTGAGGGTGTGCAAGTAGTCGGTAACTACGCTTATGTTGCTGATGGTGACGGTGGTTTAAAGATTATTAATGTCAGTGAATTTACTAACCAAGCCCCTACCAACTTAACACTGTCCACCAGCACAATTGCCGAAAACCAAATTATTGGTACAGTGGTTGGTAATCTCACCACCACAGACCCAAATACAGGAGACACCTTTACCTATAGTTTAGTTACTGGGGAAGGTGCAACGGATAATAGTTTATTTACCATTACCAATAATCAACTCAAAACCAACGCTGTATTTGACTTTGAAGCCAAAAACAGTTATAGCATTAGAGTCAAAACCACAGACCAAGGGGAGTTATCCTTTGAAAAACAATTAACCATTGGAGTAACTGACCTTAACGATAACGAAAGCTTCACCACC
>LJOT01000873.1 GCA_001672075.1 Anabaena sp. CRKS33
GTTATAGTGATGTAGATAACGTTTAGCTTGGTCTAGTTGCAAGTCATCGTTAAGATTTTGAGCGTCACCAGGAGTACCAAGGGTACACATTGATAATACTTGAGTCAGTCCCCGGTTAAATAAACCACTGCCATGTACTCGTTTGGGTATTATACCAACTCTACAAGATATAGGACGGACTTCATCAAGTTTACGCCCATCAACGCGCACATTATCTTCGATAATTTGACGGCGCATGAAGTATTTGGTAATGCTTTTAAAAGTATTACTAAGGGCGTTGGAGTCTGCTGTTGCGGCGATGCGAATGGGGTCTTCTTCTGATAAAGCTTTGATTTCATCAGATATACTATCCTTAACGGCATCTAAAGCAATATCACGATCAGTTTTAGTTAACTCAAATTGCGCTAATATTTTCTTAATCTCTTGATTAGCGCGATCGCGGATATAATTTTCTAAGGTCTGATCTGGTTCAGGTGGTGCTTCTTGCACAAGT
>LJOT01000874.1 GCA_001672075.1 Anabaena sp. CRKS33
CAATCAAAAGGGCAAACTAAAAATATCAAATTCACTTATAATGCACAACAACATCAAAAAACAGCACAGGAATTAAATCAATTATTAAACAACCTGACAAAATGGGTTAGAGATTATGAACATAATACACCATTACCACTTAAAGAATCTGATCAAATCTGTGAATCTTGTCAATTTGCTGTGCGGTGTCACCGTCAAAAAAACAAGGAAATAACTATGAATATTAACCTGCATTTTCCTAATTTAGAAAATATTGCAGAAGTATCACTTTAAACTTAAATTAATACTTGATTATTATTTGCATCTTAGCGCGAAACTCTAATGGAATGGATTTTAAAAACGACTGAAAAACCCCCTGGTTGGTTTATTGAATTGGTGAAACGCTACGCACCGGGAATAAATGGTAATTTTGCTGCCCAATTATTTTGGCAACGGGAAATTAAATCTGAGGAAAAATTGGCGGCTTTTATTGATTATCAAGTTTATCAAAGT
>LJOT01000875.1 GCA_001672075.1 Anabaena sp. CRKS33
TCTGCACCAAAAGGCCAGTACCGTCAACAAACCACAGATGTAGGTTCTTTTCCCCCTAACGCTTTTGGTTTGTATGATATGCACGGTAATGTATGGGAATGGTGTTTGGATGATTATATAGACAATTATAGTGATGCGCCTAAAGATGGCAGTGCTTTGACCGGACGAAGCGGTGATATCAAACTGCTACGTGGTGGTTCGTGGATTAGTAAGCCTCAAGGCTGCCGTTCTGGGGACCGCAACAACAACCTCCACCCCTTCAGGATCAGCGGTTTTGGTTTTCGGGTTGTATGTAGTGGTGCGGCGAGGACTTAGTAGCCCTTTACACTCTTGCTCTTTTGCCCTTTTCCCTTCTTTTTCTTTTCCCTTTTTCGATCGCGTCACGGCGATCAATTTTTTTTCTAAAAGTTAGAGTAGGGCATATTGTACGATAATAACAGAGTTTTTTGGTTATGTCAAGTTTTATTTTGTCAGAATCAGGATATCCAGGAT
>LJOT01000876.1 GCA_001672075.1 Anabaena sp. CRKS33
GATAACCAGGATTTAAGGATGTACAGGATTGTTATTTGTAGGTTTTCTGTGAATAGTTAATGATGATAATTTATGATTTAGAGGAAAATATATTCTTGATTCTGAATAAGAGTTGTCTGAATCAGGATAACCAGGATTTAAGGATGTACAGGATTGTTATTTGTAGGTTTTCTGTGAATAGTTAATGATGATAATTTATGATTTGGAGGAAAATATATTTTCTATCATTCACAAAAACCTATATTTTCTAAAAAACATCCTGAAAATTTGCATAAGCTAATACTAATTTATCCGATGATGAGGCATTTCTAATAACATTAAACCTACCACGCAATTGTTCCTCAGCTATTGATTTTGCAACAGATGATGTCAGGGAATTTAAACGAGTTCAAGGGTTAAAAATTGAAGATTGGGAAATTTTCTGATAGTGTAGCACAAGCTATATCAAGTTACGTTTTCACCATTTGGAGATTGTTTGTGATGGTTGTCAGA
>LJOT01000877.1 GCA_001672075.1 Anabaena sp. CRKS33
GCGCTAATCGCTATTTTCTCAGTTTTGTAGTAGAAGTTAAACCCGTTAATATTGATGCCAAAAACCAAAGTATCGGTATTGATTTAGGAATAAAAACTTTTGCTGTAATGAGTAATAGAGAAAAAGCCCAAAGTCCTGATTACTCAAAATTAGACAGGAAGATTCGTAAACTCCAGAAAAAACTAGCAAGGCAACCCAAAGACTCAAAACGCAGTCATAAAACTCGAATTAAAATTGCGAAACTGCATAATCAAATCACTGATATTCGCAAAGACTTTCTTCACAAATTATCCACCAAAATTATTAGCAAAAACCAAGTTATTGTTTTGGAAGATTTGAATGTGTCGGGCATGGTTAAAAATCGCAAACTTGCCAAGTCAATTAGTCTACAAGGGTGGAGGCAATTTAGAACTTTATGCGAAGGTAAAGCAGAAAAGTTTAATAGAGATTTCCGTGTTATTAGTAGATGGGAAGCAACAAGTCAAATTTG
>LJOT01000475.1 GCA_001672075.1 Anabaena sp. CRKS33
TACTACCCATGATAGCTTGATATTGTGCCTGTGTCAATTCATATTTTCCCATGAAGAAACTAGGAACAGTAACTTGATGTTGTGGTCCTTCGTCTGAATCCCTTTCCGCTTCGTTTGCCGGTGAACCCATGATCAATGTTCCCCCTGGGATTTCCACCATTTCCAATGTCACACCATTTCCTAAATCTTCTGTAAAGTATGTTGCACTTTCATTCCGTCGGTTAATGATGTTTCCGGTTGCGTTAGTGCTGACCACTTCAAAACTAAAGGTTTTCAGGTTATTTATAATAGGAGTTGGTCTATTTTTAGGAGTTGGTGTATTTTCAGGAGTTATTGTATTTTCAGGAGTTGTTGTATCTGAAATTGAGGTTTGATTTTGCTGCCCAGAAAATAAACTTTGTCCTATAAATGCAACAGTTACACCACCTAAAAATAATCCTCCATAGATAAAACCGCGACGATTGATTGTAGTTGGAGAATTTCCCGAAATTTGATTTTGAGAAATTTGATTTTGAGAAATTTGATTTCCCCCTGGAGGTAGATAAACTATAGGAGGAATTTGTATATCTTTGATGACTTGATCCGCAGATTGATACCGTTCTTGAATCTCAATTTTCAACAACTTATCTAAAACTTTCCCCAAATCCTGACTGACAGAAACGGGTGAATTTTCTCGCCAATTATTCACCCAACTAAAACCATTTCTTGTCCATAAATTAAAAGGATTAACCCCTGTTAATAAATGAAAACAAGTTGCACCTAAAGCGAATAAATCACTGGCTGGATAAGCTTCACCACCTTGTATTTGTTCCAGTGGACTATATCCATAAGAACCAATTTGTGTTCCTATTTGGGTGTGAACTGTGATAGTTAATTGTTTAGAAGCCCCAAAATCAATTAATACCAATTTACCATCACTGGCTCGGCGCATGATATTCTGTGGTTTAATGTCCCGATGAATAACCTGGCGTTCATGAATAAACTTTAAAGATGGTAATAAATCTAGTAATAATTCTCTAATTTGAATTTCGTGATATTTCCCCTTTTGTGCTAATTCATCTAATAAATTTTCCCCTTTAATAAACTGTTGTACTAAATAGAGAAAACCATTATCTTCAAAATAAGCAAACAGTGTTGGTATTTGTGGGTGTTCTCCTAAATCTTGTAAGCGTTTAGCTTCTTCAATAAATAACTCTGTGGCTTTTTTTAAAGCGTAAGTTCCTGACTGTTTAGGTGCAAGTTGCTTGATTACACAGGGTTCATTTAACTTTTGGCTATCTTCCGCTAAATAGGTTCTCCCAAAACCACCTTCATTAGAAAGCACCTGCAATACGCGAAAGCGATTGATTAATAATGGTATTAATGGGGTTCTGCAAGATTGACAGAACTTGTGATGATCAGGGTTGATAGGCTGGGAACAATCCGGGTTTAAGCAGCAAATCATAATCTGTGATAGATGACCGTATAACCTTTATAATACAATATCCAGTAATTACGCGCTCCCTATTCTCTGATATAATACTAAGTTAACAACTACAATCCTTTAAATAGGGCTTGTCGAATAAACTTAAAACCATTCATTAACAAAGGGTTTCGCGGATTTTTACCACAAAAAAGTGCAAGGTTTTGGCTAATGGTGTCTCAAAATAAGTGCATTTTTCTTTGTCGGATTTGGAAAATTGAGGATATCCAAACAGTTAAAAATGTTCCCTGTTCCCTGTTCCCTGTTCCCTGTCTGATGGTAAATATTTAGGTTTCTCCCAATCCCTCTTAGGAATCTTGCAGGGTAGACGCAAAGGAAAACCAGCAATTTATCAATAACATCCTGTAAATCCTCAAATCCTGGATATCCTGATTCTGACAAAATAAAACTTGACATAACCAAAAAACTCTGTTATTATCGTACAATATGCCCTACTCTAACTTTT
>LJOT01000878.1 GCA_001672075.1 Anabaena sp. CRKS33
AAGTTTCCATCCACTTGTTTTATATTCAACTGAACGGTTATTTTTTTGAAATCTGGGATAACCCTTCTTACCTGGAACTTTTGCTTTGCAATTATCAAAGAATCGCTTAATTGCAAAAGCAGTTCTTTCTGCTGCTGCTTGTCTAGCCATTGAGTTTAATTTATCAGCAAAATCAAATTCATTAGCTAGTACCGCAGTGTATTTATTTAGGTCGTAATATTTAACATTTTGATTGTCCTTCCAAAAGCGCAAGCACTTATTACGGATGAATTGGGTTATCCGTATAGCCTCATCAATTTTTTGATATTGCTGCTTTGCGCCTTTGGCTTTAAATTCAAAAACAATCATCTTCTATTCCCAATCCCGACCTATTTTGAGTCTAACATTCTTGAGGAAATCCACCAACCTTTAAGATTGGTAAAAATAAAACTACTCTCTCTCACGATTAAGCTGCGCTTAATATCCCTTGGAGGGTGTTTAATTTTTACC
>LJOT01000879.1 GCA_001672075.1 Anabaena sp. CRKS33
TCTGCACCAAAAGGCCAGTACCGTCAACAAACCACAGATGTAGGTTCTTTTCCCCCTAACGCTTTTGGTTTGTATGATATGCACGGTAATGTATGGGAACGGTGTTTGGATGATTATATAGACAATTATAGTGATGCGCCTAAAGATGGCAGTGCTTTGACCGGACGAAGCGGTGATAGGAGTTCGCGGGGCGGGTCTTGGATCAACTATCCTCAAAACTGCCGTTCTGCGTCTCGCAACTTCCTCAATAGGGACGAGCGCGGCAGCATCGGCAACATTATTGGTTTTCGTGTTGTCTGCGTTGTTGGGAGGACTTAGTAGCCCTTTACACTCTTGCTCTTTTGCCCTTCTTTGTTTTTTCCCTTTTTCGATCGCGTCACAGCGATCAATTTTTTTTTCTAAAAGTTAGAGTAGGGCATATTGTACGATAATAACAGAGTTTTTTGGTTATGTCAAGTTTTATTTTGTCAGAATCAGGATATCCAGGAT
>LJOT01000185.1 GCA_001672075.1 Anabaena sp. CRKS33
TTTGGCATCAGCAAATCTAGGACAATTACATCTGGATGTTCAGCAACTGTTAGAGCGATCGCCTCTTCTTCTAACATACCTCTAAGATACAAGGTTAGGTTGAGGCAATGAAACCCAAAACTATTTTTTCTTATCTCTTATTCCTTTACCCGACTTTTTTAAGAGAGTATTTAATTGTCTACTTCCGCCGCTAACTGATACTTTTCCAGTCGGAATAATAGATCATCATATAATTCATCAAAAGTCATACAGTAGACTTGTTTAGAATTTAGAATCAGGTTTTTCTGTCGCCATTCCAGCCTCTTTTTCTCTCTAGGTTCTAAATGCTCATTTCTGCCAATAATTAGCAATCCCATATAGTCAATATTTCTGGCAGTAAACCTATCTTCAAAAGCATCTGTTTTTTCTAAATCGTCCAGTTTCCAAAACCAATCTAAAATCTGGCTGAATCCTTTTTCAAATCTGGAAGACCATTCAGGAGTATTTTTTCCTGATCTGGAAACAAATATGCTGTTAGATGCAGCATCTTCAAATTCCACAAAACAATAGGATTTTTTAATAGAATCTCCAATTACTAAGTCAGCCGTAAAATCTCCAAATATGTCATACTCAAATGCCAGACGATTAAATCTATTAATCTTGGGATGATAAGAACCAATAAATGCTGATAACTGATGATTATCTCTGAAAAAGGGCAGAATATCATCTTTTTCAGATAAAGATTTATTTTTGTCTAATAGGTAGCGGAGTTCTCTAAGTTGACTTCTAGCAATACGGGGATTAAAATCAAGTTTAATAAAATCTTTCATGGGTGATACTTAAAGTTAGCTATTTGCTGCCGCAAAAATTTCTAACCTATCGTGAGTCATCAAATCTAAAACTTTAATTTCATCGGGATTGTCCATATTTAAAATTGCTCTCAAGTTGGGATTTATGAGCAATAAATAGAGTGGTTCATCTATCTTCAGCTTTTTAATGATATTAGCTGATATTGCTGTTTCTATCCCAGAATTAGCTAAATTCATCAAAGTTTGAGATACAGTTTGTTTTTCTTGAGGAGAAAGTGCATCCAAAGCAGATTGAACGCGCTTATGGAGGGTGATCTGAAGTGGGCGATCGCTCATTTTATTTTAAGTTAAAACTATATATAGTATAACGTCACTTAATTGTTATTATAGTTAATCTCCTAAACTAATGATAAAATAGGTAATGATGATCGCTCTCCCCAATCAGATAAATTGGAACAAAGAGCGATACCCTCAGTCAGCACCCTAAATAGCATTAATCACCATATTTCCGACCGCGCCATTCTTTGGGAGTGCGGAGTGCAGATAAAAAGATTCGCAACACTGCTAGGGGGTCAGCCAAGGGGGAAAGCCAGAATAACCAACCACCTTTGGCATCTTGACGATCATAAGAGGGAGCGATCGCTAATAATAAAGCAAAACGAATCACTACCAAAAATATATTTAATTCTAACAATAGCATTGCCGGCAGTGAGGGAAGCAAAGGCGGAAACAGGAAATAACCCAGTAAAATCAATAGTGGTAAACCCTGCACCGCAGACAATAACCATAAATCACCCCAAACTTGAGCGCGGGAAGTTGCGTCTTTTAAATCTAGGCTACGTCCCCATTCTTTCCAGGTTTCTAAAGCCCCTTCATACATTCGCACCTTTAGCACCTTTGCCCCGTCTAAAAAGCCCACTTTAAAGCCATGAGAGGCAATATTCCGGGCTAAGGTGACATCATCACAAAAAGAACCTTTAGCACTGCTGTAACCATTCACAGCCTTTAACACAGACCGACGACACAAAAAACACTGGCCATTAGCCATGACCCGTTCTGGTTGTTCAGTATAAATACCTGTAGGATCAAATCTATACAGTAATGTCATCAACAAAGCTGGTTGTAATAAACATTCTCCCGGATATTTGAGAATAAATTGCGGTGATAAAGATACTAAATCATAACCTTGAGCGATCGCAGTTTTCACCAAACTCGCCACTAAACCGGGGTGGGGTTGAATATCTGCATCCATGCCCAAAAACCACTCACTGCCCTTGGAAGTAAATAAAAAGCCATTATGTAAAGCCCAAGGACGACCAACCCAGCCAGTAGGTAAGGGATCATCTGTCATTAATTTAAAGCGGGGATCTGTTAATGCTGCGGTTTTCACTAGGTCAGGAGTACCATCTTGTGACTTACTATCAACAACAATAATTTCTCTAACTTCGTAACTTTGGCGACTTAAACCGGCTAACAGCGGGCTAATTCGTAATGCTTCGTTAAGTGTCGGTACAACCACACTCACATTTCCCAAGAGTTCTGGTGTGGGTTGTTGTGGTTTTAAAGCTGGATAACGTCCTGGTCCTTTGAGTAAACGAGAAAGTAAAATCGCCGTAGCGGGGACTTGGACCAGTAGCAGGAGGAGAGGAATAATATTTAGCAATTCTAACCTTGACTTTTTGTATAAAGTAGCTAGTTTACATCTTCTCGCAATTTGTGTAAATTAACTTAACAATAATTTGTTTTTAATCTAGCCCACAAGACTAATCCAAAAATACTTGAGGTTGAACTTGAAAACGTTGTGCTAACTGTTGAACTTGACTCAGAGTTAGTGCTTGATGTTTATTTAAAATAGCTTCTATTGTTGCGGATGTACCAATTTCAGGCAAATCTGATAAACTTAATCTATGTTCCTCCATTAAATAAGCCAATACATCACTACCGCTACAATTAGGGATAGAATAATGCTCTTTCTCATAAACCTCAATCAGCGTCCCTAAGGTATCAAGCAAATTATAAAGAGGATGCTGTTCATTTGTGCCAATTTCATCAATCAAATTATTTAATAGCTCAATTGCTTGCTCATATTCGTCTTCATTCCGAATTATCAGCAGTGGTGCGATCGCATTCCAATGAGTATTAATATCTGGGGGGAGTGTGATTAACTTTTCCATCTGTCTTTGTCGTATTCTGAATGGGTTAAGATATAACGAATATAAACCTTCTGACGATTAAAATGAATTGAAGCAAGTAATCTATATTTGTTACCACCAATATTAAACACAATTAAATTAGCGACAAGATCAGCATTGGGAAAAACAGAACGTAATTCTTCAAAACTCTGAAAGCTTACGGATTCTATAATTTTGAGCCAACGAATCAGCGCAGTTTCACTGTCAGGATACTCTTGCCAAAATTGACGCAACACTTTACGAGAAATAACGTGCATAATTTAGTGGACTTATTAAGTATTGCCATATTTTATACATATTTTATAAATGTGATTATATCACTCTCATTATTCAAACATAGCTAAAAGTTTCTAAACATGAGTCTGTCTGGTATTTTCAGCTTTCTTCTTGTGTAATTAGGAAAGAGGTAAATAATTTCCTCTCCCTCTTTCCTTTTCTCTCTTACCTACTTAAAAGCAACCTTCACATTAGTAACAGCAACTTCCTGAGTAGCTGCTTCCATATTTACTGTTGCGGGTGCGCTAGAACCTATGTACCACAATAGCACAGCCGGAGCGACACCCAGAGCTACACCTAGTAATATAGGAATGGGAAACCCAGCGGCTAAACTCATGACCGTAGCAAAACCAAAATTACCTAAATAAACTAATAAAGGTACATTCAATTGGTAAGAGTCTAATTTAATCGGGTTTTGACTCCATAATAAAGCCGCTACAGTCATGAATAAAGCACCAGTACCCATCCAACCGACAAAGTTTTGGTAGGGCATACCAAAGAAAGCGCCTGGTTCGTGCCAATACCAGAAAGGCAGAGAAGTTTGACTCATGGCTGGGTCAAGGACAAAATCCCAAGAGGTCAGTAGTAAAGCCCCTAAAACAATTGCTCCCAGGTGACGAAACAAGCTGGGTTTTTTATCTACTTGTAAACCCGCACGGGCTAATACATAAGATACACATCCTACATAAAACCATGACAGGGGAATTGTAAAAGGTACTAAACCAGAAATTTTATAACCTAAGCCACTCAAGTAGCTATAGCCTCCAAAGGGAAAACCTGTACTAGTTCCTAATAATTCACTAGTTAGGGAAATTGATAAGGATGGTATTAAAAATCCTAAAGTGCGTGCCAAACCTAAAGTTCGGTAAGCATAGAGGAACACTCCCAACGCCCCGAAAATCATATATACCACACCACCACCTGCCATACTCCACTGCATGACGGTCTCACCTGCTGCGGATAAGCTGACAAGCAATTCAGCATTGGGAATCACAATTAATATCCCCAGCAGTCCAAATACCATAGAAACGATATGACCAATTAGGCTTATACGCTCGACGATAACAAGTTGTCTCATGATCAATCCTTAATGATATGCCAGTTGGCTACTCAACTGCTAACAGTTTACAAATATTTATCAACATATTTAACCAAATGTTGATTTTTATTCTCTCAAAATGGAATTAGGGGTGGAATTTACCATCCAGAAACCTTATGGGTTCGGTAAATCTGTGAAATAATGAATGCAAACGATATTGAGAATACCAGTATATTACGATTTGTAACTGATTAAGGTACAGAACTTTCACATTTATTCACTCTGTTTTATTCCTGACTCCTGCTATATGTCAACGTTGAAAAAGATCCCTTGGTTCTCCCTGACACTGGTATTACTGAGTTACAGTACATTGGGCTGGATGATATTTGAAGAAAAAGCCCCTTGGTATATATGGCTGCTAACTGTGGTAACTATCCTGCTGTCTTTAATCTGTTTTACCAACCCTTGGTTAAAACTAAATGAGTATCCCAGTATCTTGTTCAAGTCAAGTGCTAGGGCTTTTGGTGTGGCTATCTTAGCAGCTTTCCTATTTTTTCTCATGGTTGCCTGGTTTCGGGTGTTTCTTGACATTTTACTCATTTTGTGCGCGACTATTTTAGCGAAAATAGATTTCCAAACACTTGTTTTAAAACCAGAACTCGCTTTTGGCTGTATATCCTTTTTTGCAGTCGCAGGTTTAGCTCTGGGCGCATTTATCAAGCTTTATATATGAACTACCCCATCTTAATTACTTTAAATCTTGTAGAGACGCTCTGTGGAACATCTCTACAATTTTTAGCCAGATAATTAATCACTAACTAGCTTGCTAACGCTTCTACCTCTGCTACTACCACTGGATAAACGCTAACTTTCTTCCGGCTTTTACCCTTTCTTTCAAAGGTAACTACACCGTCAACTAAAGCAAACAAGGTATCATCACTACCAATACCTACATTGTTACCAGGGTGAACCTTAGTACCACGTTGACGAACCAAAATATTACCTGCGCGTACAGTTTGTCCACCGTAACGTTTTACACCTAGTCTTTGAGCATTCGAGTCACGACCGTTACGCGTACTACCTGTTCCCTTCTTATGAGCCATAGTTTCCTCTTTTTTATTTACTTTATGAATCCCAGACCGCTAATTGTCTAGTTTAGACTGGGAAAATTTAATTGGTAATTGGTAATTGGTAATTGTAATTGTCAATTATCAATTGTCAATTTTTATGATTCCTCTGCGGTTTCTTCCACAAAGTCAGCGTCAATAATTGGACTCTCAGCACCAGTGGGGCTTTCTTCGTAAGCTAAAACTTCGCCGTTGAGATTGATAGAATTAATCAAAAATCTGGTGATTTCCTGGCGGTGTCCCCGTTTTTTGCGGGTTTTCTTTTTAGGTTTCATCTTATACACCAGGACTTTGCGACCTCTCAGGTGTCGCATAATTGTCCCTTCGACTGTTGCACCTTCTACTAAAGGTTGTCCAATAGAAAGTGCGCCGTCGTGGTTTACAAGCAATACAGCGTTAATGGTAACTTTTTCATCTGGTTCGGCGTTGAGTAGTTCAATGTCGTAAAAACGACCTGCTTCTACTTTAATTTGTTTTCCGCCAGTTTCAATAATTGCGTAGGTCATTAAATCGTCCTTGAGGTTGCCGTACAGGTAGCTGGCTATAATCTTCTATAGAGACGCATTTACAGCTTTTGCCAGCTTTTGCAGTATGTCTACCTGATCCGAGCCAGAATTAGACAGACAATCTAATATAATACCTGATTGATAACTAATTAGTCAAGCTTTTATTAAATAAAATTATAATTTGTTGGATTTTCAGCGGATTTCCGAAAAGGTAATTTTTGGGTTTGTAGTTAATCCTGACACAGACGGAATAAAAACTAATCAATCTGAGCGGCTTGTACGGTTGCTCAGACTTTCTTACATATTCACTAACTAGGGAATAGGTGACAGGGAACAGGTGACAGGGAATAGGTGACAGGTGACAGGGAACAGGGAACAGGTTTTCAGCGATTTTACGTTTTTTTACAAAGTTTGGTTTTTTGATGCCAACTTACTTGTATTGGTAATATTTTTTTATCAAAAATCTAATGAAAAAGAATGTAGAGATGTTTCATGGAACGTCTCTACAAAGTTGCTAGAATTGCATATTATTTCATTGAGTTTCCCACAATCAGTCTTGAGATTAGAAATCTAGACTAATACAACATCTAAGGAAACCTCAAAGCCATCTGGTTTGTTTTCAATTACGGCAAATGTACTCCCCAGGAAGGACAAATTACCACTCAAGGCGTTATAGCTGAACTGATCCAAGGAGGTAGCACCAAATCCAATTTTCCTGACCTGAATTTTATCACCCTCTGTTCGCTGGAAGTCTTTGATGATGTCAATGCCTTCAAATTTGCTGTTGAATACAAATGTATCAGCACTTAACCCACCAGTCAGGGTATCAGCACCTAAGCCACCAGTCAGGGTATCAGCACCTAAGCCACCAAATAGAATGTCATTACCTAAGCCACCAATGAGCGTGTCATTACCTAAGCCACCATCAAGAATGTTATTAGCACTGTTACCAATGACAACATTGTTATTACCATTCCCTGTACCATTAATATTACTAAAACCTGTTAACGTCAGGTTTTCTAGTCCAAATCCCAGGGTGAAGTTCACGGAGGAAAATACTGTATCTACACCACCTAAATCACCGTCAAAGTATTCCGTAACTACATCACCTGCATTATCTACATGGTAGATGTCACTGCCATCACCACCAATCAGGGTATCAGCACCTAAGCCACCAAATAGAATGTCATTACCTAAGCCACCATCAAGAATGTCATCACCTGAGCCACCATCAAGAATGTCATTACCTAAGCCACCATCAAGAATGTCATTACCTAAGCCACCAAATAGAATGTCATTACCTAAGCCACCAATCAGGGTATCAGCACCTAAGCCACCAAATAGAATGTCATTCGTAGATGTTCCGACTAAATTGTCATTTCCATTTGTGCCGTTTATGATTGCCATATTATCCTATTAAAGTTTAAATTTTTTCTACACATTAGATATCTCTGAAAATTAATTAAATATGCGTGACTTATAACCATTGTAGAGACGTTACTCATGTAAGGAGTCTTGGGTCTACAATCTTTACCGGAGATTTATATTTGTGATTATATTTAGCATTTTTATTGATTGTCAACTAGTTAAATTACTGAAAAAAAAGCGGCTTTTATCAACAAAGTTTTATAATTTTTTTACCTTCAACATTGCATGACACAAAAATAGAACTTAAATAAGATTTTTGTGACACATTATGCAATTCTTACAGGATAATACCCAAAGGGGGTTTTATTTTCGCCCGATAATGGGTAAATTCTGCAAGATCAACAGCAAATATACGTATTAATAAAGTTGTATTTAAAACAAATTAATTTGATATTGTAAATGTATGAATAAATATATATAAATTACTGAAAGAATTTGGTGGTGACACCACATCGTGCTATTGGCCTTAATTAACGGCTTTGAGCCGCAATTCTTGTAATATAGAAAGATGATGATTGCCTCCGGTACAGGAACGGTAA
>LJOT01000880.1 GCA_001672075.1 Anabaena sp. CRKS33
CCAAAGCGATTGCTAAAAAAGTCTTGATTTAAAATACCTCTATCTTGCAAATAAGCAACAAAAACAGAACGTATTAAAAGCGCGTGAGCAAATTGACGATCTAATTTTTGATTTTCAGTCAATTCTTTCTCAGCGTCATTCAAATCTTTGACAAGAACTGAATCTACCCTTTGTTTACGATCAATTTGTTTCGCTTTCTCCCACTGCCAAAATTCACCAGATTCAATTTGTAAACGACCAGCGTATTTATTCATACGTTCTAAGCCGCTTTCTGTTGTTTTAAATTTTTCAATTAAATTCCGATTTGGATTAATTTCATCTTGTTCTTTTGGTTGAGAATAAGAGTTATAAAGTAAAACTTCATCAGGAGTAATTACCCACAACATAGGGGCTAAACCATGATTCCAAGACAGTTTATGTAGTTTAGCTAACTCTCTAGGATTAGGTTCATTCAATTGAGTAAAATAAATACAAGGTGAACCAGAT
>LJOT01000881.1 GCA_001672075.1 Anabaena sp. CRKS33
TAATCCTGGTTATCCTGATTCAGACAAAAATACCCTCAAAATCCCCACCTCAAATAAACAATAACATCCTGTAAATCCCTTAATCCTGGTTATCCTGATGCAGAGAAAAATACCCTCAAAATCCCCACCTCAAATAAACAATAACATCCTGTAAATCCCTTAATCCTGGTTATCCTGATGCAGACAAAAAATATTTTAAATTATCCATATTTTTATTGTTGACTATGTTATAATATAAAAGTTATCAAAATTATTAAAAAATTCTATGATGACTCAAGTAATGATTCAACCCTCATACTGGATAGAATCTGGAATTGAAATCAGCAAAGTCAGAAATTTGAATTTGTTTAAATTCACTCCAGAATTGCAATCTAGGTTAGAACAACTCGCTGATAAAAATAAAGCAGGAATGTTAACTACAACAGAAGAAGCTGAATTAGCAGGAATATTAGAACTGGACAGGATTTTTACTTTATTGAATGCAAA